>CALJNA010000021.1 GCA_937981955.1 uncultured Granulosicoccaceae bacterium
CAATGAAGGCTTGGATGGCGTTAGCCCATCATCTGGACTTAACCCACCAATAATGCTTAGTCAGGCAGGTGATCGTTGCTGATCATGCCACGGTAAATCAACGCACCGATAATACCACCGGCGATTGGAGCAGCCCAGAAAACCCACAACTGCATAACTGGCATGCTAACCGCGCCAACACCACCGTCACCAAAGACATAGGCGATAACCGCTTGTGCAGTTGAACGTGCAGGGTTAACACTGGTGTTAGTAACAGGAATAGAAATCAGGTGAATTAGTACAAGACCAAGACCGATTGCCAAACCACCCATTGCTGGAGCAGCTTTACGAGCAGTTGCACCCATGATGATGATCAGGAATACAGCGGTTAATACCACTTCACAAACGATCGCAGCAATCATTGAGTACCCAAATGGCGAGTATTCACCGTAACCATTCGTGGCGAAAGTACCAGCTCCATCAGCAATGGCAAAGCCTTCCTGACCAGAGGCGATAGTGTAGATAACGAAAGCACCCAACAGACCACCAACAACCTGAGCAATGATGTAACCAGGAGCATGAGCTGCAGAGAATCGGCCGCCAAACGTAAGACCAAGAGTTACTGCTGGATTAAAGTGTCCACCAGATACATGACCAACAGCATAAGCACCGGTCACAACAGTTAAACCAAACGCCAGACTTACACCAACAAAACCTATACCCAAGCTTGCGCCTTCAGCGTTGTTACCAATGCCTGCAGCTAATACCGCAGCACCACAACCTCCGAGGACTAGCCAGAACGTTCCAAACACTTCAGCAAATAGTGCCCTTGCCATCATAATCAGCTCCTACCTATTTTTAGTTAACACTAGTTAAAAAAGACTAAAATTCGTTTTATACAAACTACTTATCAATTGTTCAAACACTGACCACCGTTTTACAAACGACTCTCCGCCTGACAACATGCCAGCACTACTTTCCACCAAAGTATAGAAAGTAGAATGCAGAACACAGGACTTTATTGAACTGTCAAATTACTGCCATTTAGCGCACAGAGGTTGATCAGTAATATTACCCAGATGTCATACGAGCGGAAGTATTGCAGCTCAACGCGCTTCGGTGTGTATCCTTTTGTGAAATTGGCGTTCGTTTGAGAAACGATGCAACCTCATAGCCATGTACATGCGAATGAAACCGTAATCCATCATTTGGAAACAGTAGTTAATAATTCGAGTGTGATTTGTTTTAAGTTTGTGTGTGACTTAGGCAACATAACGCAAGGTGTTTAGTCGCTAAGGATTAGCAGGAACGTGACAACAGAAAAGTCCGCAATTTTCTCCAGGTGCAACCGTTATCGTTATGAGCTTCAACGATGCTGGTCGAAACGTGTTTCAAAAAAAGCCACAGTCACCTTTATCGGATTGAATCCATCAACAGCAGATGCCACTGTCGATGACCCTACCATTCGAAAATGCATAGCCTATGCGCACGGTTGGGGTTACAGCAGAATGATTATGGTTAACCTGTTTGCCTGGAAAGCCACTGACCCGGCATCCTTGCACTATTCAGCCGATCCGGTTGGTTCACTGAACGACACATATATAAAAAGAGCCGTTAACAGGAGTTCGGTGGTTATCGCTTGCTGGGGTGAACAGGGTACTTTGCACAATCGGGCCGAAGAACTTCGCAGCCGCTATCCTCGAAGGTTGCGCTGCCTTAAGGTCAATCGATCGGGCGAACCGACCCACCCGCTCTATCTACCAGCGGAACTAAAACCTGTCCGGCTTGTTTAATCGGCACTACGCAGACTTGCGCATGTTTTCGTTTAGCAGTTCCACGAACTCAGTATCTGGAACAGGTTTACTGCAGTAGTAGCCCTGATACTCTTCACAACGCAGCGCTTTGATGTGTGCCAGCTGGTGATGAGTCTCTATGCCTTCAGCTACCACGCTCAGACCAAGGTCGTGAGCAAGTGAAATAACGGCCTTGACGATAGGCATTCTGTCTTTGACGCCTTTAATCTCTTTAATGAAAGAGCGGTCAATTTTAAGTTGATCGAGCGGGAAACGCTGCAGGTAACTCAGCGACGAGTATCCGGTACCGAAATCGTCTATTGATATTTTCACACCCAGATTCTTTAGTTGCTGAAGCTTCACTATGTTCGTTTCAGCATTTTCCATAATCATGTTTTCAGTGAGCTCAACGATGAGCGCTTCAGCAGGCAAACCACTATCATCCAGTGCTTTTTGCACGATAGACAGAAAATCAAGCTCGTGTAGCTGACGAATAGACACGTTTACAGCAATTTTAAAATCGTCATAGCCAAGTTCGCGCCATTGCTGGGCTGCTCTGCACGACTCTCGCAAAACCCATTCGCCAATGGATACGATCATGCCGGTATCTTCAGCCAACGGGATAAAGTTAACCGGGGAAATGAGTCCGAATTCCGGGTGCAGCCAACGCACTAATGCTTCGGCGCCAACGATGGTATTGGTCACCACATCAACTTTAGGTTGGAATACCAGAAAAATTTCACCATTTTCAACGGCGGTACGCATGCCGTTTTCCATGCTTAGTAATTCTCGTGCTTTTTCATCCATTTGTTCGGAATAGAACGCAAACTGTGTATCCCGGCGAGTCTTTGCATGCAGCATTGCCGTTTCAGCATCGTTGATCAGCGCTTCTACGCTGCTCGTCTGTTGGGTCAGCGTTGATACGCCAATGCTCACGGTTAAATAAATATCCTGATCGTCGACCGTGAACGGTGGTTCAATGACTTCAACAAATTGATTCAGAATCTCTGTCAGCGATTCACAATGTGATTGTGCACATGCAATTGGCATTAGAATCGCAAAACGATCACCACCTACACGTGCAACACAAGGTTGTATGGAGCCTGAGCTGAGCATTTTTTCTTCAGGAATGCTATCGAACGTATTGCGCAGGCGCTCACTGAAGGCCCACAACACATCGTCGCCACGCTCAGGCCCAAGCGAGTCATTAATCGACTTAAAACGGTTGATATTAAATAAGATCAGCGCCGCCTGATCGTCGGTTGTTGCACAAATTTCCAAACCCGAGCGCAAGTCGCGAGTAAACGATAATCTGTTGGGTAAATCAGTCAGCGGATCGAAATTGAGCATGCGCTGCAAGTAGGCTCGAGAAGAAAGCGTATTGCGCATTCGCAACGCCAGCTCACTTGCATCAACAGGTTTTGACAAGAAATCGGTTGCGCCTAATTGTAACGCCTGAAGTTTGGTATCGGCATCTTCGGATGAAGTAAGTACAATAACCGGAACATTCGAAAGCTCATCATCGAGGCGCATTTCTTTGAGGATATCGAAGCCTGTCACTTCGGGCATAACAAGATCGAGTAGCAACACGTCTGGTGATTCTGCACGAATGGCTTCAATGGCGAGCTTCGAATCTGAAAGAGTAACGAAGCGGTTATAGCCTTCCGATTCAAGATGAACCTGCAGCACCTCCATGTTAAGCGGCTCATCATCCACCATCATTATTTTGGCATTGCCCATCAGTTGCTTGGCCTGAGCCAGAGCGTCGTTAGGTGATGCTTGTGATGTTGTTTGATTCACTTAATCTAACTTCGTTTGCTTCGTTTACCAGTTCGGTTCACGCCGATTTTGCTAATGGTGCCAATGAGTCCCATCCCGCATTCACTCGAACCGCATAATCTTCAATGGCTTTCAGATCTGCCCAAACCTGCGGCTCGTCCTTCGCTTTGGCGCTGGTTTCAAGAGACGCAGCCAATTGCGTAAAACCGTCATAACCAACGTTGCCACCTGAACCCTTCAACCAGTGGGCCAGCTTACCTAGCTCTTCAAAGTCACCAGCATCCGTTGCTATACGGAATTCAACGAGCTTTTCGTTCATCTTTGGTACAAATTTCTCAGCAATACCCCGGAATTTTGAGTTATCCATAGGCAGTGTGCTGTAAACAGGTTCTATTTCCGAATTAATGTTGTTATCGACCTGCAAGGCGTTTGATTCACCGGTAGTGTTACCCTCCTGCGCTGCAGCACTTGGTTCGGCGACGTGGCTCACACTTTGCGGGTTAGCTGAATCGGAATCAAAGCGAATGCGACCATGCATTTGTCTGATCAAATCGAGCTTGATTTGCGAGCCTTCTGTGTTCTCAAGCTTTGCGGCCACTTCGAGTTCTTTGGCAGGTACGGCAAAATCCGTGAAACCCACGGTTCCGCCAGAACCTTTCAACCAATGTGCAAGCTTGGCCAATGCGCTAAATTCACCGTTGTCCAGACACTGCTGCATTTCATCGATCTGTTCGTTCAACCGGACCACAAACTGTTTTGCAATCGTTTCAAATTTCGGGTTCTGTTGAGCCATCGTGCTATAGATCGGCGCATTGTTTGAACCGTTATCAGCAACAGGCCTTACCTCATCGCTTTCCTGAACAGCGTCAACTTCTGTGTACGTACCACCAAGTAGATCTGCAAGTAACGCGGTTAAACGATCAAGATCGATAGGCTTGGTCATGTAGTGCGAAAAGCCCGCAGCGAGAACCTTTTTCTCGTAACCTTTCATTGCGTTCGCAGTCAACGCGACAATCGGCAACTCAATGCCGTTTGCACGCATCGCTGCAACTGCTTCGTACCCATCCATCACGGGCATTTGTATGTCCATCACAATAACGTCGTATTCACCGGATAACGATTTGTCCAGCCCTTCTTTACCATTTTCAGCAGTTGAAATATCAATACCCAGCTCGCCAAGTACCACTGACAAAAGTTCGCGGTTTTCAGGTCCGTCATCCACCACCAGAGCTCGGCACGCTGGAAACGTCCAGTCCCTGGCAGTTTGAACTTCAACCTCAGTAAAGGATTCGAAAACCTGATCTATCGACAACATGGGATACTCGCTGATATCACCCACAGGTAAGGTCAACATGAACGTGCTACCTTTACCTTCTTCACTGGTAACAATAATGTCGCCGTGCATGGCCAGGGCCAGTTTTCGGCTGATCGACAAGCCGAGACCTGTGCCGCCAAAGCGTCTTGTTATCGATGCATCTGCCTGTATAAAGGCTTCAAAAATGGTGGCAAGATGCTCTTCGCTCATACCGATTCCCGTATCGCTGACCTTGATCAACATTCTTGGGTCAGTGCTGTCAGCTTTGTATTCGAGCGCAACGGTAACACCGCCCTCTTCGGTAAACTTGATCGCGTTGCCAACAAGATTGGTTACGATCTGACGCAAGCGTGACGGGTCGCTGATGATATGTGACGGTAATGCGTTTTCCACTTCAATTTTGAGATCAATGCCTTTTTCTTTGGCTTTGACTTTGAGCACGTGCACTACTTCGTTCGATATAAACGCAGCTTTACAGGGGATTTCCTCAACTTCCATAGCACCCGATTCCACTTTGGATAAATCGAGTACATCATTGATCAATTCAAGCAGATGCGTTCCGCTGTTTGATATCGTGGCTAAATGCCGCTGCTTGTCTACTTCAGATGGGTCCAGTCCGCGCTTCAGTACTTCGGTAAACCCAAGAATGGCAGTCATCGGTGTTCGGATTTCATGACTCATATTGGACAGGAATGCGGTTTTAGCATGATTAGCTGCTTCTGCCTCTTCCATTGACTGGCGCAGCAGCAGCTCTTTCTCTTCCAGCAAGGTAATGTCGTCCATGCTGATCAACACACCGCCCACTTTGCCTTTGGCGCCCATTACCGGTGAGCAGTTTACGATGAATTTTCGCTCTTCATCTTTTCCGTCAACATAACCAACCATATCCATTCGCGTTGGTTTACCGGTTGCAAATGCTTGCTGCCAAGGGTACGTCGGATTGTCATCATCTTTCTGAATCCATGGTAACGAGTCGGCGCGGACGCCCAACAAATCATCTGCTGGTTTGTCGTTCAAGTCGGCGAATGCTGCATTGGCCAATACAATATTGCCACGCCCGTCTAGCACAAGCAGAGATTCCGCAATGGTGTCCAATGCCGAACGCACACGACCCGGAACCGCGGCAGATGGATTAAGCTCTTTGAGCATCTTGCCCAGATAGAAATAAAACATCGGGAAACTAAACAGGCCGATAAAAGCCATGAGGCTGAAGGTAGAACTGCGAATCCGGTCGAACCATGACATCTTTTTAGCCACAGCAAACTGGAAATGCATCTGGCCCCATTCGCTATCACCGCGAAGCAATGGAACCGAAACGATCGAACCACCTGTTAGCGTACTTGATACATCTGAATCCGTAGCCGGCTCAGAGACATACTTTGCTTGTTCTTCCGCGTTTTCAGCAAAACCAAAATAAACCCGACTGTTATCCGAAGCCCGGTGTAATTCAATGGCGTTAAGATCAGGATTGCGATCGACAATAAAGTCAAGCGCTCCACGTATACCCGATAGATCACCACGCTTTAAAAGAATGGAATTAGTCGATGAGACCGATTCTGCTAACGCAATACGCCCTTCTCTTAGTGCACCCTCTCGGTCCGGAACAAAACCCAGAAACATTGAGAGCATGACCACAGCAGAGAGCAACGACGATAAGCCAAACGCAATATGAAAGCGTGGAGAAAACGAAGGCAACCTTCGATAAATTGATTTTAGTTTCGTCAACATGGTCGCTTCAAATGAAACCCTATGATGAAAGTGTCGAAACGGTGCACCAGCCATTTAATGGCCATACGCAAACCGCCGCATCAAACACTAAAATCGGCAACAAGCCACAAAACTTCAGCGAATTGTGAATTCAGGCCTGTTTGGGAGTGTTGCATGGCAAGCAACATTGGGAGATTTGGGAGGCAGCTCACAGTGAACCGCACTACCAAGGTTGGACTAGTCAGTTAGCGTTGAAGCCACGTGACGATTGTCCAGATAAGCAGATCAGGAAGAGAAGAAGTCGACCTGACAACGAACACCACTGGGAATCTTTAATTCAGGGTTGTCCAGTACCAGTCGCACACCGTAGGTTGCGCTGGCTGCGTCAGATACTGCATCGATTCGTCTAACCTGAGCGTTCAGAGTTTTGTCATCAAAACCAGGGGCCAGAATGGTTACAGCCCCACGCATGCCCGATTCAATTTGACCGAGGTAATCCAGCGGCACGATTACTTCCACGTGAAGCGGATTCAGCTGAGCAATTTCAAACACAGCGTCGCTGTCAACGTATTCGCCTGCCGATTTGAACCGCTCAACCACGGTACCCTCAATCGGGCTGATAATCATACGTCTCTCTAACGCTGCTCGTTCACGAATAACACGAAGTTCTGCCAGACGCTGGTTTTCTTTTTCCTGTCGAACCTGTAAACGCGCAATGCGTGTTTCAGTTTCAACCTGATCCATGTTCTGCTTTGATATAGAGGATGTTTTGAGTAAGGCTGCGTTTCTTTCACGTGTGCGCTCACCAAATGCAGCAGTAGTCTGCCGTAAATCAACTGACGTACCATGTGCGGCAATCTCTTCGGCTATCGCCAGTGATGCTTGCTCAACTCTGGATTCGAGTGTTGCCATGACCGAGCCTGGGCTGACAAAATCACTACGATCGTAAGCGGTTGATGCAATTAAACCAGGAACAGCTGAACCGAGTTGAACCATCGCACTGGGCTCTACTACACAATCCAGATCAGACAGGATTTCGCGTCCAGCTTTTATTGGTGGTGCCATAATGGCAGTAATCAACACTGCACCGGCACATAGCCCAACAGGCAATAACTTACGGCTGTGAGTTGCGACCACAGTCAACGTCGATGATGTGTTGAACTCTTGTTCCGACTGATTTGCCTTTTCGTTATAACTCATTCGCTTATCACTAGACCGTTAGTTGTTTAAGCAGAAGTTGCCTTGTAGAACGCCACCATCTTTTTCCGAGTGATTCAGGCTCGTGGTGTAACGTTACGTAGGCTCTACCCCCGATACCGGCTATGGTTGCTTCGCCGGGCAATGCAAGTTCAATATGGAAAATCCGTTCAATGGTTTCCAGTTGTTCATCAGTTTGTGAAGCAACTGCTATGCCGCTATTGCCATCGTAGGCAAGTGCCGGGCTAGGCAGGCTATTCAGTGCGGCAGGTGTTTGACGCGTCAAGCTGGCACTCAGCGATTCGCCAAAACGGTCAGCCAATCTGACCTCAGCCTGTGCCACGCCTGCCTGTAAACGTTCAATTCGTTTCTGCGGCAGTATCGCTTTGACCATCAAATCTTCTTTGTTGACGACATAGGCCAGCAAATCACCCTGGGCTACATGTCGACCCAGCAACAGCGTGTTGTCTTCAACAACAAATCGACCATCATTGCCAGCAACGATATCCAGCTGCTCAAAGCGTCGATTCAGATCATCCAGCTCGCGCTCGAGCGATTGAATATCAGCAGCCAGTGATTGTGCCTTGTTGGTGTTCTGTTGCTGCATGGCACGATGTTCAATACGGGCTGTTTCCAGTGTAGATTCAAGCACCTTTTTTGCGGTTTGAAGTTCTGGCGCCTGCAAGCGAAGTAACCGCTGACCACGCTTAACGCTGGCACCTGGCTCTACAAACAATGCGTCGATAACTCCAGTCTGTGCAGCAAAAACTTGCGCCTGGTGTGGAACCCAGACCACGCCTTCCGTGCGCGTACTTGACGGCACAGGCATAAATGCAACAAACGCGGTAACAGCGCATGCAATGCCAGCTGTCTTGACCATGGATTTTTTTCGAATGTCAGCAAGTTCTGATGAATATCGCAAATACTTGATCAGCTTCATCATCGGATTAATCAATAGCTGGAATAACGCGAACAGCGCTAAAGCAACACCCAAAACGAAAAGATGAGAGGCAAGGTACAACGCGATAACAACCGTAATTACACATCGATACAGTGTGGCCAATACGCCATAGGCAAACAACCAGCGTCTTTCGCCAACAGCACTGACCGGAGAACTTGCAGTTTCTACCTTGAACAGGTAACGGCGCATCAGATATTTGCAATAGGCTTGCGATCGCGAATACAAGTTCGGGATATCCAGCCAATCCTGCAGGATATAATAGCCGTCGAACTTGAGTAACGGATTCGCATTGAACAAAAGCGTTGAAATTGATCCCATGACAAACACGGCAAAACCAAGCTCGCGTATTAAGCCTGGCTGCACCGTTAGAAAAACCATCAATCCGATTGCGGCAAGCGTGCATTCGGCAATCATGCCGGCAGCACCAACCAGTATCCGCTGTGACTTGGACGGGAACAACCAGGCATCAGATGCATCGACATACGGAATAGGCATGAGCACCAGAAACGTAATACCCGTTTCATGCACGGCACCACCAAAGCGCTTTATTGCCAGCGCATGTCCGATTTCATGAATCGCTTTCAACGCTGGATAAAGTAGAGCGTATAACCACCAATGCGTTGGGGACGCTGCAACGCGCAAAAATTCCTGTGTCACCGTGCTCACATTCGCGACTGCCGCAACAAACGCTACACCAATAACACTTAACACCGTAACCAGAAACCATTGACTAAACAGGCACGGTAATTTGTTCACCACAGCGCCAATCCAGTTATCAGGATTATGCAGCGGAAATTTAACGGCCAAGGGATTGCCAAAGCGTCCCTTACGCTGGGCAAATTTCTGCATTTTATATTGCGCTATAAGCCGCTCATCTTCGGCAGCCGAACCCAAAGACACTAATCCGCTATAACAAAGCGGGCCCAGCCAGTTGCAGATTTCTTCGGACGTATAAGCATTATCAGGATCATCTGATTCGCACAGCGCTTCAAGCGATGTCTTGCCATCGAGTCGCCACAGAATGCCGGTAGCCGCACTGTTAAGTCGAATATGGTCACCATTGACCGTGTTTCGCAGTACCAGCCAGTGGGTTTTACGCACCACACGTGATTCAAACTCTGTGTTCGGTGATACAACCGGTTTGCAATGTCTGAGCAGATCCCAGTTTCCGTCACTGTTGCTCATATCAGGCCGACTTTCCACGCCAGATACCGAACGCGATTAAACAATCTGTGAGTGTAAACCCAGAACATGGAGCGAGTACCGACATCGACTTTACCCACACCTTCCATACCTGGTCGAAGCGCAGATGGGTCACCTGAGATAGTTGCGGGGACACGAAAAACACTGCGACCTTTTTCGGCTACGGCCACAGGCATGATGTCACCAAGTTCAGCTTCCCAGACGGAGGTTGGCAAGGCGGCCATGCGTAAATGCGCGAATTGCGCGGGCTCAATATAACCAACATCATGCTCATCCACTTCCAGAACCAACCGATACTGCTCAGCTGAAGCAATCTCAAACAGAACATCACCGGATGCGACCGGCGCGCCTAGCGACTGGGTCCAGTCACCACGCAGCAATACACCATCAAACGGTGCACGAATTTCACTTCGGCTCAGTTGCTGTTCTAAAAGCGCGATCTCTGCATCTATCCGTTGCACATCGGCACGCAAGCGACTTAGCTCACTGCGATCGTGTGCAGCCAGAGCCTGTGCGTATTCCTGTTGATTTTTGGCTTTCTCGCTTCGCCACTTGTCAGCCGCCAACTGCAAATCCTGCCCATCAAGCGTTGCCAGCAGATCTCCCTTACTGACCGTTTCCCCTGCCCGCGCGTGCGCGGAAAGGATGAATCCATCTTGTGCTGACACCAACACTTGTCGATCAGATGCTTCAATGAATGCATTAGCCGAAACACGATGGGTGGCAGGAAAAATAAAAGACAGCAGTAAAATAGCGCCGGCAACACCTGCAATCATTTGTTTGCGAGACCAGTGAGTCACATCGGTGATGGTATTCACAACCCTTGATACACGCCGTCGCAGTTTCATTTTTAACGGCAGTTGCTGCTCACAGGTAACCGACAATAAAGCGGTGAGGCTTTGCACCGACTGTTCAATCGCATCAGCCTGTGCAGCCACAAACGCATCACCTGTTTGGCGTTCCAGCACTAAAATAAACTGATCAACCGTTGATCCCGGCATGACAAAAGACAACAAAGGATGTTCACCGTGGCTTTTATGATATGACTGAAATGCAGGGTTCGACAGCGCGTCGTCACCCGGAAAAATCCCGCGACCACTTTCCAGTGTTTCCTGCATAAGCAGGCACAGTTGTCTGGCAATTTTTCTTCGGTCATCAATTTTGGACTGACCCGACATGGCAACCAGACGTAACCTGTTACCGTCGTGATGACCCAGGGACACACGTACGCAGCCGCATAGCTCGGCAAGCTTGTTAACGAGCGTAAACGAGAGCGCTTTCAACGATCCATGACGATGCAGTGATTGCACCATGACATTGGCCAATTGCGCTTCAGGGCCAAGCGGTCGCTCGCTTGGTCGCGTTGGCGTGGCCGGCGCACCCAATCTTGTCGCTGCCCAGCGCGTCAGCTGAACCGCTGTTTTCTGTTGCACATCGGTGAGTACACTCGTAACGAAAATGAGCACGTGCTTGGCGTCAGCCGCACCGTCTAATAATGGCACTGCCAATACGTTTTTATCAGCTGATAAACCAGCATACAAAGGTTGTTGCCGGTGTACACAAGACAACACCGCATTGGCAATAGACTCGTTCGGTGCTTCAGATGACGGACTGCTTGCACAGCAGGCAATCGTTTGATTTGGATTAACCCGGAACAAAAACAGCCTGTCAACATCAGGGAAGATGTCGTGCATCCACTCAAGCCATTCCGCCTGAGTGTCAGCCGAGACGTTTTCCGGCTCTGACCAGTCAGAGCGGGTTGAAGAGTGAGTCGTGTCTAATTGAGAAATCTGCATTAGTAACGCCGGTGCGAATCAACCGATAGCCAATAAAAGTCGATTTTTTAACGTTGGTGCAACATATGAGCCACCAGGAAAGCCCGCACAGTCTAATACCGCGTCGCAGGCTAATTGCGATGCGCAAAGCACCGATTGGTGCGGTTTTTCTGGCAAACTTCAGTGGTGCTCAAAGCCAGACAAAACTGCTGCCATGCCAGACCTTATCTCTGAATTACGACACCTTGTTGGCGCCGAGCATGTGCTTGACTCTGAACAGGTCCAACAGCGCGCTTCACACTTCTGGGATTCCTCCCCACTGCAAGCGCGGGCTTTAGTGAAACCTGCCAACACAGAAGAAGTTAGCGCAGTAATAAAGGCGTGCCATAAAGTCGGGCAACCCGTGGTAACGCATGGCGGCATTACCGGGCTGGCAGACGGGGAAAAAAGCACGCGCAATGATCTGGTGCTATCACTGGAGCGAATGCGGCACATTGAATCGCTGGATGTCGCCGGACGAACCGTGACGGTTCAGGCAGGCTGCGTCTTGCAGCATGTTCAGGAAGCGGCACAGGAAAAAGGCTTGCTGTACGGACTCGATCTTGGTGCCAGAGGCTCGTGCACCATTGGCGGCAATATCGCCACCAACGCAGGAGGTTTGTCAGTACTTCGTTACGGTATGACCCGCGAACAGGTACTCGGGATGGAAGTGGTGCTGGCAGATGGCACAATTTTAAGTTCAATGAACGCCATGATGAAAAACAATGCCGGCTACGATTTGAAACAACTGTTTGTCGGCAGTGAAGGAACCCTTGGCGTTGTCACCCGCGCTGTGCTGCGACTTCGCCCTGACACACCAAGCGTAAACACCGCCCTGCTGGCATTCGAAAGCTTCACGCAAGTCTCAGACACTCTTTCACAAATGTCTTCAAAACTGAATGCGCAACTCAACGCATTCGAAATAATCTGGAACCCGTTTTATCGTTTGTCTACCAACGAATCCATTAAAGGCTCTACTCGTGCACCTTTGTCGGATAACTACGCGGTATACGCGATTGCTGAATCACAAGGGTCGAACAGCGAATCGGATACGTCCGTTTTCATGCAAGCACTCGAAGATGCCATGCAGGACGGACAAATCGTAGACGCCGTTATTGCTCAATCTGAAAAAGAGCGCGCCGATATCTGGACCATTCGCGAAAACGTCGATTTGGTTTTACGCCATCAGCCAGCATTTATCTACGATATCAGCCTGCCGATCAATAGTATGGAAAGTTATCTTGACAATATTGAGCAACAACTAAAGGCGCTTTGGCCCGATGTATTGATTTACGCGTATGGCCATTTGGCCGACAGCAACTTGCACATAACAGTTGCACCCACCCCTGAAAAATACGTGCACAACCCAGAAGGAGCTAATGTTGAAACGGTTGTATACAGTGATCAGGAAAACGAGTGGTATGGCATGTGTAACAAAATCATGTTCGAACCTTTAAGCGCAATTGGTGGCTCTGTGTCAGCAGAACATGGAATTGGTTTGTTGAAAAAGCCTTATCTGCACTACTCTCGAACCGAACAGGAAATAGCCACCATGCGCCTGATTAAAAAAGCGCTTGATCCAAAGTCGATTTTGAATCCTGGAAAAATTGTCTAAGGTGCGGCCTCGGCATTCGCAATTACATGGGTATGCAGCTGTCTCGCTACCGGAACTTGCAACACTGCACCGATAAGACAGAACACACCCAACACTTTCAGTTGAGTTTCAAAACCAAACCCGACATCGATTAGCGCACCGGTAATACCGGGACCAAGTGCAGACGCTAATACCATTCCAGCAAACACAACAGCACGAATAGCACCCAGATGCCGGGTTCCATACACTTCCGACCATATCGATCCGAATACGCCACCATACAGCCCGTAACAGATTCCCATCAGCACCATAAACGCGAGCAAAGCATATGGTTGTTGAGCGATGCTGAGCAACATACAACCGAAACCGAGCGGTATCAGAATATAGGGTAATAATCGATAAGCACTAAAGCGGTCAACGAGTTGTCCGGTAAACAGCGTCATGGAAACGGTAACAATCGACAGAAAAGGAAAGCCGATCACCAGCACGGTTTTATCCCAGTTTTTTATTTCCAGCAAATGAACCTGATGAAACCAGACTGAGGTACCAATGAAGCTGGGTGCAATCACGCCGAAACTTGCCATCCAGAACCACACGTCTTTTATCGCGTCCCGACGCGTCCATTGCCGACCTGATTCGCTGCTGCTGGCCACCGATCCGACCGGTGAGCGATCGAGCGTAAAGCAGCGCCGAACCAGCGGCAAAGCAACCAGCAATAAAACCAGCGCACATAACCACCAAATCGTACGCCAGTGCAGTTGTGATAATAGGGCCACAACAATGAACGGAAAACAGGCTTCGCCGAGCTGGTGACCGGAACTGGTTACCGCGACTGCCCGTCCACGCTCGGCAACGAACCAGCGCCCCATGGCAGTCATGGCGGTGTGCGACATCATGCCCTGACCAGCCAGTCGCAACAGGTAGATCGCCAGGACCAGCGCTGGCAGGCTCGAGGCCGTGGCCATGACCGCGCAAGCCACTGCCAGGGCCGCGATAACCACAGTCGAAACGCGCCGAACTGTTTGATAGTCAACCACTTTTCCGATAAAAACCAGTGTGATTGCACTGGCCAGGGTGCCGACCATATAGACCGATCCGAACTGACCGTGACTTAGCTCAAACTCGTCCCTGTAATGACTGGCAAACATCGCAATAAAGAAGGTTTGGCCGAAACTGGCAAAATACGTCAGACCCAACCCGCCAAGTAACCAGCGGGCATTTTGTCGTACGAATGTTTGGAATGTCACAATGCGCTGTATCCGATGGCCCGCACTCGCACTCTAAGTACAACAGAGCGCGATTTCGCGTTATAATATAGAGCTTCCAAGCGGCAATCTAGATTTATTACTCTGCTGTCCAACATCGCAACCGATCAGTACTGTGCGGTTAGTCATGCTACCGACTACGCGACTTGGTTAGAAATTGGACAAAACGAAAGGAAAGAGTGGTCCGACACGGAAAAGTCATTTCAACAAACCGCAGGAATCTCCAATTCGTACGAAGGCATTACAGTCGTATTTTTGAACCGCTGTTACTTGAAAAATATGACTTGAAAAATATGACTTGAAAAACATGATTGAACAACATGATTTAAACAATGTTAGTTGAACATCGTATTAAGAGAACAGCCGTAAGAGAAACAATCGTACGAGAATGAACTTCAGGTTGGCTTCGTCCCTTTACCTAGCCACCATTACTTAACTAAACTGATTTATAGAGAAACAATACGTGAGTCAAAGCGATAGCGAACAACAATTAAGAATTTGGAAAGACCTAGCCATCAGCAAACAAATGTTGATGAACGAAGCTGCATCGGCGTTGAAATTAAAAGACGATTTCACCGCCGATGAATTGAAATCAGCACTTGAGACAGCGGTAAAACGCGCACGCGATGCAGACACCGATATGGAAGCCTCTCGCAAACGCGCCGATGAACGTATCGCGGAAATGGAACAAACCGTTAAGAAAACGGAGAAAGCACGCAAAGAAGCGGAATCTCAACGTGATGAAGCCAATAACAACAAAGATCAGGCTGAGCAACAGCTGGCCAATGGTCGACGTGAAAATGCTGAAGCGCTGAAAAAAGCCAAGCGGCAGGTTGAAGAAAAGCAAAAAGAACTTAAAGCGATTAACACTTCGCTGGCAGATACCCCTGAAAATATTGTTAAAAAGCTCAAAGCGCTCAAAAAACAAAAACTCGATGAAAGCACAGGCCGAAAGGTAGCTGAAGATTCGAACCGTGTTCTTAAGAAAGAGAACAAGGCGCAGAAGGAAGAACTTGAGTCTCTAAGCACACTAACTGAAAACAGCACCAAGCTCCTCGAAGCCTATCGCGAGCTGAGACTCTGGTGTGACAACGCAGCAGATAAACTCAAAGACGCTGGTGTTGATGTAGACACAGTTCCAGACATTGATGCAAGCATTCTGGCAGGCATCGAAAGCTTCAGCGATGAACAAGAAGATACACGCGAAGCAGCCACAGCCTGATTCAAACAGTCGCAGGTGGAAAGTCATCCACCTGCGCAACCTCCAATGCCGTAACAGCCCGACCACTACCTGTTACCTACCCAAGAGCGTTCGCTCAGCAACTCTTTATTGTTTCATTGCCTGCCTTTCGCTGACATGGCTAAGCGCTTGTAGCGCAATACCCGACAGCCGCTCGTCCACGGTTCGGTATGCGAACCCGCCAGCCGTTGGAAGCTGGCTAAAAGCCCAGCGGGAATTGGTGGCTTGCGAAACCGAGGCTGCCGCCAGTCACATGGCAAATTTTGGTTTTTTCCACCCTCAGTGCCATCAGCTGGAAACGATTGGTCCACGAGACTATCAAGTGCAAAGCCGTCAGAAGGTTGAATTGCGCGAAGGTCCGATGTGGCTGTTACGCGTGCAACACGCCCAGGACCTGTACTGGGTGCCAATTCCATGGCACGACTGGCTATAATCCGGACAAAAGTTTATTTGCCTTAGCAACTTTTTTCATCTGGTCTATTCTTTCGAATATAACTCAAAATTTGCCTGAACCAGAGGAACCTCACGATGGCATGCGCCCTGTTATCCCTGCGTGGACTTGCATTGATTGCAATTGCAACCACATTGACTGCTTGCAACAAGAATTCTGCCGATTCCATTGATACTAACCTGGTAATCCCGAACGAGATTCCAGCTGTTCTGCCAGAATCCGATTCGAGCGATAACGCACTGTCTGCCGTTGTAGGTGCGAGTGAAATTCCGTACCCGGTTTATCCAAATGGAACCAAATACCGCGTTGGTGGTGAGAACGGATTGAAAATTGTTGTGTTCCAGACCGAAGACCCATTCCATAAAGTCGATGACTATTACAATGGCATGTCAGATAACTCGGGCATGGCGCGCATCATGGCTATGTCAGACTACGTCCGCTACAGCAACGATAGTAATGATGTCGATCCTTGGGCAACACACCTTCCCGGTATTGTTATTCATGAATTTGAAGGCGAAGAAGATCGACAGGCTGTCGGTGCAAGCGCCATGGCTAAAACCAATATTATTATGAGTTTCTAGCCTGACGGACTGAATTGTTTAAAAGATGACCATTTCAGCCCTGTTTGCGGGGCTGAAGACAGAATTAATAAGAAAGGCTTTGTTGCGCTGCTTTTGAACGGCGCTATTTGAACGGTGCTTTTGTACAGCGCTATTTGTGCAGTGCTTTTTTCAACAGTGCTTTTTTCAACAGTGCAATGGATGAATTGGCTAAGACTTAACTCATCTCCGCAACTTCTTCAACAACCGATTTACTTTCAACGTCGGCAAGTAATACATTCAGCGGCAAGTTAATGGCCGTGGTCACTTTACGCAAAAGAGCGATCGACATATTCCCCTGACCAGATTCCAACTGGGCAAGGTACCGTTCAGAGACTCCCGACACTTCTGCAAGCCGCTTGCGCGACATTCTGTTTGCGGTGCGGTGCATGCGAATACGCTGCCCAAGCAGTGTCAGAAACTCATCGGTAGTGAGCTTGTCAAGCCCGGTGGTTGGTTGCTGCTTGCCTGAGTCAAAGAAGTGTTCCGACATGTTCGTCTGTACCTTGCAATTCTGACCAGACTGTAAATTATCACGTTAAGAGTGATCCAAAAATAAATTCACGAACAATTTACAGTTTGACGACAAATACATGGCGTCGAAAAATGTTATCAAACAGTTGCGAATGATTCCTGCGATTCAAATTAGATACTGAAGAAACGAGCGTATATCTCCGGTTCTGATTCCCAATCGTGGCGGTTTCCGGACCAAACGATTCTTCCCTTCTCCATGATGTGGTGTTGATCAACAAGTGGTAAAAGATCGACCACATGTTTATCAACCAGAAGAATACCAAGCCCACTGTCTTTCAATGCAGACAACGCCTGCCAAATAGAGGTACGAACCTGCGGCGCCAGACCTTCAGTTGCATCATCGAGTATCAGCAAGTTGGGATTGGTCATTAAGGCTCGACCAATAGCCAGCATTTGCTGTTCACCACCGGAAAGCAGATTACCCATAAATTCCAGACGCGGTTCCAGACCTGGAAACAGCCCCAACACACGATCGAGTGTCCAAGGACTGGTAACATTGAAGCGATTGGCTGCGGTAGCAACCAGATTTTCTCTTGCGGTAAGATTTGGAAATATCTGGCGACCTTCCGGCACAAGGCCAACACCCAGTTTGGCAATATCAAACGCACGCCAGCCGTTGACTTGTTGACCGGCAATGCTCACCTTGCCTGAGCGGACCGGGAGTATGCCGGCAATCGTGCTTAGCGTTGTGGTTTTACCCATGCCGTTTCGACCAAGCAAACTCACAACCTGGCCAGGCTCAACCTGAATGTTAACGTCGAACAGTATCTGACTGTTTCCATATCCGGATACTAAATTGTTCACCTTCAGCAAGCTCATGTCCCTGAATCCAGGTATGCACTGATCACCTCAGGGTGTGTCCGAACTTCTGCCGCCGGTCCACTGGCAATCAACGCGCCGTTAACCAGCACACTCAGATCGTCAGCCAAAGCAAACACGGCATCCATATCGTGTTCAACCAGTAACAACGTGGTTTCAGATTTGAGCTTGCCCAGCAACTCAATTAATCGTTGCGTTTCTTCTGAGCCCATTCCAGCCATGGGTTCATCTAGCATAAGCACTTTTGGTTCTGTTGCCAGCGCCATGGCAATCTCGAGTTGGCGCTGTTCCCCGTGTGATAACGCTGCCGCCTTCTCTTGTGATTTTTCCGACAGGCCGAGCAATTCAAGCAGGTCTGCAGCAGTGGCATTTAATCTTGCGTTGCTTGCAACCTTTGACCAGAACCGATAGGAATGTCCGGTTCGCGCCTGTACTGAAAACGCAACGTTTTCAAGCACACTGAAATCGCTGAATAAGGAAGAAATCTGGAACGTTCGTGTCAGACCAGCGCGTACTCGCTCAGGCTCACTGAGCTTTGTGATGTCTTTCGCGTTCAACAGTATTTGTCCGGCATCCGGCATTAACTGACCAGCCAACTGGGCAATAAACGTTGTCTTACCAGCCCCGTTTGGTCCGATAAGGGCATGGACTTTCCCCTGCTCAAGCGACAAACTCACGGCATCGGTCGCAACCACACCGCCAAAACGCTTGGTCAGGTTATTGGTTTGCAACACGCTCACGGTTCAAGTTCCCCGCGACGACGTCGAGTCAGCAAACCAACAATTCCGCCTCGGCCAAACAACACAACACCCAGCAACAACAGACCAAATGGCAAATGCCAGAAAATAGTCCAGCGTGATAAGAAATATTCCAGCAATACGAAACAGGTTGCTCCGATCAACGGGCCAAACAGTGATGTGACACCACCCAATATGATCATGAACATCAGTTCGCCCGAGCGTGTCCACTCAACCATACCCGGTGATACGAAATAGGCGTAGTTTGCGTATAGCACACCAGATAGCCCGGCAATGACACCGGCAAGCACAAATGCGAACAATCGATAGCCATAGGGATTAACCCCGAGGGCACGAACTCTTTGTTCATTTTGACGGGCGGCGTTGAGCACGCGACCAAAGTGCGAGTGCGTTATGCGTGAGATGACAAACAACACCAGCAGCAGCAACACATAGCACAACAAGTAAAAAATCCACGGCTCTTCGATATCCAGCACTACGGTATCCAGCAATGCAAATTCTGATCGAAGATCAACTGACAAGCCATCGTCTCCACCAAACTCTTCCAACGATACCAGCAGGTAGAAAATCATCTGGCTAAAAGCCATGGTAATCATAATGAAGTGCACACCGCGCGTGCGCAAACTGATAGCGCCAGTTACCAATGCAAAAAGAGCGCATACCGAAACCGCCAGTAGTAGGTGCCACCATCCATTGTAACCAGCCAAAAAGTCGTTGCCACCATAGGTTTCAAAATACACCGGAATGCCTACAGCATAAGCGCCCAGCCCGATATAGGCTGCATGACCGAAAGATGCCAGACCTGCGACACTCAGCAGCAGGCTTAAGCTGCTTGCGGCAATTGACAAAATAATCAGTCTGGTAAAAATATCGAGCCAGAACGTTTTGCCGAAATACGACATGACAAAGGGCACAATCAGTAAGGTCAGCAGCAATAAGGCTGCGCCGAATTTGTGGAATATCTGTGAGCGCATCAGCGAAGTTTAGGGGGGAATAATCCTTGCGGACGCCAAACCAGAATGAGCGCCATAAGCACGTAGACCAGAATCGCCGATACGGCAGGTGCCGCAGTTTCAGCTGATTCAACCGACATAAAAAACGCGAAAAGAGTGTCAAGAAAGGCGCGGCCAAACGTATCGATAAAACCAATGATCAGCGCTGCGACGAACGCACCTTTGATCGAACCGATACCACCGATGATAATGACTACGAAGGCAGTAATAATAATGTCGTTGCCCATGCCAATGGAGGCTTCGGTTATCGGGGCAATGAGTAAACCACCCAGCCCTGCCAGCACCGCTCCTATTACAAAAACAGCAGAGAATAATACTTGTACATTGATGCCAAGCGAACTTAACATCTGGCGGTTTGATGCACCCGCTCGAATTAGCATACCGGCGCGTGTTTTATTGACCAGCCAGTACAAACCAGCCGCCATCAACAAGCCCACCGCAATAATCACCAGACGGTAAACCGGTACCACAAGTTCACCGAAACTTATCTGGCCTTGTAGCACCGGCGGCAACGGTATGGCCAGTCCGGCGGGTCCCCAAATAAGGTGAACGCCGGTATCTGCAATAAGAATTAGCCCGAAAGTGGCTAGCAGCTGATCCAGATGATCTCGAACATAGAGATGGGCTATAACCAGTTTCTCAACAGCGAGCGCAAGAACCGCCGTGATCACAATCGCAATGGCGACACCAATGAAAAATGAATCAAAATACAAAGTACCCGCAGCACAGATAAACGCGCCCAACATATAGAAAGACGCGTGCGCAAGGTTGATCAAATCCATAATGCCAAACGTCAGCGTGAGTCCGGCAGAGAGCAGAAACAACAGAATACCTAACTGCAGGCCATTAATGGCCTGCGTCAGTACTAGCGTAAAATCCATGTGGTAACGCCAGGGGCAAAAAAACTACAGTTTGCATTCCGCAGCAAACACGTCCTGATGCGATTCCAGAACGGTTTTTGTAATGCTGGTTGTCCAGTTTCCATCAGCATCAGCAACCACTTTACGTGCGTAGAAATTCTGGATAGGCATGTGGTTATTACCGTAGGTGAAATCTCCGCGGATTGAATCGAAATCAGCCTTCTTTAGCGCGTCACGGACTTTATCAGTGTCGCTGAAATCACCATCGAGCATGTCTGCTGCAGATGCAATCAGATTAATCGCATCGAACGACTGAGCAGCGTAGTGCGAAGGGTAACGACCATATTTTTCCTTGAATGATGCTACAAAGGCTTTATTGGCAGGTACATCAAGATCGGGGCCCCAGAACATGGAAGTTTCCGAACCCAGTATGCCGTCCATTTTGCCTTCCTGTAACTTCGGCAGTGAAATTGAATCGATTGTGAAAACAGAATAAAGCGGTAGCACATCGTTTAGTCCGGCTTGCTGGTATTGCTTGATAAATGCACCGCCCGCTTTACCCGGATAGAACACTGCCAGGCCATCGGCGCCCGAGGCTTTTGCCTTTGCCAGTTCAGCCGAGAAATCAAGCTGCGCATCGGCACCCCATTTGGTGAGATCTTTACCGACAAATTCACCTTTAAAGGTTCGCTCAATACCAGCCACCATGTCTTTCCCAGCCGCATAGTTTGGCGCCATCATGTAAAGGGACTTTACGCCGCGCGCATTCAGCAGCTCACCCATTGCCATAGGCGTCTGGTTATTCTGCCATGACGTAGAAAAGAAATTTTCATTACATAATTTACCGGCAATAGCGGACGGTCCGGCATTAGCGCTAATAATGATTTTATCAGCACGAGTAACTGACTTGTATGAAGCCATTAACACGTTAGACCAGATGTATCCGGCAACAATATCAACGTTGTCTTCTTTTATCAGTTTGTCGGTGACCTGCTTACCGGTTTCAGGTTTGAAGCCATCGTCTTCAAACAAAACTTCAAACGATTTGCCGCCCATGGTGGAATCGAGTTGTTCCACAGCAAGATTGACCGCATCGCGCATGTCGTTGCCGATGACAGCACCACCAGTAGTCAGGGTAGTAACGAAACCGATTTTGATATCGGCTGCATGAGCAGCCAGTGGAGTACTGCACAAGCCAGCCAGCGCGGCACCAATCAGGAAATTCTTGTTCATTGCAAATAGTCCTTGGATAACGTTAAAACCATATTACCCGAAAGGATTCGGCTTGGCGATTGGGTTATATCAGGAGACCATAAAAGCGCCGCTGTCGGCACAACGACGGCAGGAAGAGAACCGCTTTCCAGCCAATTTGAGCTTATTCAATCGTCCAACAGCTTGCGAGCCCGCTCGACGGAAGCGGAGTCAGGCTGATGTTTGACACGAGTGCTTTGTCGACTGATTCTCATTGCGTACCACAGGGCAATCAGTAGCAAAACAAACGGACCAATCCACAGAGCGTAGGTTGTCGCTTTAAATGGTGGTTTATACAAAACGAAGTCGCCGTAGCGCTGAACCAGGTATGCAGAAATATCCGGGCCGGATTTACCCTCCAGGACTCGTTCATATATTTCGCGCTTTAGATCCTGCGCAATGCCTGCATTGGAATCTGCCAGGTTCTGGTTCTGACATTTCAGGCAACGATGATCTTTGGTCAGTTGCAGATATAGCGCCTGTTGTTCTTCGTTTTCAAAATCCAGCAGCGGATCAGCGGCCATAACAGCGACACAGAAGCAACAAGACAGAAAACCAAATGCGACAAGTAAAGGCCAGCGGGGAATTAAAGGCCATCGGACAAACAATGATTTTTCACTCATGACGATTGTGCCAGTAACGTATCAAGCAAAGGCATGATCTCTGAACG
>CALJNA010000022.1 GCA_937981955.1 uncultured Granulosicoccaceae bacterium
GGATGCAGCGCGGAGAGTTTGATCGAAATGCCTGGCTTCGTGGCAACGTCTACACCAGGAACGTTTGCAATTTTTTCTATTGCTTGCGAATAAGCCTGAAAGTAGCGGGTCGCGTCTTCGTGTGTACGCGCAGCTTCACCAAGCATGTCGTAGGAGTAGGTGTAGCCGCCACTCTCCAGTTTCTGCGCTTCCTGAATTGCTTCATCGATTGTTTGCCCAAGCACGAATTGCTTGCCCAGCATCTTCATTGCCTGGCTGACTGCCGTGCGAACCACCGGCTCACCAAGCCGACGGATCAATTGGCGTAATGCAACTACCGGGTTGACTGAGTCGTTATCTGACGTGGAATCATCGAGTATTTGTCCGGTTAATAACAGAGCCCAGGTAGATGCATTGACCAGACTCGAACTGGACTGTCCCAGATGTCGACCCCAGTTTGACGGTTCGATTTTATCGGCAATAAGTTCATCAATGGTTTCTGAATCAGGCACGCGTAAAAGCGCTTCAGCCAGACACATCAAACCAACTCCCTCTTTGGTTGATAGTCCGTATTCATTGAGAAAACTCTCCATCATGCTGGGGTCGTTCTGCTCACGCAGCGCACTAACGATACCTGCAGCTTGCTCAGTGAGCATGTGGCGCTCACGTGTCGAGAGGTTTGCCTCGGCCAGTAACTCTTTTACTATTTGGGGTTCGCTTTGCAGGTAGCGTTGCCGAATAGCCTGGCGAAGTGGAGATGGGAGCGATTGATTCGACATCTTTAATTTAACTATGCGTGTCCGATAAGTATTCCGGCTGCAAAAACCAGCGAGCCGCCCAGAACAACTTGAAACATGGCGCGACCCCAAGGTGTATCAAGGTAGCGATTCTGAATCCAGGTGATAAGCCACAATTCAACAAATACGACCATTATGGCAATAGTGGTCGCAACTTTGAAATTCGGAATTAGGTAAGGCAGAGCATGGCCAAGACCACCAAGGGTTGTCATGATACCGCTGGCCAATCCGCGTTTGATCGGTGAGCCGCGTCCGGTAAGCACACCATCATCGTGTGCCGCTTCGGTAAAGCCCATGGATATTCCAGCACCCACTGATGCCGATAAACCGATGAGAAAGGTATCCCAGGTACGACCAGTGGCGAAAGCGGCTGCAAAAATGGGCGCAAGCGTGGAAATCGAACCGTCCATCAAGCCTGCAAGCCCGGGCTGCACATAGGTTAACAGGAATTGTTTATGTTCCTTTGCTCCTTCTTCTTCACGCACAGAAGCGGGCGTTAGTTCTTCGGTAAGTTGCTGCGCCAGATTTTCGTGACCGGCTTCGGCCAAAGCAAGGTCACCAAGTAACTTTCGCGTGTCTGCGTCGGTGGTCTGCTTTGCAGCCGCGAGATAAAACTGTTCTGCCTGATGCTCCATGTTTTGCGCCATGGCGCGGGTTTTCTCTAACGACAAGGGGCGAACCAGCCAATCCGGTTTGCGTTCATAGTAACCTTTGACATGCTCGCGCCTGAGCAGTGGAATGTCGTCGCCAAAGCGTGCTTTATGCAGCTCGATCAGTCTTGTACGGTGCTGGTTCTCTTCCTCGGCCATGGCGTCGAACACGCTTGCACTGGCAGGAAAGTCTGCGCGTAACCCATCGGCATAGGCCCGATAAATTCGTCCATCGTCTTCCTCTGAAGATATGGCCAGTGCCAGAATCTCCTGTTCACTGAGCGACTTGAATGCCCTTCTTGCTCCGGGAAAGTATCGGGAAATCATCAGCTTTGTGTTTCCGCTACGGGTGCCTGTTGGGTCAAAGTATGTTGGTTGTGCTCGTACGCCGGCATCAGGTGTATACCTTCTGGCAAAATGGATACGACAAGTTTGCCGCCAATAACAACTTTATTGCGCATTGCCACGTGTCGTGACACACGGAACGCAATCGTATCACCGGTTGCTTCAACAAGCAGTTTCATAGACAGTTCATCACCGAGTTCAACCGATTCGACAACGCGGGTTACTATCGGATTTTCCCGCTCCCCATTTGATGGTTTGTCGGTACGGTGCATAATAATCGCAGAAGGGGTGATGAGTGCGTCTACACGGCTGCTTGCATCCATCAGATTACCCACTTGAAGCTGCGTACCAAGTATGTCCAGTGTGCCATGTTGGCGCTGACGTTGGTAAAGACCTGCGTATAAATTTTTGTGCCCCAGTAGTCTGGCTATTCGAGCATTGTCGGGTTTTCGCATAACCTGCGTAACCGGGCCGGTTTGCATGGTTTTTCCGTGGTGCATCAAACAGAGCGAATCGGCAAGTTGCTGTACTTCAAGCATGTCGTGCGTCACCAGTATCATGGGTACATTTAATGTGGCTCTTATCTGTGCCAGTTCCCGATACAGTTTTTCGCGAGTTAATTGGTCGACGGCCGAAAACGGCTCGTCGAGTAGCAGCACATCGGGCTCCCGTGCCAGTGCTCTAGCCAGCGCAACGCGTTGCCGTTGACCACCAGAGAGTCTGTGAGGTTGCTGTTTGTGCAAACCTTCCATGTTTGTTAGGCGTAACCATTCCATGGCCTTGCCTGCACGATGATTGCGCGTCACATGAGACATGGCGGTTGTCACATTCTCCAGCACCGTTAAGTGGGGAAACAATGCATAGTGTTGAAACACCAGCCCCACGCGCCTTTGTTGTGGTGATACAAAGAGCTGCTTTTCTCCGTCTTGCCAAAGTTTGTTGTTACAAACAATTCGGCCACGGGTAACTCGGTGCAGGCCTGCAATTGCACGTAATACTGTTGTTTTACCACTGCCGGAAGGTCCTGTCAGTGCGAGCAGCTCAGCGTTACTGCATTCGAAATTCGCATCGAGCGATATCGGGCGTGACTGCTGGAGCGACACTTTCAGAGTTGGTTGCCTATCGACTGGCACGCGAATTTATCCCTGCGACTCGGACAATCGCTAATGCCGTAATCGAAAACAACAGCAATCCTGCCGTCATCCATCCTGCAGCGTCCATATCGAATGACTGAACGCTATCGTAGATGGCGATGGACAGCGTTCTGGTCTCACCGGCGATATTTCCGCCAACCATCAAAACTACGCCGAACTCACCAAGCGTGTGAGCAAACGTCAGCGTGGCTGCACACAATATGCCGAGCCAGCATTGCGGTAACTCGATACGGATAAAGGTTTGCAACGATGACAGGCCACTAACCCAGGCGGCTTCGCGTGTGTCTTCGGCAATTGCTGCAAATGCCTGCTGCGCAGGTTGAACTGCAAACGGGAGATTAACAATTAACGAAGCAAGCACCAGCGCGGGAAAGCTGAAAACCAACGGTGCGCCAAGAATGCTTGCTACTGCACTACCAAAAGCGCTGTTTGGACTCAAGCTCACAAGCAGATAATACCCAAGCACCGTTGGTGGCAGAACCAGTGGTAAGTAAACCAGCGCCTCTACCCACGATTTCCCGACGAATTGCCAGTATGCCAGTGCTCGGCCGATTAACAGGCCGGCAGGGACCAGTATGATGGTCGTCCAGAAAGCCAGTTTTATGGATAACCAAAAAGGCGACATAATGGTTACCTAGGGTATTGCCCGAAAGCCGTTCTGAATGAAAATTTGCTGCGCCCTTTTTGATAACAAAAATGCGAACAGTGTTTTTGCGTTATCACTTGCATGGGTCGTTAACACCATGGAATGAATTAGCGGCTCATGGGAAGAATGAGGAATTTCTGCAAACACGAACCGAGGCAAGCTAGCTATTGGGGCGCCATGGACTAACGCAAGCGGTACGATGCCTCCATCGCTTGCACCTGAAAGAGTGAATTGCATTGCCTGAGCAGCATTTTCACCGAGGGACAATTTAATGTTTTGTGTGTCAGTGATTCCCTCGCTGTCGAGCACTTGCTGTGCTGCACGCCCATACGGGGCAAAGGCCGGGTTTGCGATAGTAAGCCTTGTGATGCTGTTGATGGGAAACGGAGCTTCGTCCGACTCCAGGCCAAATCGGGCGATTATCCATTTGGCCAGCGACGATTGCTCCGGTGCCACCCAGGCCAGCGCGCCAGCGGCGTAGGGTGCAGGTTTGTTGCTGGTTTTCCCTTGTTCATGCAATGTGTCGATAAATGACTTATCCGCAGACAAAAAGAGTTCGAATGGTGCGCCTTGCGCTATTTGTCTGGCTAGGTTCCCTGAAGATCCAAACGTGACGCGCGGCTCGTGCTCAGAGTTATGGGCGTTTATCAGCAGTGGCCATACCTGACGTAAACTGGACGCAGCTGCCACCAGCGGGGCATCGTTTGCCTGCAACGGGCCAGCAGTGATTAAGGACAGGATGAATGCCGTGAGCCAGTGTTTCATTGCTCGATTTTACCACCCGATATCAAGGTTCATGGCGAGAGTCTGGCGAATTCATCTGTCCGGTACATAAACCTATGAATCAATACGAAAGGTCGCGTCCAAGTCGGCCTTTGTCGGTTGATTTGGCAAAGCAGGAAATTTCAATAAATTAGCGCTTTGAGGGAAAGCCGCGCTAGTGTAAATTAACATTACGCTTAAACATCTTAAATAGGGTTACGTGTATGGCCGGAGAATTCGGCACCAGCTTTATGCCTCAAATGACCATCAGCACTTACGACAATGGCTGGAGTGATATGCAGACGGTCAATGCTGACAAAATTTCTGTGCATCCCGGTGCACACGTGTTGCATTACGCCAGCACCTGCTTTGAAGGGCTGAAAGCATTCGCACACAAGGATGGTTCGATAAATATTTTTCGCATGGACAAAAATATCGAGCGCTTACGGCAAAGTAGTGAGCTGCTATACCTGCCACCACTTGACCTGTCGCTGACGGAGAAGATGATCACCACCATTGTTGATCAGTACCGCAATGAGGTACCAGCACCTCCGGCATCAATGTACATTCGACCTACTCATATAGGAACCGAACCCGCAATTGGTAAAGCGGCCGATCCAAGTGCAACTGCGTTGCTATACATTTTACTATCGCCCGTTGGCGACTACTTTTCCGGTGGCGAGGCCTCTCTGCGATTGTTACTCGATGATGTTGGTGTTCGCTGTGGACCCGATCATGGAATGGTTAAAGCCGGCGGCAACTACGCCAGTGCTTTGAAACACATTATGCGAGCAAGAAAAGAGCACAACGCGCATCAAGTTTTGTTCTGCCCAAACGGCGATATACAGGAAACAGGTGCGGCCAACTTTTTGTTAGTGGACAACCAGTCAGTTATAACAAAGCCGCTGGACGATTCATTCCTGCACGGTGTCACACGAGAATCTATCTTAACGCTGGCTCGTGACAAAGGACTTAAAGTAGAAGAACGCGACTTTGGTATTGAAGAACTGCTTGACCGTTGTTCTCAACCCGATGCTGAAGCAGGATTAGCCGGTACAGCCGCTGTACTGGCGGCAGTCACTACATTAATCTATAAAGGTAAGGAGTATCAGGTTGGGCAGGGTGCGCCCGGACCGAGAATTCGGGAAATGCGTGCTGAACTTAACGCCATTCAATGGGGTGAAGTCGAAGATACGCGCAACTGGTTGCATACTGTTTGAATTGGCCTGAGTGTCAAATAGTATTTGTACGTGCGTTTAGTGGAATATGATGTTCTTTACTTTGCGTATATAAGGAGAGCCATTATGGCTACATTGCTTAAGCGTTCAGTGCTCGTGTTGTTTTGCTTGACGACTATAGCGGCCACACCGGGTTGCGCTATTAGCAAGAAAGATTGTCTCGCCGACGATTGGCAAACCAAAGGCTACCAGGATGGTCAGCGTGGAAAATCCCCCGATGTCATATCAACCTATGCCAAGTCCTGCGCCAAGCACGGCGTTACACCTGATGCCAGCGCATACGCAGCTGGTTTTGATGTCGGGATAAAGGAATACTGTACACCTGAAAAGGGATTTTCCGAAGGCGAGGATAACGATTCCTACAGTGGTGCTTGTCCGGCTGATCTTGAACCGGCCTTTCTGGAAAAATATATTAGCGGGCTTCGCGTTGCCCTGGACGATTTGGCGATCGAGTACGATCGGGATAGTATTGAACTGGACAGAATAAGAGACCACAAAGACTGGCTCGTTTCTCAAGGCGCCTCTCACAGTAAGGAAGACAAACAAATAAAGTACCTTACCGGTCGACTGCGCAGTAATGGCTCTAAGCGCTCCTCACTGAATGACAAAATAAGGCGCTGGTCTGCCCGGCTGTAACCAGGTGTGCGCCAGCGGACGATATCCCCAAGCCTGGCAGTGCTTAAAATCGCTATCAGAGCAATAAATTGACCTGAGCTTGCTGCAGTTTTACGTATCTGGCGGCCCAAGCGGGTACAATGCCGCTCGTGTAAACACCTGTATGCGAATCAAGTGAATCCTAAATCTGCTCTGGCGCTATCAGTTGCGGCGATGGCTGTGGTCATTGTTGTTTCCAATGTACTGGTCTCCATACCGATCAATTCCTGGCTTACCTGGGGAACGCTAACCTTTCCGTTCGCATTTCTGGTCACCGACCTGGTCAATCGCTATTACGGGGTGAAAAAAGCGAGAATTGTCGTCTATGCAGGTTTTGCCGTTGGTATTGCAGCATCACTCGCACTTGCCGCAGCAGCACTGGATATGACCGTAGTGCGAATCGCGCTGGCATCAGGTACAGCCTTTCTGATATCGCAGTTACTGGATGTGTCTGTGTTTGACAAATTGCGGGCCAAAACCTGGTGGGTCGCACCGTTTGTTTCGTCAGCCATTAGCACCGTTTTAGATACTTTTCTGTTTTATGCGCTGGCGTTTGTTGGTACTGGTCTAGCGTGGCAACAATGGGCAGTTGGTGACTTGGGCGTAAAATGGCTTGTTGCAGTCGTGGCCTTGATTCCGTACGCATTGTTTACGGGGCGAAAGGCTCAGACGGCTTAATTCAGCTAAATAGCCCCAAAAAGCTCAGCGTGTCTGTCTGGCGCAAGGTGCCGGGTTTATAGATAATTGATGTGCGTGGCCGCCGCTATCAGGCCTCGTCGTACGCAGCCAACAAACCACAGTTGTGCGCTTCACGTACACACGATGTGCGGTTCTTGACTGAGAGAAGTTTGAATAGCTGAGAGGTATGGTATTTAACCGTTGCCTCCGAAATACCAACGATCTGCGAGATCTGCTTGTTTGAGTTGCCTTCTGCCATTAGCCGCAATACTTGTAACTGCTTTTCACCTGGCCGAGGCAGGCTGACCCCATTGTGCCCGGCAACAGCAGGCTCTGGATGTTTGTCTGGCTCCTGATTCACACTGCCATGCATATATCGTTCGGGAAAAAAGCGGCCGCCTGAAAGCACCTGTTTTAAACCTGCCATCATTTCGGCACCCGGCAATGTTTTCTGTATAAAGCCAGCTGCTCCATTTTTGACGGCAGATCGAATGTACTTCTCCTCAGTTGCACCACTGACGATAACAACAGGAATGGTGATACCGCGATTTCGCAATCCGGTTAGCAAGCCGATACCGTCGATGCCGGGCATGAACAGGTCAGTCAAAATAAGATCAAGCTCTTTTCCGGCGTCGATTGTGGACAGTGCATGCTGTGTGGAATAACACGCCGTGATGTTCACGCCGGGTTCAATTTCTGTGAGCATGACTTTCATGGCGTCAGCCACCAGACGGTGATCTTCTACGAGCAGTATATTCATGGGGCTAGTATGGCAATAAGTCTCGCTGGAGACTAGCGATCAGTACCAAAACTGGCCTAAAGTGTAGTCTGCGTCCGCGCTCGCAAGCAGGGAGGGTCCAAAATTGTGATGTTCAGCTTGCCGGACTAATGTGTCGGAAACTGGCAAAATACAGCGTTAGGGTATTCCGGTTTAACTCCAACGGCAAACAAGATTATGCAAGCAGCTCTGGAAGCTTTAGAAACACTTAAAGCGGGCAATGCCCGATTTGTATCCTACGTGCGTGACCAAGAGGTGATAACCAGTCAGGCCAAGCCTACTGACCCACGTGAACCGCAAAAGCCAAAAGCGATAATACTCGGCTGTTCAGACTCACGAGTTCCTGCAGAGTTGGTATTTGACCAGGGCTTCGGTTCTTTATTCGTTATTCGCGTTGCTGGCAATATCGTTGCCCCGTCACAAATTGGTAGCGTCGAATTTGCGGTGCAGCAGTTTAAAACGCCACTGGTTGTTGTTCTTGGACATTCGAATTGTGGTGCTGTAACCGCAACGATTAACGAGCTCGAAAAACCAGGTGGTCCGGCAACGCCAAACCTGTGGTCAATTGTCGAAAGAATCACCCCGGCGGTTTCCACTTTGATGGACACACCTTTAAAGAATGACAAAGAAGCGCTTATTGCTCATGCGATTCGAGCTAACGTTCGTCTGGCCGCCGACCATCTCAGACACGGCTCGAGGTTGTTGGAAGAGCAGGTGGCCAGCAATAATGTTCTTATCGTTGGCGCTGAGTATTCATTGGAAACCGGTGCGGTCGATTTCTTTGATGGTGTTCCGTAGAACTCGCTACAGGCCGGTGTCGAACAGTGATGTTCGAGGTTAAACCACACTTCAGCATTCGTTAGCGAGCAATTAGCACGTTGCACTTTGCTCGTTCAGACACAGACAGTCCTACTGAACCAAGCAGCAATTCACCACCAACCATGTCTTTAGGCCGACAGCCAAAAACGATGAGATCAGGTTTCCATTCGTCAGCATATTTTAGTATTTCCTGACTGCGCTTGCCCGAGGTAACAACGCATTCAGGAATCTTGTCAAAATACTTTGCGGCCACTTTTTTCAAATCGGCCAGCACAGTAGCCTGCATTTTGTCCATTGCATCAGCAGGAAAAAAAGTCGATACCATCGGCATGGAGTAGCCGGGCACCACAGAAAGCAGTTCCACTTCAGCTCCCCAGGCATCCTGCATTTGCCGTGCTTGCGGACAACTTTGACCACCGGGATCAGGGGACGCCATGTCAACCGGGACCAGTATTTTTTTATACATTGTGCTGCACCTCAGTGGTGGTTGAAGTATTTGTGTCCTGCACATCAGAGCGGGGTCTGCGTCTTCCTTGCGCTTTCCATACTAGCCACAGCAAAGCCAGTGCAGGCAGATACATCAGTTCTTTAGGCAGTGACGATTTAGGCACCATTAATTCCTGAATGACTTGAAAGTCTTCCAGGCCCGCTTGTTGGGCTGGACTGTCAAACTCGACGAAATCGACCATGATCTTGCCATCTTCTTCGAGCATTTCAAATCCGCTACTCATGAGCTTTTCCTCACCGGTAGCGCCTTCACCAACATTGAGCATGGCGACAAACGATCTTTCCCGACCTACTTCATCTTCGCCTAGAATTCTCAGTCTGATATCAGAACCTGGCTCAACATCGTTTATGGCGTCCACCATGCCTGCAGGTTCTACACTTGCGAAACGCGGCGAAATACGATCCATAAAGAATCCCGGTCGAAACAGTGTGAAGGCGATCAGCAACAAGGCGATGGTTTCCCACCACTTGTTGCGGGTAAGCCACCAGCCCTGAGTTGCTGCGGCAAACAACAGCATCGCAACGGTTGCGACGATAAATATCAATATGCCCTGAAACCAATTCACGTCAATCAGCAGCATATCGGTATTAAAGATAAACAGAAATGGCAGCATCGCCGTGCGAAGGCTGTAGAAGAACGCGACAAAGCCAGTTTTAATCGGGTCACCGCCGGAGATGGCCGCGGCTGCAAACGATGCCAAACCAACCGGTGGAGTTACGTCAGCCATAATTCCAAAGTAAAACACAAATAAGTGCACCGCTATTAATGGCACCAGCAAACCAGACTGCTGACCAAGCGTTACGATTACAGGCGCTAATAAGGATGACACGACGATGTAGTTTGCTGTTGTAGGCAGGCCCATTCCAAGAATTAAACTCAGTACGGCCGTGAATAGCAGCATAAGCATCAGATTACCCATTGAAATAATCTCAACCAGGTCTGCCAATACCAGCCCAACACCGGTTAACGCAACCGCGCCAACGATGATACCGGCCGTGGCCGTCGCTATGCCAATGCCGATCATGTTGCGCGCGCCGGTCACAAGCCCGTCAACCATTTCATCAAAGCCCTGTTTTACGTAAGGGCCCAGTTTGTAGTTGCCGCGGAACAACGCAAATAGTGGACGCTGTGTGAGCAAAATAAAGATCATCAGTACTGTCGCCCAGAACGCTGATAATCCTGGGCTGAGTCGTTCAACCATCAGACACCAGATGAGCACGATAACCGGTAGCAGATAGTGCAGGCCTGATCGAATGGTAGGTTTCGGATCGGGCAGCTCGACAACTGGTGCATTTGGATCGTCAATTTCAAGATCAGGATATTTGGAACAGGTTATGGCGAGAAACAGGTAAACAAGACCAACGCCTGCAGCGATAATCCAGCTGGCCGAATCACCCGCAACCGGTTTTAACCAACCAAGCCCGTAATAGACCGCGAAACTCAGTACACAAACCAGTAAAATTCCCAGCGCAAAGCGCATGGCTGCCTGAACCAGTGGACGTGGAGCAGTGCGTCTTGGCAAGCCTTGCATGTTCAGCTTCATTGATTCGAGGTGAACGATGTAAACCAGTGCAATGTACGATATAAGTGCAGGAATAAAGGCGTGCTTTACAACCTCGAAGTAGGAGATGCCGACATATTCCACCATAAGAAAAGCAGCCGCTCCCATAACCGGTGGCATGATCTGTCCGTTGACTGATGACGCTACTTCTACGGCGCCCGCCTTTTCACCGCTGAACCCGACCCGTTTCATCATTGGGATGGTGAACGTTCCGGTTGTTACAACATTTGCGATTGAAGAACCGGAAATTAGTCCTGTCATGGCAGAAGACACGACCGCGGCTTTTGCAGGTCCGCCCCGATAATGGCCAAGCAAGGAGAAGGCGACTTTAATAAAGTAATTTCCAGCTCCGGCTTTATCCAGCAAAGCGCCAAATAGCACGAAGAGAAAAACAAACCCGCTTGATACACCCAGTGCAATACCAAATACACCATCGGTGGATAACCATTGGTTGTCTGCTATCGCACCGAAGGATGCTCCCTTCCATGCCAATATGCCTGGCATGCTTTGACCACCGAAGCAGTAAATCAGAAAGACGATTGCAACAATCATCAACGGTGGGCCAAGTGCTCTCCATGTTGCTGCAAGCAGAATCGCGATACCAATACAGGCGACAATAATGTCCATGGTATTGGGATTGCCCGGCCGGTTTGATAATGAGTTGTAGAACAGAAACAGATACCCGGCACAAAACGCACCTACTATGGCCAGTGCCCAATCAGCCTTAGGGATGTAATCTCGAGGTGAATTTTTGAAAGCTGGATAAGCAGTAAAAGTCAGAAAGATAGCAAACGCTAAATGGATAGATCGTGATTCTGTGTCATTGAAAACACCGATACCCAGGATAAAGGGAAGGGGTGACGCTATCCACAATTGAAAAAGTGACCATACCAAGGCAACTCCGGTGATAAGCTTTGCAACCGATGGATTACTCGGGTTACGACCACCGGTATCCGATGATGCGACAAGTTCGTCCAGATCAACTTCGAGATTTTTCTCGACATGTTCCGCACTGCTGCTCATAGACTTGCCTCTGATTCAAGTTGATTGAATATCGAATAACAAACGCACGCGGGCACGTTATTTTCTTACCGTTGATATTCTGTTACTAATGAAAAACAAAACGGGCTGCACAGATGTGCAGCCCGGACCCCATTTTTTTGAAAGGCTTACATCCAGCCTTTTTCTTTGTAGTACTTCACAGCTCCATCGTGCAACGGAGCGGATATGTTTTTGCTGATCATATCTGCCTCGTTCAGATTTGCGAAAGCTGGGTGTAGTCGTTTGAAACGATCAAAGTTTTCAAACACCGCCTTCACGATTTCGTACACAGTGCTCTCATCAACCGTTGATGCCGTAACGAAGGTAGCACCAACACCGAAAGTTGGTGTGTCAGTATCTGTACCGGTGTACATGCCACCAGGAATGGCCGTTTGAGCGTAGTAGCTGTTGTCATTCGCAAGTGCGTCAATTACGGGACCGGTTACCGGAATCAGAATAGACTCACATGAAGTTGTCGCTTCTTTAATTGTGCCACTAGGGTGTCCAACGGTGAAAACCATCGCATCAATTTTGTTATCGCATAATGCTTGTGATTGCTCGGAGGATTTCAACTCGGCGGCCAGTTTGAAGCTGTCCATGGTCCAGCCCATTTTGTCCATAACCACTTCCATTGTGCCGCGTGCACCAGAGCCCGGGTTACCAACATTGACGCGTTTTCCTACCAGGTCTTCAAACTTGGTGATGCCGGAATCGGCACGTGCTACAACAGTGAACGGTTCTGGATGAACAGAGAACACAGCGCGCAGTTCTTCGAATGCACCATCAGGAAATTGATCTGGTGAAGTGCCGTTGTAACCATGGTACTGCCAGTCTGATTGAGCAACACCCATGTCCAGATCGCCGGCGCGAATACCGTTGATGTTCTTTACCGACCCGCCGGTGGTATGAGTACATTTGATATCGTGATCTTTGGTTCCACGATTAACCAGTTTGCAAATTGATCCGCCAACCACGTAATAAACACCGGTTTGTCCACCGGTACCAATCGTGACAAAGGTCTCGGCCGATGCGTTACCTGCAACCAGAGAGCCAAGCGCAATGCTTGCTGCGAGCGCAGAATGTCTGAAATTCAAAGTCATGTTTAATTGCCTCCACGGCTTGATTTACTCTACTTGCTGCACACCGCTTGAATCAGCCGTTGTATATAACGACTGATACAAGTGGGATACAGTGTTGTGACGCAAGGTTGCTGTGAAAAGCGTCAGCCGTGAAGCCGTATGGGCACTTTCCGTTACTGCACGGTAGCGCTATGGGCTAGTAGTTTTGTGCAGCAGATACGCAGAAAACCGAGTAGTTTTTTTGTGTACTGGTCGGTGACGCAGTTTTTTCGTGGCGGTATTCACGTTTGCAGGAGGCAGCGTGCCGGCGAGGGCACATAGTCAGATTGCCGGTTTAGAGGTTCAAATCCAGGTTTTAAGGCTCATGGATACCACAGATTTTTGACATTTCAACCAGCTCTGCAAGCGATCGTGCCTGCATCTTGGACATGATCCGAGCGCGATGATCATCAACCGTGCGATGGCTGATGCTGAGTTCTCGGGCAATCTCCTTATTTGAGTTGTTCGCGATCCCCGCCACCAGCAAACGCATGACATCGAGTTCTCGTGCCGTCAGTTTTGAGAAACGCTGATTGATTTCGCTGGCGTATCGCTCTTGTTCGAGTAATTCAGCGCTTTTCGCGATGGCTTGTTCAATATGCTGTTGCAGCGAATCTACTGAGTAGGGTTTCTCCAAAAACTCGAATGCACCGTTTTTCATGGCACGAACCGACATTGGGATATCGCCATGTCCGGTAACAAAAATAATCGGTAACGAGGGGTGCTTGTCAACCAGCTGTTCCTGCACATCCAATCCACTCATTCCCGGCATACGCACATCGAGTACGAGGCAACCGGTGTGTCCGGACTCGTAGGATTGAAGGAATGAGTCACCACTGTCGTAGCACAACACGCTGTAGCCACGCTTCTCTAATGATCTGGTTAAAGCCGTTCGCACGGACTCATCGTCGTCGACGACATAAACTCGTTTATCCGCTGCTTCCACTTGCATTACTCCTGAATAAATGGAATGGTAAATCGGAATATCGTAACACCTTCCGAGGCTGGGTCAATCCAGAGACGCCCGCCGTGTTCTTCTACGATGCTGCGACTGATGGACAGGCCGAGCCCCATTCCATTAGCTTTTGTGGTTTGAAACGCGGTAAACAAGCGTCGAGCGAATTCAGGTTCAATACCCGGCCCCGTGTCAGTAATACATACTTCCAAATGGTCGGAACCATGCCTGCTGGTCTCAATGGTCAGCTCTTTAACCGGGCTGTTCGCCTGCCACATTGCCTCAACGCTATTGCGCTCCAGATTGACCAGTACTTGCTGAATCTGTACCGGATCGATCGTCGGGTGTGGCAGCGTTTCGTCGAGTCTGAGTAGCACGCTCACACCTCTTTCCCTGGCCTCCGGACCGGTTAGCCGAACAGTTTCTCTGACCAGTTTATTGATGTCGGTCGGTACCATGTCGGTACTCTCTTTTCTTACCAGTGCCCGCATACTTCGAATAATTCCACCGGCGCGTTGTGCTTGTTCGGATATATCGTGAACAGTCTCGAGCAGCTCGTTATCGAACTGTGAATCCGATTTAACGCTCGACATGACCGCATCGCAGTTGTGCGTGATAGCGGTTAGTGGCTGGTTGAGTTCGTGCGCCAACCCTGTGGCAAGTTCTCCTGCCGTGGTTAGTCTTGATACATGAGCTAGTTCTGCGCGCAATCGACGATCACGTTCTTCCAGCCGTTTGCGTTCAGACACATCTTCGTGCACCAGTACAGCATGTCTTCCATCACCGGTATTGAATGTAGACATGGAAACAACACTCCATTGTCTTTTATCTTTCCTATGACATGGGTACTCGAAAAACATCGAATCTCGATTCAGATTCAGAACGTCTGAGACATGTTTGGTCGCGGCATCGATACCTTTACGTTCAACTTCATTCATCGCTGTTGAACGAAACACAGGTTCGTAGTGATGACCGATTCCGCCATTGCTGTATTGAGTGTCGTTGGACGAGACGAATTTCTTCCAGGGCTCATTTGCCGCGCTGATGATGCCTTGCTGATCCAATATGGCAATGTCGGATGGCAATGAGTTCAAGGTGGCTCTGAGAAATTGCTCTGAGCCCAGAAGTGCATCTTCTGCCTGACGCCTTCCACGAGTTTCCGCCTCGATGAGTCGCGTCGCATTGAGTTCCTGATCTATGGCTAATTGAGCCTGCAGGTTGCGCTGTCTGATTAACAGAGAAGCAATGCTCAGGGAAAGCAGCGCAAACCCGGCTAAAAGTAACAGGAGCCAGTCTCGAAAGTTATTCAAAAAATCGGTCTGTTCTGAAATCAGTTCTGTGGCGACGGCATCGGTTTCGTTGGAAATGCTGCGAATAACGCTATATCGCTCGCCCATACGGTTCGCGGCCGTTTCGAGAACAAACGGGTTGTCGTTTGAGTAGCCTGCGATTCCGTTATTGGTCCAATCGGCGATATCTTCCAGTACGGGCTTGATATAGGCATACGCTTCAGCAGCGCCATCGAGGCGCGCAAAACTATAGTTGGAACGCATACGCCCAAGCTGGTCCTGCGCCGATGTCAGCGCTGCACCAATGGCCTTTTTATTCTCAGGAGTAGGGCTAAGTCGAGTTCGCTCGAGGGATACCATGACGTGTCCGTATTCATGAATCAACGAAGCAACATCATGTTGTTGTTCCAAAATTTCTTCGGCAAGCGCTTCGCGCATTTGGGTGGTGGAGTGGTAGACGAACGCCGCTATACCCAGTCCAAGTGACAGCAGCAAAGCAATGATGGCAATCGACCATCTTTTTGTCAGCGTTGATGAGTTGTCAGTCATCTTTGGAAATTAATCTGATGTATCGACAAAAAAGTTCACTCTGCATCGAGCAATCCCAGTTCTCTGTAGTATTTTTCAGCCCCGGGATGCAGTGGGACATCCATACCTGCAAGTGCAGAGTCCAATTGCACATCTTTGCCTTTCGGATGCCCCGTTTGTAACAGCTCGAGTGTTTGCTGATTCCAAAGTCTGCGTGTCAGTTGATAAACAAGCTCTTTATCCATCGCTGCATTAATAATGAGCTGCGCTGGAACGCCAAGTGTCGGTATGGCGTTGTTGTTTTGGTAGGTGTTAGCCGGAAAACTGTCAGTAGAAAAGAAAGGGAAGCGAGACGAAATGGATTCAGCGCGTGGGCCGGTTATTGGAATCAAACGCGCTTTACCTTCAGCGACCAGTTCAGACACCGCGTTTACCGGGTAACCGGCAACAAGCATAATGGCATCGAGCTCGTCCAATCTGAGTCGTTCAATAGCATCGGTGGCTTTGAGGTAAACCGATTCGAATGAATCGACGCTTAATCCGTAAGCGTTAAGGATTGCTAGCGACACCAGTCGGGTGCCTGACCCTTGTTCATCCATTGAAACACGGTGACCGACAAGATCATTGACACTATTAATATTGGAATCTTGCCGTGCAATGAGATGAACACTTTCAAGATACAGTGTCGCAATACCTCTGACATTTTCGAGTCGCTTGTCGTTCTCGAACGGGCCGGTACCATTGAAAGCCCAGTGCACAACATCGGCCTGCGCCAGTCCAGCCTCAAGCAGCCCATTGTTGATATCAGAGACATTGCTGACTGAACCTGTGGAGCGTTGTGCAAAGGCAATCAATTCGGTGTCGAGATTATTTTCACTGGAATCAAGCTTGATCTTGCCGGTAAATGCCTCGGCTATCAAAGACCCTATGGGAAGATAAGTCCCCTCTGTACCGCCTGTGCCAATGCGAAACGTTAACTGCTCCGCAGGCGCATTGAGTGATGCTGACATTAGCGCCGCGCACAATAACCATTTGCATTTCGCTAAGACGGCGCCAGTTTTACGCGCATAAAAAAAGTTTGGTGACACGTTGTAGCCAATTTAGAAGAAACGCACCAATAATAGCGCTCGAGGGCACCGTCTTACCACCAAAACTTAACAAACCGACGCTAAGCAAGTACAGATGCGCGCTAAATTGATGTATTTACTTCGTGCATCTGGGTTTCCGGGGATATTCATGCGCTCTGGCAGCTCTGTGAAATCCACCCGGACTGGGCGAATTGTGCAGCTAATTGAGTTCGCCGATTATTCAATGGCTGGTTCACTGTCACAAGAAACCAGAGCTGGCCGTTTGCCATTGTGGCGGCGTCTGAGATCTGGAAATCACATTCATTTTTTTGTGAATGGGTGAATTTTCCTGAACGTGCATGTGCCTCGTTGGCTGTTGATAAAGCCAGAAAAAGCTCGCCGTTCCAGTTCGGCAACAATGATACCAGTGCGTCCATAGCGATAATCGCATAGGGCTGATAGTCCATTTCACCCTCATGTATCAGCCAGCATAACGATTGGGTTTTCGTGTTCCACAGCTGATACCAAGTTTCATCACCGTTAAATTCAAATCCGAAAACGGCAATACACTGTTCATTGGTTGCGTTGGCAACATGCAGAAAATGCTGCCAGCGGCTTACGACAGAAGGCGCGCCAAACGAGTCTGGCCGCTGATACGTTCTTGCAATGTTTTCACTTCGCTGGCTGTGTGGCTGATCCAGCAAACCCAAAATCCGCTGTGGGTGCTGCTCTTTAGATTGATTTACCAAAACGCTATTTTCTATTTGCGAGTACAGGATTGGCTTCATCATGGATGTGCTGGTGAGAGTGACTTTCACTTTTTGCTCCGGTAAATGGGTACTGACCAGATTCAAGTAAAGCAAACACAGTGCGGTGGTTCATGGCGTGGAGATGATGAATTCTGATGAATTGCGATATCAGTGGAAATCGAGCGCTGTAAGAGGTTGCCTGGTCCGTTCGTCCTATTGCCCATATCCGAAAAAGTATTAATTAATAATGCTTAAAGCGCTTGAATGACGGTACCTTTAGTTAAATAGTAGATATTAATAAATCTTCGGCCGATACTGACGTAAATACCTCATGTGCATAAGGCTGCGCAATCAGCTCACCGGAAATACAGCGCGTAGAGACTAACAATTGAAGTAGAGGAAGGATGATGCAATGAAATACACTATGGCTAAGAAAATATTCGCAGCGGCCTTGAATGTTTATTATTCAAAAGTGTCAGCCCAGGGACTCGAAAAAATCCCTCAAAATCAGCCGGTATTGTTTATTTCAAATCACAATAACGCGTTTATCGACCCGCTATTGCTGGCATCAACGCTTGAGCGTCGAATTACTTTTACTGCAAAAAGTACGCTGGCAAAAAATCCGTTGCTTAACGTAATACTCAAGTCGTTTTCAGTTGAGTTACTGTCCAGGAAAATTGATCGCACTGGATCTGAAACGGGCAGGTCTTTTAACGCTTGTGCATTTGAACGTCTGGAAGAAAAGCTGCATGAACGCGGTGCGGTCTATATTTTTCCTGAAGGGAAAAGCCATAATGATCCGGTACTGCATAAATTCAAAACCGGTGCTGCAAGATTAGCACTGGCGTATGCTGAAAAATGCGGAGGGCTCGATATCGAAAACGATTTGCTCATTGTTCCTCTTGGATTGAACTACAGTGACAAATCAACGTTTCGCTCGCACGCAAATATCCAAGTTGGCGAACCATTGTCTTTGAAGGCATGGCTTGCAGGTAACTCACTAAGTGATGTGCGTGGATTGACCAATCAGTTCAGACTAATGGTTTCAGAAGCAATGGATGAGCAGAACAGTGCAATCCGAAAGGCCGCTTTAACGGTAAGTCAGCCATCAACTCGGGCGGGCATTGGTGCGCATTTTCGCTATTGGCAAAAACGGTTGCTGGGTGCACCGCTCGGCATTCTGGGTGGCGTTTTAAATCTGTTGCCATTTGCAGTCACTGCTTTTTTCAGACGTATTTTATCGACAGATCGCGATCACCCTGCATCAGCGGCAATTGTTGTCGGACCGCCTGTATTTACCATTGCGCATAGTCTGCAGCTTTCAGTTTTAGGTGCGTTGGGTTCACTGTTTCTTATGCTGTTGTACTTGCTGATGTTGGTTCCAAGCTCTGTGTTGGCTCTGCGGCTGTTTGACCATCTGTTTCACCGAAAAGCCACGTCCGCGCATTAAATATCAAATCTGACGAATACCAAAATCGACGTGATGGATGTTATTCATGGCGTTAATTGGAATAGGTGTCCTTGATTTCGGCTATAGTCGGTAGCAGTTGTTTTGGATTACATGCAGCATAAACCAACAGGAACTTGCACCCATGAGTGAACGAATCCAGCTAACGGTATCTCAGAACGTGGCAGAAGTGGTTTTGTGCAGACCGGAAAAAATGAATGCCCTGGATCAGGCGGCCTTTGAACAACTGCCTGCCGTTGCAGAACAGGTGAAGTCAGATCACAGTGTGCGTGCGGTGGTCATCCATGCACAAGGGGAGCATTTCTGCGCAGGCGCAGATAAATCATTTCTGCAAGGGGCTGTTTCTAACCAATCGACTTTTCGTGATCGCGCTTTAACATTATCGAACAACGAGATCGCAAACGAGTTTCAAAAGCCTGCAATGGCCTGGTTCAATCTTGATGTGCCGGTGGTGATCTGCTTGCAGGGCGTGACTTACGGAGCGGGAATGCAGATTGCGCTGGCTGGTGATATTCGCATCGCTGCGCCAACCACTGCCATGTCATTGTTTGAAATACACTGGGGCTTAATTCCGGATATGGGCATTACGCAAACCCTGCCAAGGTTAGTCAGAGCCGATGTCGGCATGGAATTAATGTTGACGGGCCGGGTTGTGAAAGCGCCGGAAGCTTTGGATATTGGGCTTGTTACCAGTATCGCAGACAACCCATTGGAAGCTGCTCGTACTTTGGCGAGTCAAATAGCGTCCAAATCACCGGGTGCTACCAGCCGTGCAAAACAACTGATGCGTGAGAGTGCGAATATGACGTCTGCAGAAGGTTTGGCAATGGAAGCTCAGTTACAAAGTGAACTTGTTGGTACTGCTAATCAGATGGAGGCCGCTATGGCGAATCTTGAAAAAAGACCAGCAAAATTCGCGGATTAAATGGCAAAAAACCAGCTGAGGTGTTCAGCTGGCTTTCTTTACAAGTACTTTGGCCTGATCAATCCACTCATCGCGATTGATTCGATCACCGAAACCTGAGTTGGACTCATCCAGCGCATCGATAACCATCTTGACTTCAGCTTGCTTGAAGCCTGCCAGTTGCTTAAATGTAGTAATACCGAGCTCATTAAGCGTTCTCTCCATGACAACGCCAATACCCTTAATCACTTTCAAATCATCTTTCTCTTTTGGCGCAACGAAAATTGGCTTCACATTAGCCTGATCATGTTTGTCTGCCACCGGTTTTTTAACGGCGTTTTTCCGTGCTGATTCATTCGCCTGTTTCGCAGCTTCGGCTTTTGCCTGTTCTCTGGCTGCCTTAACGCGAGCTTCTGCTTGTTCTTCTTCTGCGGATACACTGCCACCAAGTGCGGTGCGCTTTGCCGGGCTGGTCGCGTGATTTGCAGCCACGCCTGTGACAGGCTTTGAAGCTGAGCCGTTTCCAGCCGATGAACCGGCTTTGCTTGAATTAGTTTTTATTGCTCCGGCGCAAGTTGCGCAAAGCATTTTTGCATCGGTAAATGGTGTGCGATCGCCCCAATCAAGCAACAACATAATTAGCCAGAACAAGGTCCAAATGGCGGCTAGCGCGAAAAGAAAGGTCAACATGGGGTTCTCCAAATACAGTTTCTATGAGCTGTTTTAATTCGCCATTTATAAAATGGTCTACTTGGAGCCGTTGAGCGACACAGACAGTCTAACCTGAACGTATCAGTTCACGTTTCGGTTAATTCGCTTGTTTTGCCGTAATGGAGTTACTGCACGTCGCACGAAATATTAAATTGTGGGAAATTCGTCGCCTGCATAAAAACGATGGTCAGTTCTCGTTCTGTTGTAATTGCAGCAGCTCATTTTCATCGAGTTTTCTGCACAGAACAGCAAGCACATCAGCGGACATTTCCTTGCCTGCGCCGACCACATCTTCGAGTTTTTCCTGATTGGCGTTAGCGACTTCAAACGGTGAACGATCAAGGCCCTGGGAGATAGCTGTCAGACCCAGACCCGACAGTATCACCCAAAAAAGCATGGTTAAGCTGCTCTTAACGATTTTGATCACCCCAATGATCAGCAACAGCGCACCAAGCGCTATTAACAGTTCATCGGAATACGCCATATTTCTGAATTGGTGCCAGTAGTCGAGGATGCCCATGCCCACTTATTCCTTGAAAAAGTTTGGTGGTTATACTCTCACTGTTCCTGCCTTTTTGCGTGGATTCGTGACATTTTTTAATCGGTAGCACTAAGCGTTGTTTCGGCTGCGTATGCCTCAGTCAAATCGTCGGCATATTGTGCGCAAAAAAAATGCCGCGATAAGCGGCATTTTGAATAACCAATCGGTGGTGTTGCCCACGAGCAACTTATCCAGTTTACTTAGATCAGGATTTACCTTCGGCAAGCTTTTTCGCCTGACCTAACCAGTCATCACGTTCAATTCTGCCTGGAAAGTTGGTCTCGTTTTCGACTGCCTCAATGTCTTCAGCAGTGAAAGCGGCAATTTGTCGAAAGTGGTAAATGCCAAGACCGTTAAGGGTTTCTTCCAGTACTGGTCCTACACCCGAGATTTCTTTCAAATCATCTTTGTCGCCGTCTGGTGCATCCATAAACTTTAGCGTTCCAGTCGGCCCGGATGGCTTCGCCGCTGGTGCAGGTGCGGGCGCTTCGGTCTTAGCCGGTGCACTTGCGCTCAGCCCAGCGCCATTCATGCCGGTTATCTCAATTTCGCAGAAGTGCTGACGGTGGCCCATCTGCTTGCGATGGTGCTTTCGACGTCGGAATTTTATGATTCGCACTTTTTTGTCACGACCGTTTTGCAGGACTTTTGCGCTCACCGAGGCGTTTTCGATAGTCGGTGTGCCGATAGTGACCGATTCGCCTTCGCCCATCATCAGGACCTGATCAAGTGTGATCTCGTCGCCTTCGTTGGCGCCGAGCAACTCAACGCGCAGGGTATCTCCGGGGCTGACGCGGTACTGTTTACCGCCGGTTTTTACAACTGCGTACATGGGTGATCCTCTCAAATGGGACTGTGCGCCCCGAAGTAAAGCTATTTAACTAATGCCATTTCAAGTCGGCTAGCCTGACCCCAGGGAAATTAAAGATTTCTGTGGACAATCGTTTGCTGGAAAGCAACTGCGCACAGTAACCGGCGGATATTAGCGGTTTTTGATGCGTTGGTCAATTGGCAGGGACCCGTGAACGCCAGTGTTTCCTCCTTCCGGTCGCTTGTGTATGGTCAGGTTTTCACTTAACGCGACTTTGAGCTCATGTCTCAGGTATTTGCAAGGCACGCTAACTATCCATTACCGGTTATTCAATCTGGAGATGGCATACATTTGACAGATTCGGATGGTCGTCGCTATCTGGACGCTTGCGGCGGAGCTGCGGTGTCATGCCTTGGTCATAGCAACCAGCACGTGACGGATGCGGTCAAAGCGCAGATGGATAAGATAGCGTACGCACACACCAGCTTTTTCACCTCTGAACCCGCGGAGAAATTGGCGACCAAGCTCGTATCAAAGGCACCTGACGGAATTGGTCATGTTTATTTGGTCTCAGGCGGTTCTGAGGCGGTCGAGGCAAGCATCAAGCTTGCCCGCCAGTATCACCTGGAACTGGGCCAGTCCGAGCGCCAGTACATCATCTCACGACGGCAAAGCTATCACGGCAACACATTGGGCGCACTGGCAGCGGGTGGCAACCAATGGCGACGACAACAATTCCAACCGTTATTGTCCGATGCCATGCAGCACATAGATGCCTGCCATTTCTGGCGTTTTGCAGAGAATGGCGAAACGCCTTACGACTATGGGCAGCGTGTGGCTAATCAGTTGGAAGCCGCCATCAAGGAACTTGGGGAAACCAGCGTAGCGGCGTTTATCGCCGAGCCGGTTGTTGGTGCGACTATGGGCGCCGTAACGGCGGAGGCGGGGTATTTCCAACGCATCCGGGAAATTTGTGACGAGTACGGTGTGCTGCTGATACTCGATGAAGTCATGTGCGGCATGGGTCGCACGGGTACTTTTTTTGCCAGTGAACACGAACAGATCTTGCCTGATATTGTTTGTATAGCAAAAGGGCTTGGAGCTGGTTTTCAACCTATCGGCGCAATGCTGTGCTCAAAACATATTCATCAGGCGATTGTTAATGGGAGTGGTTTTTTTCAGCATGGACATACTTATCTGGGGCATCCCGTTGCCGCCGCTGCCGGTTTGGCGGTTATTGAAGAAATAGAGCGGCAGGATCTTCTAAACCGGGTACATACCGGCGGTCCGGCTTTTCAGAACATGCTGCACGAGAGTCTGTCAAATCACCCTAACGTTGGGCATATTCGTGGCAGAGGTTTTTTCGTTGGTGTTGAACTGGTTGAAGACAAGCAAACCAAACAAACACTTGACCCGGCAAAACGTACGCATGCAAAACTGAAAAAGGCGGCGTTTGAAAACGGATTGATGATATATCCCATGGGAGGCACGGTTGACGGCAAACACGGTGATCATGTTTTGCTGGCGCCGCCGTTTATCGCCACAGATGCCGAGCTGGCCGAAATCGCCGACCGGCTCAGCAGTTCACTTCATCAGGTGTTACCGACTTAATTTGCCAGCGACAAATCCAGATCGTGCAGCGTCTGGTAACAGGCAAGCACACCGGCTACGGATGAGTTCGGTTCGCGACTTTCCGCGATGCTTGCGAAAAATTCGCGATCCTGCAGTTCGATGCCATTCATTGATACTGCAACCTTGCTAACATCGATCGGTTCTTCTTTCCCGTTCACCAGATCATCGTAGCGTGCGATATAGGTGCCGTTATCACAAATGTAGCGAAAGAACGTTCCCAGTGGCCCATCGTTGTTAAACGAAAGCGATAAAGTACATATTGCACCACCTTCCGTTTTTAGTTGAATGGACATATCCATTGCAATGCCTAACTCCGGATGGATGGGACCTTGCACAGCATTCGCCTGAATCACTTTTTCTCCTACCTGATACTGAAACAGGTCTACTGTGTGGGCAGCATGATGCCAGAGCAGATGATCTGTCCATGAACGCGGCTGACCCAGCGCATTCATGTTGGTGCGGCGAAAGAAATACGTTTGCACATCCATTTGTTGAATCTTTATTTCTCCGGCATCTATCTTGTTTCTTATGTACTGGTGCGATGGATTGAATCTTCTGGTGTGGCCCACCATGCAAGTCAGGCCAGTTTCTTTCTGTGTTTGAAGCACTTTTTTCGCATCTTCGAGTGAATCTGCCAGAGGAATTTCTACCTGTACATGCTTGCCTGCCTGCATACATTGGATAGCTTGCGAGGCGTGCATTTGAGTGGGAGTGCAAAGAATTGCAGCGTCTACATCGGGCAAGGCGAGCGCCTGTGCAAGATCGGTAAACGCGTGTTCGACATTGTACTTTGCAGCAACCTCTTTAGTCGGCTCAATTCTGCGGCCGACAATGCCCACAACATCTACACCATCAATGTTTTGAATGCCGTCCAGATGTTTTGTACCAAAAGCGCCTGCGCCTGCCACGATGACTTTCATAAGATTCTCTTCTTCGTATTAATAAACGTGTTAGTGATAGCTATTTTTCTGTTTAATATATAAAAAGTATTGAACACGGCAATAGCTAAATGTTTAACGGTAATCCAATGTAATTTTCTGCGATGCTTTTCGATGCTGCTTCTGAATCTCGGATGTAGTCGAATTCAGCACGCTGCATTTTTTTTTCAAAATCGCTATGCGTTGGTATCTGGTGCATTAACATGGATAGGTACCAGGAAAAACGTTCGACTTTCCATACCCGCTGTAAGCATGTTGTCGAATAGTTTTCCAGGCCGGATGAATCTTTCTGCCGATAGTGCTTTATAAATGCATCATGCAAAATTCTCACGTCTGCAATGGCAAGATTCAGTCCTTTTGCACCTGTTGGCGGTACGATATGCGCAGCATCACCTGCTAGAAACAGATTCCCGTACCGCATTGGTTCGGCCACAAATGATCGCAGTGGCGCAATACTTTTTTCGAAAGAATCTCCCCTGACGAGGCTTGCCGCAATTGAATCACCGAGTCGAATTTCAAGTTCGTCATAGAACCGCGCATCATCCCAGTTTTCGATATTGTCGTTGGTGTCACATTGAATGTAGTAGCGTGAGCGCGACGGTGATCGCATAGAGCACAAGGCAAATCCGTTTGGATGATTTGCATAGATTAGCTCTTCTGCAATCGGCGGTGCTTCGCACAAAATGCCAAGCCATCCGAACGGATAAACACGTTCAAAAACACGTAACACATCGTCAGGTATGGATTGGCGCGATATGCCATGAAAACCGTCGCACCCGACCACGAATTCACATTGCACAGTGTGCCGGGTACCGTCTTTCTCGAAATGGATGCAAGGTGATTGGCTGATCAGTGCATCAGGGGTGACATTATCAGCAGAGAAAATCAGGGGTGCATTCTGATCGAGTCGTCGTTGAATCAGATCTTTAGTCAGTTCTGTCTGCCCGTAAACAGTGACATGTTGGCCGGTATGTTTTTTTAGGTCGATCCGGTGCAGTTCTCCATCAAACGACAAATGGAATCCGTCGTGTGGCAGACCCTCGGCCAACAAACGCTGACTCACTCCGGCCTCGTGAAGAGCTTTTACGGTACCTTGTTCCAAAACACCCGCCCGCACCCGAGCTTCGATATGTTCACGACTTTGCCTGTCAATGACCACATTATCTATGCCTGCATTGTGTAGCAGCTGCGACAGCATCAGTCCAGCCGGCCCGGAACCGATAATGCCAACTTGTGTTTTGCGGGGGTACTGTGTCATGTGGTCTCAAATGGATTGTCAACTGGCCGTGCCCGCTCAGTAACCACAAGTGTACAATCGGCAGGTGTTGGACACAATGGCGCACTGAGTGCCAGTTCAGCCTCACAGGCAGTCTGTACTTGAACTTCCGAGCAGCTGATGATGACCACTCGGTTTTGGCTCGACGAACAATAAAACCGACCTTACCAATCCCTATTTCAACGCCGTTTCTATGACAACCCAGACTTATTCGAAAGGGGTTCTATATGTTGTACTCGGTGGTATTTTTCTGAGTTCCGGCGGGTTACTGGTCCGGTTCGTTGATCAGGCCAGTCCCTGGGCCATTCTGTTTTATCGCTCGCTGGTTTTTACTTTTACAGTGATGCTGTTTCTTCTGCTACGTAACAAAGGTGCATTTAAAGATCAGTTTCGCGCTATCAAACCCATCGACTTTCTTGTCTCCTTTTTACTGGCACTTGGTTTTATTTTTTATTTGCTCAGTTTGTTCAATACAAGTGTTGCGAACACCGTACTGCTGTTAAGTACTGGACCGGTCGCAGCGGGCGTACTGGCATATTTCGTACTCGGTGAATCCCTTAAAGCGCTTACTTTTGTATCTATGGGGTTAGCATTTGCTGGTGTCTGCGTCATGGTATCCGGTGGTGTCAGCGGAGGTGATTATTTGGGTATGTTGTTCGCATTGGGTGCGGTATTGTCATTTGCTTGCTTTGTCGTGTTGCTTCGTTATCTGGGGCCGCAACGTGACATGATGGCACCGACTGCGCTGGCTGGCATTGTGGCTGCGCTGATGTGCGTCCCCATGCTACTGCCGCTGGGCGACTCGCTGATGATTTCAGCGAAGGATTTAGTCATTGCTGTATGTCTCGGCAGTGTTCAGGTTGGCTTCGGATTTATCTGCATCACCTTAGGTTCCCGAAGTGTGCCGGCTGCTCAGATACCGCTTTTGGGCTTATCGGAAACGGCGTTGTCGCCGTTGTGGGTGTGGTTGGCCGTCAACGAAGTACCTGCTCGAAACACACTGATAGGTGGCGCTATCGTTCTTGTTGCTGTGCTGCTACAAGGCTACGCTGGTATGAGAAGCGACAGGCAACTCCGATAGCAGAAGGTCGGGTTCATTTTGTATCAGTCCGGCTGGGGTAACGCCGCAACAATATGTACCCGATGAGTTTCACCACCGTTCAGCGCTGTATGGTATCCACGTGTATCGGTAAAATAGACCGAACCATCGGCAGGCAAGTGAGTAACGTGATGGTTAACAACAAACAGCGACCCCGGATTAGAAATAATCGGTATATGTAAGCGTGGCTCCGGGTCACGATGCCAGGAATTGCAGTTGTACAGCCCTTTGGATAAAACGCGCATTCGACCAATTGGTGCGATTTCCTTTAACGTTAACCAGACCTCGTGGAAGTACGAGTTTGAAAATGCCGGTACGAATTCGGTGAAAGCGAATTCATCGACTTTCTCCTCTCGAACCACTTCCCGGTAAGAGTCGTCAACTCGGGTATGAAACAAACCGGATAAATCATTGGCGGTTTCGATTTCAACCCCGGGTCTGCGTGTTAACGAAAACGCACCAAATCCATCATCCACTGCGCCTTTGAAGTCGGTTGTCTGCAAGGTTTGCTTTAGTGCACGACGCAGTTCACTAATATCAAATTTGATAGGTAGCTTCTCGATACCCGGACCGGGTTTAAAGCGCGCTACCGATTCTGTATCGGGTTGCGTGCTCAAACAGAGTGCCAACTGCTGGCGAGCCTGACTCAGTTGGGCTTGATCACTGTGCATTGGGAAAGCCTTTGTGCATCAAATATTAAAAATTTAGCACAATATGGTAGCGTTGATGATCTAATTGTATCCAGAGAATACGGGATTGAGACAGGGTTAATGACAGGCGGACTGAATACATTTGCGTTGAGTGGTGTTATCGGCATTATCGATTCGGCGGCAGAGCAACTCGATTTGGCCGTTTCGTCCAAGCTGCGCTGCGTGGAGGTACGTGCCGATTTACTGCGCAGCAAAGGTTTAACCGATGCTGAACTCATGTCAGTGGTAAGAGCTGCCAAGGCTAAATCATTGTCATGCCTTTTCACACTGCGGCACGCTGACCAGGGAGGCACTTTCAGTGCAGAAGAAACCGAACGTGTGGCGCTTTGTCAGCAGGCGATTGGAGCAGGTGCTGACATTATAGATCTTGAACATGGCACTGAAGCATCTACGATCATGTTGCGGGAAGGTGCTTCGATGATTCTGAGTTATCACAATTTTAACGCCATGCTAGATGCGTCTGAACTGGCATCACTGACCCAGCGCATGGAGCAGCAATCTCCAGCCGCTATTAAGGTGATTCCAACGGGCAGCTCACTGGATGATGCCCGTACCATGTTGTCCTGGGTCGCACAGGCAAACGGCAGTACCAGGCGAATCGGATTCAGTATGGGCGAAGCGGGTGGAGTCAGTCGAATTCTTGCGCCAGCGTTTGGATCACCAGTCACTTACGCAAGCTTCGGTGCACCAGTGGCACCGGGGCAAGTGGACATAGCTTTGTTGCTGAATCGATACAAATGCAATGCTATGGGAACAGATACCAAAATTGTAGCGGTCACCGGCGATACCGAGAAGCAAGTAGAAGACTATATCGATGTCCAGCGTAGTGCGAATACAGCATCTGGTGCGTCTACCGTTTGGGTGGGATTCCATACAAACCAGCATGACTGGCTTGAAGAGCACAAAAGCATTTTAAAAGTCAGCGAAATCTGCGTACTTTAGTGCCAGCCTGGTAAAGACTTACACTTGAACGAATGCAGATAGAAACGCTTCGCACAGACCGTTCCGAATTAACTGACTGAGCCCGACTTATGACGCAACCAGAATTATCGACCGAGCTACTGGACCTTCTTCGTAGCGTTGACACACCCAGTGTGTGTAACGCGATTGAAGTAGCGCAAAAAAAACGTGGCTTTTCGAACTTCACACATAAGACCATGTTGATAAATGATTCGACTTATCCGGCCATAGTCGGTTATGCGCGAACAGCCAAAATTGCAGCATTGCACCCCCCGGAAGAGAAGCCGGAGGTTATTAAAGCGCGCCGCATGCAATACTTTCGGGAAATGGCTCAAGGACCAAGACCGGCTATTGCTGTTATTGAAGATGTTGATTATCCAGATTGCATCGGTGCCTGGTGGGGTGGCGTTCATACGGCAGTGCATAACGGCCTGGGATTGTGTGGTGCTGTCACTAATGGCGTCATGCGAGATCTTGGCGATATGCAACCGGGTTTTAGCGTGGTCGCCGGGTCGATTGGTCCCAGTCATGGTTTCGTGCATGTACGCGAATTGGGAACGCCAGTTAGCATTATGGGTATGCAGGTAGAACAGGGCGATCTGATTCACGCTGACAGGCATGGCGCGCTGGTCATTCCAACCGAGGTTATACCTGAATTATTCGCAGCCTTGACCAACATGATGGAGACAGAATCCATCATTCTGGACCCGGCACGCGAGCCTGACTTTACCATTGAAAAACTTGAGGCAGCGTGGGCGGCGTTTGAGAAAGCTCGTACGTAAACGCGAGTAAACCTGCGTGCGGACACCGGTACGCACAATACATACACGCAAACGTGTATAAACACACTAACGTGCATAAACACGAAAGCGTGTACAAGGGTGCACGTAAAGTTGAGCTCTATGACACTCAAAAATCAGTTAGGTCAGCCGATTGGTTTCCCTGTTACACCGTGGCAAAAAGCGAAAGTGCCAACGCGTGAAGACAACATTGGAGAACATGTAACCTTAAAGTGTATTGTTGACACGCAAGCTTGCAATGCGCTCTTCAATGCTTACGCATCGGACACTGACGGAAAGAACTGGACTTATCTTCCTTATGGACCATTTAAACAACAGTCAGATTTTGTTGATTGGTTTGAAAGTACCTGTTTAGCTGACGATCCGCTTTTTCATGTTGTTTACGACAACCTATCGAAAAGTCCGGTTGGTTTGGCAAGCTATCTTCGTGTTAATCCTGATGCAGGTTCGATTGAAGTTGGACATATTCATTTTTCTCCACTGTTGCAACGAACCCCAATGGCAACCGAAGCCATGTATCTGATGATGCGTCGTGTTTTCGATGAGCTTGATTTTCGCCGTTACGAATGGAAATGTGATGCGCTAAACGAACCATCAAAACGAGCAGCGCTTCGATTGGGTTTTACCTATGAAGGCACTTTTCGACAGGCCACAACCTACAAGAAACGGAATCGTGATACAGCCTGGTTTTCAATTACCGACAAGGAGTGGCCAAAGATTAAATCAGGGTTCGAGCGTTGGCTGCAACCCGGCAATTTCACCGAAAAAGGTGAGCAGATTAAATCGCTCGAAGCTTGTCGAAACGAGGTGTAAGGCGCATAACTCACGTACTGTACTTGATCGACAGAGTGTCTTGATGAAAGCAAATATTGACTTGAACTTGGGTCAACCACGTTCGATATGTCGTAACTTCAACTTGTTGCGGTTTTTTAGGCCTTTTACTTGCCAGACATCTGTTTTAAACTGATTATCAACGAATTCAACGGAAAGATAAAGCATGTCCACACCGGTTAAGGCGGTTTCGCATGAAAATAAGAGCTGGGTGAATGTGCACGCGGGCGATCTCGACACGTTTATTCAGCAGGTATCACAGCAGACCAATCTATCCGATTGGCCTTTAGCGCAAGCAGTAGAGCAAAATTTACTGGTGTACTCTGGCGACGCCGTGCGCAAGGCTGCAACGCAAGAGGCATCCCGTCAGGCTTTAATGCATGAATGGGCACGCGCACTGAAATCCGGGCCGGGCATTATTGCCATCCAGAATGCCATGCCCGATCACGATGCTATTGATAACGCCAATACACTGTTTTCCGAAATCATTGAAATCCAACGTGCATCGGGTGCAGACACCGGCGATCATTTTGCTAAACCGGGAGCTAACGATCGTGTCTGGAATGCATTGGAAAAACACTGCGTTGCTGACCCTGTCGGTTTTGCCAATTATTATGCAAACGATGTTATTGCGATGATCTCGCATGCCTGGTTGGGTCGTGGATATCAGATTACCGCACAGGTTAATCGGGTCAATCCAGGTGGCAATGCGCAAACTGCACATCGTGACTATCATTTGGGATTCATGTCACCCGCACAAATGCTCGAGTTTCCTGATCATGTGCATTCTTTTTGTCAAATGCTTACGCTGCAAGGTGCAGTTGCACACTGTGATATGCCGTTAGAATCCGGACCTACTTTATATTTGCCGTATTCGCAATTGCATCTGGAGGGCTACATTGCGTTTACGCGTGATGAATATCAAGCCTACTTTAACGAGCATCGAAAGCAACTGGCTTTAAAAAAAGGCGATATGGTGTTCTTTAACCCGGCCGTTATGCATGCAGCCGGCGATAACAAAACAACGGATATTTATCGGCTGGCGAATTTACTGCAAGTGGGTTCGGCTTTTGGCCGCAGTATTGAAACTATTGATCGCACGCGCATGCTCGAGGCCTTGTACCCGACCTTGCTCGAATTGACGACCGATAACAGTGTCAGTCAGCAACATTTGCACAACATCGTGGCCGCATCAGCGGAAGGGTACTCATTTCCAACCAACCTCGATTCCGACCCACCCGTGGCCGGACTGGCTCCACAAACTCAAAATGAACTCGTACATGAAGCCCTGAACGCAAGTGAATCAGTTAAACAATTCAAGTCGCGTTTACAAGCCATGGCGAACCGGAAATTGTCGATACCGGCAAGTTAAAGTTTCAAACTCGCCACGCTTAAACAACAGCAGGCAATCTGCCAGCGGGCGGTGTGTTGCGGCTTCGAGTTGATGTGACGACGCCATCGATAATCGTCATGCCAATGCCCGGCAGGTTGCCCTGATTAATACTCTCCAGCATATCTTTTCCCGGTGAGTGTTGAGCTTGATCCAATAAGACGAAGTCGGCTGATTTACCCAATTCAACAATGCCGGTGTCGAGTTCACGCATTCTTGCGGTGTTACCTGTAGCAAAACAAAAAGCGATTTCAGCCGGGACATTGCCAAGGCTTGCCAGCATAGCGATCATTCGCAAAATACCAAGGGGCTGAACACCGGAACCTGCTGGCGAGTCAGTACCGAGAATGACGCGTTCGGATTGATCAATCTCGAAGGCCGTGCGCATGGCCAGCAGACCTGCACGCTCGTTGCCGTTGTGCACAATTTCAATGCCACGCGTACAGCTTTCACACAGGCACATGATTTGATCATCGGGCAGGGCTGTGTGGCCACCATTAATGTGCCCGATAATATCGGCATCGGCTTCCAGCACAATGTCTTTGTCGATCAGCCCTGAGCCCGGAATGGACGGGCCGCCAGTGTGTATGGTGGACTGAATGCCATACTTGCGCGCCCACTTGACCATCTGTGCAGCGGTTTCTCCGGCTTTGACCGAACCCAGGCCGACTTCACCCAGCAATGTGACCCCGGCATCAGCCAGTTCCTTAAAATCCGCTTCCTCCATGCCTTCTTCAAGCACCGGAGCCCCTGCAATCATCTTGACGCCCGAGGGCCGGAAATTCTCGTACCAGCGTTGTGATGCGATCGCCAGTGCTTTTAGCCCAACAATGTCCTTTGGGCGCCCCGGCAGATGCACCTCGCCGGCGGAAATCATTGTGGTCACACCGCCGTGCAGGCACGAATCTATCCAGCTGATTTGTTGCTGGCGAGGTGTGTAATCGCCGATAACCGGGTGCACATGGCTGTCTATCAAGCCAGGAGACAACCAGATTCCGTTAGCGTCCACGGTAACTGTGGCTTTATCCGTATCCAGATCTTTATACTTTCCAATAGCGGTGATAGTGCCGTCGGTGCTAATGACGCAGTCTCCGTCAATTAATGGCTCTTCGAGTTTGCCCGAAAGAATCTGTCCAATATTCTTGATAACCAGCTTATTGGTGGTCCCAGCGGTTTGATTACTCATGTTAGCCTTCTCCATCCGGATTCATTTATGTGCTGTGGTAACGCTAAAGCAATTCGAATACAAACGCCAGCGCACTTGACGCTCAGGCTGGATTGGAGGATAAATATCAGATGATTCACCGACCCCAGATCTAAATATAGAAATGCCTTCCATTCAGATTCGTAAAACACTCGTCAGTGTCGAAGAAATTTGGCATGAAGGTGGTCCGGTAGCAGATGTGCCATTGCAAAAAGGCTCGGCGCTGGCAATCATTGAAAACCCGTTTGCCGGTCGCTATGTCGAAGATATCGCCGATTTTATGGAAGACTTGAAACCCTTGGGTTTAACGCTGGCGCAACGGTTAATCGATGTGCTGGGTGGTGCGTCGAATATTCAGGGGTACGGCAAGGGCGCTATTGTGGGAACCAATGGTGAAATAGAACACGGGGCGTTGTGGCACGTTCCCGGCGGCTACGCTATGCGTGAATTACTTGGCGATGCAAAAGCCATCGTACCCTCCACAAAAAAGGTCGGAAGCGTGGGTGCACGGCTTGATATTCCCGCTACACACATTAACGCCTCTTATGTACGCGGTCATTTCGATTCCATGGAAGTCGGTTGTAACGATGGACCAAAAGCAGACGAGCTGCTGCTTGCGTTAATTATGACAACCAGAGGTCGAATTCACGACCGTGTTGGTGGCTTGCGCGCTGAAGATATCAAGGGTGTTGATGGCCTGCGCTAAAACAGAATCTCAAGCCAGTTATCGCTGGTTGCGAAAACACCACCGGCTTCATTTGCAACACGGCCCCATCGATCTTGTTATTCAGGCCGATGGCGATGAATCGGAACGTCGATTAGCGTTTGAACAAGCGATGTCGTTTTTCAATACCGTACTGACTAACCTGGTGGCCGACCTTCCGTTGTTACGCACATCGGTCAGTACCCCATCTATGGCGAACGGTTCATGTGAAACGAATTACTCATCAGCGGTTGCCAGATCGATGCACGCAGCTGTCGCACCGTTTGCTGACCACTTCGTTACACCCATGGCCGCGGTCGCTGGTTCAGTTGCGCAACATTCACTGGCCAACATGTGCCAAAACCGGGCGCTGTCGCGTGTCGCCGTGAACAACGGTGGCGATATCGCGTTGCATTTACAAAGGCCTGCAAGTTACACCATTGGACTTTGCGAATACCCGAACCAACCGGAACACCAAATTGAAATCGTGATTGATGCGTCAAGTCGCGTTCGCGGCATAGCGACCAGTGGTTGGCAAGGCCGCAGTTTTTCATTTGGCATCGCTGATGCGGTCACGGTGCTGGCATCCAGTGCCGCACAAGCCGATGTTGCAGCCACGCTTATTGCCAATCGCATCGATCTGCCTGATTCTCAAAAAATACAGCGTGTCGAAGCGTCTTCATTGTCACCGGACACCGATCTTGGGAAACGTCTGGTCACCGTTGGTGTACAACAGCTTTCATCAATTGAGCGGCAACGTGCATTACAAGCAGGGCAGCGCCTTGCTCAATCGCTGATGACCCGCGGATTGATTGATAGTGCGATGCTTTGCTTACAGGGTGATCGTGTCGTGGTTGGGCAACCACAGATTGTTCGCACAGATTCATATAACAGGAGGCAGATAGCATGAGCACAGCTAAAATCAGAAAAGTGGTGATGTTCATGGACGAGACCCATAAGGAAATGGATAAGGCCATTTCACCGCCGACCAGAAGAGCGGCAGCTGTGGCTGTGATTGAAAATCCGTTTGCGTCTGAATACAAGGAAGATCTTACTGCGCTCATGGACATTGGCGCTGAAATGGGTGCCATGCTCGGTGAGCGCTGCGTAAATCTGCTGGGAATCGCACCGGCTGATGCGCAGAGTTACGGCAAGGCAGCTATGGTCGGTGAAAATGGCGAGCTTGAACATGCCGCGGCGATTTTACACCCTAAGCTTGGAAAGCCACTGCGGGCGGCTGTGGAAAAAGGTGCGGCGCTGGTTGCCTCAAGCAAAAAAATGGGTTCGCCCGGTCAACCACTGGATGTGCCTTTAGGTCACAAAGACGCGGCCTATGTGCGTTCACACTTTGACGGAATGGAAGTTCGTATAAATGATGCGCCGCGTGCCAACGAAATTATGGTTGCAGTGGCTGTAACTGATTCAGGCCGACCATTACCACGTGTCGGTGGTTTGACCCACGAAGAGGCAGAAGGCAAGGATGGCCTGCGTTAATTCCAATACTATGGACATCGATTCTGCGTTATCACATTTGGGTAAATCTCAATCCGGTATTATCTCCGGAGGCACCGACTATTATCCTGGTTTAAATGATGGAGCACCTGACCGTGCGCTGCTAAGTGTTTCGCATATAACCGGTCTCGATCAAATTGAATGTATAGATGGGTATTGGCGCATAGGCGCGGCGGTGACCTGGTCCCAGCTTATTGCTGCAAAGCTTCCTCCGGTGTTTAATTGTCTTAAGCAAGCGGGCCGCGAAGTGGGTTCGGTGCAAATTCAAAATGCAGCTTCAATCGTTGGCAATATTTGTAACGCATCGCCGGCAGCCGACGGCGTGCCGGCATTACTGGTTCTAGGCACGCACGTGGAGCTGTCGTCAGTTGATGGTGTGCGTGTATTGCCACTGCAGCAGTTTATAACCGGAGTCCGGCAAACGCAGAGAAAGGCTAACGAATTAGTCACGGCATTGCTCATTCCGGAAAACTATGAACAGGATAAAAGTGCCTTTGTCAAACTTGGCTCAAGAACCTATCTGGTTATTTCAATCGTTATGTGTTCAACCAGATTACGCTTAGACGAGCACAAAACCATCGTCGATGCCGCTGTATCAATCGGCGCTTGTTCACCGGTTGCCTGTCGTTTGCCAGAGGTTGAACGCGCATTGATTGGACAAGCCTGCACAGAGAAATCCGTGTCTGCTTGTGTTACAGCTGAGCGTTTGTCACCGTTATCGCCCATTTCCGATGTCCGTGCTTCTGCCGAGTATCGTTTGCATGCAGCAAAGATAATGTTACAACGTCAATTGCAGTCTTTGTGCGAACACGCGGTCTAACGGTTCATACACATAAATCGATGAACATAAAATCCCCGGCTTTGAAAAATCGATCATTTCAACTCAATGGAAAGTCAGTGTCCGTCAGTGTGGATGAACACGCTCGATTGTCTGATGTGTTAAGAAACGAGCTTGCTCAAAGTGATGTCAAGGTTGGCTGCAATGCCGGTGATTGTGGAGCCTGTTCCGTTCTTCTGGACCATCAGTGTGTGTGCGCATGTTTAACGCCCATTGATCAAGTTGAGGGTTGTCGGGTTGATACTTTGAGTGGGTTGGTGGAATCTGACCCGATAGCTGAAAAGATTGCTCAAGCCTTTTTGCATTACGGCGCCGCACAGTGCGGTATCTGCACACCCGGGATGCTTGTTTCGGCGACGGCTTTGTTAAGACAAACTCCAGAACCGACTGAAAAACAAGTTTGCGATGCTCTGGGTGGCGTATTGTGCCGCTGTACAGGTTATCGAAAAATTATTGATGCCGTGGTGAATGCATCGACACTACCGGGTTTTGACAATGACATTACATCATTGCAACTGGCGACATCAGACGGTGTTCTTACCCGGTCTGATGAGCCAGATAAACTTGGGATGTGTTCTGTAGAAGGTGGAGTTGGGCAATCCATTGTTAAAGTGGATGGACTTGAAAAAGTTAACGGTAAGGATTTATTTGGTGATGATGTTGCACCACAAGATGCACTTAGGTGTGTACTGATACGTTCGCCTTATCATCATGCCGACTTCGCATTTGGTGATTTGGACAATTTTGTCAAGACACATGTTGGAGTTGAGTGTGTACTTACAGCAGCAGATATTCCAGGCGTTAACCGACATGGCGTTATTCCACCATTCCAGGACCAACCAGTGTTTGCCGAAGGTAGGGCACGATTCAAGGGTGAGGCCGTTGCTGCGGTAGTAGGTAGCGCCAGTGCGGTGGAGCAATTGTCGGCTGATGTTTTTCCTGTGAAATGGACTGAGAAAACGCCGCATTTGACTTGCGAGCAAGCCATGGCCGAGCATGCATTGCTTCTACATTCTGAACGCAGCGGCAATATTATGTGCCGCGGTAACGTCAAGAAGGGCGATACAGACAGCGCATTTTCAAATGCGCATGTTGTTGTTGAAGGTGTATACCAAACCGGATTTATTGAACACGCCTATATTGAACCTGAAGCTGGATACGCTGTGCGTGTTGGCAATCGCGTGGAAATATTTGGGTGTACGCAAGCACCTTATATGAACAGAGACAGTATTGCTGACATACTTGGGATTGATGCAGAGGCTATTCGCATAGCTGCAACATCAACTGGCGGCGGATTTGGCTCGAAGCTCGATATCTCTTATCAGCCGTATATCGCGCTTGCAGCATGGGTGTTGAAAAAACCGGTTCGCATAACTTATACGCGGCGCGAATCCATGCAATCCACCACCAAGCGTCACCCGGCAAACATGCAGGTAAAAGTAGCTGCATGCAAAGACGGCAAACTCACAGGCCTGGAATTTAGTGGTGAGTTTAATACCGGTGCCTACGCCTCATGGGGACCAACGGTTGCAAACCGGGTACCGGTGCATGCCTCGGGGCCGTACCATGTGCCAAATTACACGGCCAACACATCTGCCATCCACACGCACACCGTTCCCGCAGGTGCGTTCAGAGGCTTTGGTGTGCCGCAAGCGGCAATTGCGCAGGAGTGTGTATTCGATAAGCTGGCAGAAAAGCTCAATATAGACCGACTCGAATTTCGCATAATGAATGCGCTGGATAATGGCCAGGCCACGGGCACAGGGCAAGTGTTTGAATCTTCGGTTGGGATAAAGCCATGTCTTGAGAGTCTGCGAGATCATTGGCAGCAGCTGGGCAAATCTGTAGGTGAATTCAACCGTCGGGCTGTCGACGACAATCTGCCCGTCAGGCGAGGTATCGGTGTTGCGAGCGGATGGTACGGGTGTGGTAATACGTCTTTACCCAATCCTTCTTGCATTAAAGCAGGTATTCGTGCCGATGGGACCGTGTGTTTGCATCAGGGTGCTGTCGATATTGGACAGGGTGCAAATACCGTCATTACTCAAATGTTTGCCAGTGCATTGGGAATCGATGTACAGCGCATAGTACGACTCGACAGCGATACAGATATTACACCCGACGCAGGTAAAACATCTGCTTCAAGACAAACTTATGTATCAGGCAATGCTGCCAGATTGTCAGGAGAAGCGCTCAGGGCTGAAATTTTGCGGTTATCGAATGCTGGTCCGAACAGCGTTATTCAGTTTGAGTCCGGTCGGATTGAGATCAGTGATGGACAAGCACCTACAATCACTATTGATCTCGATACCATGCGACCCGATGTTGATGAGTATGTACTCAGCGTTGCGCAGAGTTACGATCCGCCAACGCAGCCATTGGATGAGAACGGACAGGGAGTTCCGTACGCGGTATACGGATATGCTGCACACCTGGTCGAGCTAAGCGTTGATATTGAATTGGGTACTGTGGAGCTTTTGAAGTTTTATGCTGCGCATGATGTAGGGCGAGCGATCAATCCGAATTTAGTAGAAGGTCAGATTCATGGTGGCATTGCTCAAGGCATTGGTTTGGCTTTAATGGAATCCTATGTTCCGGGTAAAACCGAAAACCTGCATGACTATCTTATCCCCACTATTGGTGATGTGCCACCAATTGAATCCATTATTGTTGAAGTGCACGACGAACATGGACCCTTTGGTGCCAAAGGACTGGGAGAACACGTTTTAATACCAACCGCTCCTTCGATATTAAACGCTATTCGTCATGCCTGTGGCGCTGAAATCCACGACTTACCTGCCAGCCCCGACAAAGTGCTTTCAGCCATCACGGCCGCAGAGCTTATTCCAGGGTAGTCATCTATGATCAGGCAACAAGTAGAAATAGAAGATAACGGAAAAATACGCTGCGATGCGTGTCCTGTGCTTTGCTATATCAAGGATGGCCGTACTGGTGCGTGTGATCGTTATGCCAACGACGGTGGCGAGCTTGTGCGGGTGGATGCGTTCACGTTAATCGAGAATCGGAACAAAAGTGGTGGTGAAGTCGTCGCGTTTTTGCCAGGCGATGAGATTCCTGAGTGGAATGGCGATTTAATCAATCAGAAACCGACATTTGTTACAGCTATAGGTGCAGGTACAACCTATCCTGACTACAAACCGGCACCGTTTATTGTAAGTCAGGAACATGATGGCGTTGACATGGTCACTGTCGTGACAGAGGGCATATTCAGTTACTGCGGTGCCAAAGTGAAGATCGATACTGATCGTCACATCGGGCCGGAACAATCTCTGGTACGAGTTGAAGGTGAGGCGATAGGTCACGTCACTACCGGCGAGTACGGTTCGCAAATGCTTTCACTCGGTGGTGTGAATCATTTAACGGGTGGAAGTAAAAAAGAAGGCAGGATCACCTGTGATTCGCTACTTAAGCTGTGCAACAAGGAACCGGTGTCGATGACTATTGACGACGGTGTAGATATCGTTGTGCAAGCCGGTCACGCACCTGTTGTCAACGGTGTGGAAGAGACACTCATGCGCGTGGGTTGCGGCTCTGCAACCATCGGTATGTTCGCAAAACAATGGGAACCCCATGTAGATGAAGTCGTGGTAGTTGACGATCATATTACAGGTGTACTCTCCGAGCATCAGGCGGGAAAGCTACTTGGGATGCAAGCAACCGGGATAAGAATAAAAGGTCGCAAGTCGACCCCTGGTCGCTACTTTCAGGTGGCTGAACCGGGTATGGGATGGGGTGGCACCGATATCGATGATCCCCTAACCATCATAGATGAGTTCAAGTCAGGTATAGCGAAACCTGGAACACGTATGCTGATGGTCTCAACCACAGGTGAGCAGTACGCGTTTTATGTACTGGACGAAAATCTGATTCCAGTGGAAACCGACATGCCAGCGGAACTAAAGCCGTCTGTAGAACGTGTAGCAGAAAATTGCGAACCGTCTCTGTGCTCTGTTTTATTTATGGGTGGAGCAGGCGGGTCGCTGCGAGCTGGAGTCACCGAGAATCCGGTTGGCCTGACGCGTTCGGTGCGACATGCTCTTACTCATGTGAGCTGTGGTGGAGCTCCGGCCTACGTATGGCCGGGTGGTGGTATTACGATTATGGTCGATGTCATGCAGTTACCATCAAACGCATTTGGTTATGTACCAACACCAGCGCTGGTTGCACCCATAGAATTTACCCTAAGACAAACAGACTACATCGCGATGGGTGGCCACGTTGAAAATATAACGTCTATAAATGCATTGGCTCCACAAGTCGATCGCTGCGTTGGTGTAGAAGCACGAAACAGTTGGCCTATGTCTCGGCACAATTATCACTGGTAACCTCCAGCATTGTGCAATTATGTCATTGCTGCAGTTGCTCTTGATATCTCAGTTCCAATAACGGGTTGATCACAATTATGAAAAGTCATACTCAGGCGGTTGTCATCGGAGGTGGTCTGGTTGGCTGCAGCATTTTGTATCATCTGACTAAACTTGGCTGGACTGATGTGATGTTGCTGGAGCGGGACGAGCTTACCTCCGGTTCCACCTGGCATGCCGCTGCAAACATTCATGGCTTGCACGATCACAATAACATTTCAAAACTGCAGTACTACACCATGAAGCTCTATAAAGAACTGGAGGCAGAGACCGGGCAAGGTTGCGGTATCTTCCAATCCGGCTCTTTGTATCTGGCACAAACTGTTGAACGGGAACATCAACTGCGTATTCAGGAGGCCAAGGCACGCTATTTTGGTGTGGATTTTTATGAGGTTTCAATTGATGAGGCGAGACAGCTGCACCCATTAGTCGATTTCACCGGTATACGTTGCGTTATGTTCGAGCCCGATGGTGGCAATGTTGATCCATCTGGTGTAACACAGGCGTATGCAGCTGGCGCACGAGCCAGAGGAGCCGAGATACATCGATTCACGCCGGTTATTGAAACTAATCAACGTAATGATGGTGGTTGGGACGTGGTGACGCCAAAGGGAACGGTGCATGCAGATGTTGTTGTAAATGCTGCTGGTCTATGGGGTCGTGAGGTGGCCAGACTTGCCGGGTTTGAGCTACCCCTTATGACCATGGAGCACCAGTATTTTGTGACTGAAAGCATTCCTGAAATTGAAGCTATGTCGTCAAGATTGCCGTCGGTTGCTGATCGGGATGGTGAATACTATTTGCGACAGGAGGGCAATGGTTTGCTCGTGGGCGCCTACGAACGTGATGGCCGCTTCTGGGCCATCGATGGCACACCACTGGATTTTGGGCATGAGCTATTGCCTGATGACCTGGATCGTATCGAAGACAACATGGAACGCGCATGTTTGCGTTTGCCTGTGTTGGGTGAGGCTGGAATCAAGCGAGTGATCAACGGACCGATGATCTGGTCTCCAGACAGTTCAGCTTTGTTCGGGCCAGTCCCCGAACTTGAAAACTACTATTGCTGTAACGGCATCATACCCGGTTACAGTCAGTCAGGCGGTCTGGGTAGTCAATTGGCACAGTGGATTGTAGAAGGCGAGACAGAGCTTGATATGTTTGCCTGGGACATGGCGCGTTATGGTGACTGGACACCAAAGACCTATGTTATGGAAAGAGCGATGGATTGCTATACGCATCGCTTTAAAATACATTTCCCATACGAAGAACGTGAGGCCGGACGACCGGTACGCACCCGACCGGTTTACGAGAGGCAATTGGAGAAAGGTGCGGTGTTCGGCTTGAACTACGGTTGGGAACATCCGTTATGGTTTGGCGGTGATGGTACATCACCTACTGAGGAGTATGGTTTTGATCGACAAAACTGGTTTGAACCTGTGGGCAAAGAGTGCCGGGCGTTGCGGGAAAGTGTTGGGATTATCGATGTATCGAATTTTGGCAAGTATCGAGTAAAAGGGCATGGAGCAGGTGACTGGCTGGACTTGGTCGTCGCCAACAAGGTTCCGCGCGAGACCGGTCGTTCATGTCTAACGCCATTGTTAGGTAAACGTGGTGGTATCGCAGGTGATTTCACTATTACGCAGCTTGATGAAGATGACTATTGGATGGTGGGTTCGGGTATGGCCGAGCGTTATCATCAGCGTTTTTTTAAAGCGGTGCCGCGCCCCGATTCTGTGAGTTTTGAATCGCATACCGTTTCACACTGCGGTTTCAATGTAGCAGGACCAAACGCCCGAGAGCTGCTGTCGCGATTGACCAACAGCGATTTATCCAACGAAGCCTGGCCGTTTATGCGTTCAAAAAAAATCAATGTCAGCGGTATTGAAACAATTGGCTTGCGTGTCTCGTTTACCGGGGATCTTGGTTGGGAACTTTACGTGCCTGAAGATCAGCAGTTGGCGCTGTACGATGCACTGCTCGACGCTGGCAAGTCGCTCAACGTAGTGCCGGTAGGGGGTCGATCGTTACTGTCGTTACGAGTTGAGAAAGGGTATGGCAGTTGGGGGCGTGAGTATTCTCCTGAGTACTGGCCACAGGAGGTAGGGCTTGACCGATTAATAAAACTTGATAAGCCAGAATTTCTGGGGCGTGACGCCTATCTGGCGATAAAGGATAAAGCCCCGCGAGAAAAGCTCGTAATTCTTGAAATTGATCCAGTGCACAATGCCGATGCAACAGGTGGAGAGCCGGTCTTCCTAAAGGACGGCACACCAGTTGGACGAGTGAGTTCTGGTTCATACGGCTATGGTGTTGAAAAATCCCTGGCCCTGGCGTTTATACAGGCGGATAAATTAACGAAACATTCTGAGTTTCATGTGGCCGTTCTGGGATTAAACCATGATGCGGTATTACTTCAAGAGCCACCGTTTGATGCAAAGGGCGAAAAACTACGCGCCTGAATTTTTGCGAAAAAACAAGTTGGTCAAAACCATACCGCCTAAAAGCCCCGACCCGAAAACGAGTAAAGCCCACGGATTAATTAAAAAAGCAGCCAGAGCTGGTCCCGGACACAGCCCGACAAGACCCCAGCCAACGCCAAACAATATAGCGCCGGTGACTAATCTGGCATCAATGTTTGTCGCAGAAGGAAATCGAAACTTGATATCAAACCACGGTTTACCAGCGCGCCCAATCCATCGATAGCCAAAAAAGGTGACAACAACCGCGCCGCCCATGACAAACGCGAGTGACGGGTCCCAATCGCCGAATAAATCGAGAAAACCAAGTACCTTGGCCGGATTGACCATACCGGAAACGATAAGCCCCAGACCAAACAGTAATCCGATAAGCAATGCAGATAGATGTTTCATTATATTGTCCCTTATAAATGCCTGATAATGAATACGGTAATCATCGCACTGGCCATAAATACCATGGTAGCCACAATGGATCTGACTGACAGGCGGGGCAGCCCGCAGACGCCGTGACCGGATGTGCAGCCATTTCCAGTGACAGTGCCAATGCCAACGATAAGGCCTGCGATTAACAGAACGATTGGATTGTGTGTGATAGTCACAATCGGAAATTCACCAGTGAACAATCGGGCCAGCAGCGGTGATACAACAACGCCGGCCACGAACAGTGCTCGCCATTGCCAGTCAGCTGCCATTGGTGGCAATAATCGGCTGACAATACCACTGACACCCATGATCTTGCCGTGAGCGGCCATCAGTAATACCGCCGCTGCTCCTATCATAAGCCCGCCCAATAGTGCTAAAACAAAGTCGTGCATGGTTCGTTAATCCGTGTTTGAAAACTGGTTAATAAAGACAGTCAGTAATGACAGCATTGCCACTGGGCGAGAGTATAATTGAAACACCTGGTTTACCAAGCCTCAAACGTATTTTTTTGCTAAATGTGAAGGTTCTTTATTGGTTGAAACGAACATAAGGTGGCTCTATGGTGCTGTTGTCTATTCGGTATTGTAAAACCGTATTGCCGATAAAATCAGGACTGCCTGTTTTGTCACTGTTGAGTTCATTGTTTCTGATGTCTAGCCTGGAGACATAGCCGTGGCCTTCATTAACGTCGAGTGTTGTGTGTGGGTTGCAATTGATTTCCGGCTCATCCAGAAAACCACCTTTACTGTATCCACCAATCAGAACATCACCATAGTGTGTTAGTGATGATTTATTTTGATAGATTTGAACAAACGATGAGGTCATACAATTTTCAGCACCGACGACAAGTCCCCACGGCACATTGGAAACGGTATTGTCGGATACTCTGATCGAATGAGCTCCGTCGATATAAATTGCTCCTGCCCATGACATTTTATTGCCGTAAGCTGGGTTGTTGATCGTACTCATGTCCACAACAGTGTTTCTTTCGATAAAACCGTATCGGGCCTTATCAAATTCCCCTGGCACTATACGTCCATTGGCTAATGTCTGAACCGGGGCGGTGCCCTCCCCACCAATGGCATCAATAGCGATATTATTGATGTCTCTTATTGTGTTACCAATTATTTCCCATTGGCGAACGTTGCCGTTGACAACGATACTTTCACTGGAGCCGGTTCGCATGTCGGATACGTGATTGTTCTCGATAATAATGTTGTGAATGGCTGATCTATCGTCGGCACCAGTTCCGTAGAAAGCAATCGCATGTGCGTTGTCACGTCCGTGAAATGATGTAAATCGGTTGTTCGATATCAGCACGTGAGAAATATTCGAATTATAGGTACCTACACCAAAAATATCGGGTGATCTAATCTGGTTCTCGCCATCAAGATTCAAATTGGTAAAGATAATTTCACTAACACCTTTTCCAATTCGAAAAAAGAATCCGTTTGCACCCGGTGTATCCGCCATGCGAATGCGATTACCTGTCACACCAGATAAGCGAACTTTAGAACGATTTATATTGATGGATTTTGACAAGGTCAATTGATTGATCTGCAAGTCGCAATAGCCTTTTGCTGGACATTGTTTTAGCGCTTGCTCAATTGAATCTTTAACAATGATGGTGCGAGCATCTTTGAATGATGCTATCCAGGACCGGTCCGGTCGGTCATTGTGCGTAACAAACGATGATGCATTGACGGTTGTTAAAAAATTCAATGCACAGAATAAATATGTCAACAGGTATAAAAGGAAAGTTTTACGCATTTGGTGTCAGTAGATAGTCGCTAGTCGGAATGGATGGTATTAATACCGATAATTGGAGTGTTTAGTGTTTGAATCAGGAGTGAATGCTGCAGTAGAGTATAGCTATGCCTCAACCAGAGTAAGATTTATGTGGCTGGATGAACATCTCTTTTCAACAATACGTATTAACATTACGCGAACGTTTCCAGTGCTGCTGGCAATGTTGCTCATTTCGTGTGGAAACGACGCTCAACAAATCGATACAAATTCGATTGCGGCTGGTTTGTCAGGTCAGTCAGAACAGCGAGAGATTGTTACCGGTGACACTTCGCGAGCAACTGATACATCAAGCTCAGTTGTGCCCGTACCAAGAGATTTAAGAGTAACCGGTTTGCGTTCCGGCTATGTGTCTTTGCAGTGGACACCGTCCTCGGGGGATTCAATACGCCATCATCCTGCACAAGACTCGGTTAGCTATTATCGCGTGCTCAGAAACAATGAACCGTTTACCAAGGCGTTTTCCCCGTTTATTGAAGACACGAATCCGCCTGAAGGGTTGGTTATTTATGGCATACAGGCTGTCAAATATGCGTCCAATGGTGAGTTCACTGTCGATTATTCAGAGTTGAGTGAAATCAGCATTGTGGTTCCTTCCTCGCGATCAGAAAGTCAGCAGCTGGGAGGTATCGAAGTTAATGCAACTACTTTCAATGATGAACTGCGATTAAGTCAGAATTGCATTAATGCATTTCAACGCACAGATGGAGCAGTTTTATGTGTGGATCAAACGGGCGGCGTTTGGGCAGATTCTTTGCTCGACGGGTCCGGTGAAAAGCTGGCACTGACGAGCGCTTCGGTTAATGGGTTACTGGTCGCAGCAGAGAATCAACCGGCAGTGCTGGGTCCAATTCCGGACATCCCGACCTGGTCTGTGGTTCAACTTGCAACCGGGAATACATACCAGGGAACCCTGCAGCTCGATGCTCATCTTCAGACAGGTGAACGTCATCTGGTTAATGGGGTGGTGGTATCTGATAACGATGAGATTTTCGTATCGGGTACAGTGTACCAGAGCTACATACCTCGCAGCCTTGGTCCTGCTCCGGGTGTTTTGCCTGTAACCAACGCTTATTATGTTCTACAGCTAAACGCACAAACCGGTGCGATTCTTCAATTTAAACGTTTCGCTCTGGCAGACGCGCCCGGCGCGGTATCATCAATCAATAACGGAGCTCTTCAACTATTTCACACGGGTTTGATTACGTGGCTTGAGATAACATCTCTCGGCATCAATGCGCAACTGCGTGTCACCGGTAAACCGATATTGGAAAAAGAAGGCTTCGTGTATACCGAGGCAGCCTCGGGTGGAAATCAACCGAGCTACTTCAGGTTCGAACTTTAGGCCGCATGGACTTAGGTTTACATTCAAAATTGACTAAACAGTTGATGAGTGCCATTTCCCGACACGATCTTCGCTAAACCTTGAATTTTTTGCTACCTTCAGCCCTTACCCCGACTTTCTGCAGGTGATTCTCGTGGCTGACGAACTCAGAACACAACTCGATACGCAGGGCGTGTATACCATCACTATGAACCGCCCGGATGTTCATAACGCGTTTGATGAAGAGCAGATTGCGCGGTTGACGAAAGCACTTGACGGGGCAGCTGCTGACGACACTGTCAGGATAGTCGTCATTGAATCTGATGGAAAGCACTTCTGTGCCGGCGCTGACATCAACTATATGCAGCGTATGGGTGGTAACACCCGAGAGCAGAATCTGCAAGATGCCGCGGCGCTTGCCCGATTAATGAAAACCCTGAATACACTGCCGAAACCGACAATTGCAAGGGTGCAGGGAGCGGCATACGGAGGAGCAGTCGGTCTGATCTGCTGTAGTGATATTGCCATTGGTGCTACATCGTCGGTGCTGTCTTTAAGTGAAGTCAAGATCGGATTGGTACCAGCGACGATAGGTCCATATGTTATACGCGCAGTCGGTCAGCGTACAGCCAGGCGTTTGTTTATCAGTGGTGAGCGGGTGGCGGCACATGCGGCGCAGAATATGGGCTTGCTGCACAGCGTAGTTGAAGATGAACAGCTGGACGATGCAGTGCAGGGTGTGGTCAGTGCTTTGCTGGAAAATTCACCTCATGCCATGGCCATAGCAAAGCAGGTTGTGTTTGCACTGGCGCCCGATACGGTGACTGATGAAATGATTGACTACTCAGTTGAGACGATTGCCGCTATACGAGAATCAGATGAGGGGCGCGAAGGCACCGCCGCATTTCTTGAAAAGCGCAGTCCATCCTGGGTGAGTAGCTAGATAGTGTTCTGACGCGCAGCAGTGCTGATTATGCTGAACTTTCTATTTTAAGCTCGGTGTAACCCACATCGGCATCAAAGAGTTGTAAAGACTTCTCCAGAGCGGACACACCGGCAGGCACATCCACTTTTGCGCTCATGCTGGACATTGCTGCACCAAGCGCATGCAGAGTACGAAAGATATTGTGTGCCCTGCATTGTTCACCCATTTGACCCACCCGTACAATATTGGCACCGAATGATCCGGAAATTTCCACGCGATAGCGGTTAGACATGGTTTGGAGCAATGTTGCCTTTTCAATACCATTGGGTACACATATGCCAACGACCGAGTTCAGACGGTGTGCTTGTTGGACATACAGTGACAGACCCATGCCTTCCACACCTGCTTGAAACGCCAGGGAGGAGCGCAAATGTCGCTTAAATCTGGCCGGTAGCGTTTCGTCACAAACCAGACGCAGGGCTTCATGAATGGCCAGTACGCCAGATACCGGAGCAGTATAGTGATAAGACTTTTGATACCAGAATTGATCTGCTAACTTGGCGTCGAGACACCAGTGTTGCATTGGTGTTTTGCGTTTCTGTATGTGATGCCAGGCAGTTTCCGAGAAAGCGACGAGAGAAACGCCGGGAATTGATGACAATCCTTTCTGACCACCAGTAATAACTGCATCGATCTGCCACTCATCCATATTCAACGGCATGGTACTAAGCGTACATACTGCATCTACGACAATCAGGCAGTTATATTCTTTTGCGACTTTGCAAATGTCAGCCAGATCAGTGTTGCAAACGGTGTTGGACGTCTCGCCCTGCACTATGGTTAGAATTTTTGGATTGTATTCCTCCAGGTACTGGCGAACACTCAGTGCTGTTGCTGATGCATCCGGTTTTACGTGCAAACGATTAACGACCCCACCAGAGCGTTCTGCCATGTCGGCAAGGCGATTACTGAAAAAGCCATTGCATACGCACACACATCGATCTCCGGGTTCCACCAGATTGGCCACTGCCATTTCCATTGCGGCAGAACCGGGACCGGCGACACCCAGTATTCGTGCACTATTTGTTTGGAATACATATGACGACATGCTCTTGACCTGATCAATGATCTGCGCCATGGTATCGCCAAGATGGTTGATCACAATCGAATTAGCCGCTGCTACTCGGGCCGGAATTGGAACCGGCCCCGCGCCCATCATTAGCAGCGGCTCGTCAGGCAATATGCTGTCCAGTGTTTCAATGTTTCTCGGTGCACAGATACTCATTACTGTGGAAATTCCATCTGATGGCAGGTTGTTGATGCATGTTAAGTTAGTGGTTGCAGCATTTTTTTGCAACTAAAATCAAGGTGTTTGTACATATTGGTAGCCAAATGGTATGACGAAATCACAGATAGAAGTTGGAATGACTGCCTCCACGGAAATTGTCGTAGGTACTCGGGATACAGCCCATCATGTAGGCAGTGGCAGAATAAAAGTGCTGGCAACGCCAGTGATGGTTATGCTGCTTGAAGAGGCGGCGCTGAACGCGGTTGAAAACCATTTAGCGCCCGGCCAACAAACTGTGGGTACCCAGTTAAATATCAGTCATATCGCGGCAACTCCTGTTGGCATGAGCGTGGTTGCTCATGCAGAGGTGATACAGGTGGATGGGCGAAAACTAATATTCAGGGTTTGGGCAGAAGATGAAAAAGAGCGAATCGGCGAGGGGACACACGAAAGAATTATTGTCGAGCTGGAACGTTTTGACAAACGAATTAGTCTGAAAGCGAAAGAGCGGTAACAAAAAACACGGTATTTTAGTATCGTGAAATAGTCGGCTTTTCTAAAAGGATCCGAAGCGACTATAACCAATGGTCACCGTCACGCAAAACTAGTACGAGATTTCATTCTCCTGCAAATGATCAGTATTGCAATACTCCTTCACCGTGTCTGTTTCTGCATCAAAGTGTATGTGAGTAACGCTACTGTTGGTAATACCACCGCCATGGTATTTTGTTTGCGCGGGTAGCAAGTGCTGTAATAACAGTTGTTTGAAATCGGCATGGATGAAGCAGAAAACCACATTGTCCTTATCTGCAAAAGTGCTTCGAAGCTTTTTAGCTTGCTCAGCGGCACGCGGAATAGCCATATTCCATGTTTCATACACGTTCGATTTGTACCAGCCGTTTTCATCGATGTCGGGGGGTATGTCGGTCTCGGGAAATTCTTTGCCTATTGCCTCAGCAGTCATTCCCGGCTCAGCACTGAGTTTCCCAGGCTCATAGCCGCTATAGCATCCGCCCACCTCATAGATACCGGACCAGATACTGCTTCGCTTTCCTAAGGTTTCAAGCAACGGTTGCGCGGTTTGCAGAGTTCGGCGAAACGGACTGACCAGCACGTGATCAATACGGTCGAGGTTTGCATAGTGCAAGGCCAGCTTCCGTGCTTGTGTTTGACCCAGCTCGGTTAAAGCCGGATCGGGTACTCGTTGAGTGTCCGGAAGTGCGTTGTTGGCAGATTCGCCATGTCGCACAAGGTATAAGTGAAAGCCAGGGCCGCGCGCCATGTTTGCATCCCAAATTGATTTAAGTGAGCTCTTGGAAAGAATTTAGTTCTGCGAAAGCTGAGCTTACACCATTTTCAGCACTTAGCATTGCCGCCAAGCAGTCAATCAATCACAACAGAGAACGCGACTACACCACTTTCTGAAACCGTGGCCTGACCATCACAGGTCCACTGCAAATTGCCCGTAAAGTATGTAGTGGACTGATCCAGAGGGTGTACGATGGTGCAGTTCATTCCCGCTGGTACAGTTACCACCTGAACACTGAACGGTTTCAATCGTGTGAAAGCTGGCACTGTGTCAAACACAGTTACATCATGAACTGTGTTGGCCGTTGGCTCAAATTCCAAACGGTATACCAGTTCATCTTCCGGTTTACCGGAAGTTGTTTCGGTAAACCCCTCTCCACTGATCACATTGCAGGTTGAGTCTGCAACATTGCATACCGATTTCGATAATACCAATCCAGATTCGTCTACACCGCGTAGTTTGTCAATATTGGTATTAGTATGCGCTACAGCAATGCCGGTAAACTGCGTGGCGACATCCAGCTGTAGTGAGAGAATTGATGCAGCCGAAACTGATGAGCTGGATTCGATCTTGATCAGCATACATACATCAGCGCCATACTCTACGGCGATGGGACTCTGTACAATGAACTCCGTGCTGTCCAGAGCGCCATCACAGTCAGTATCGCGATACATTTCATAAGAAAAAGCATTTGCAGGCGTGTGCGCTTGCTGTGATAGCTGAATTGAAATCTCACCACTACTGGATGGGCTGTATCGATGTGCAAACAGTTTTGTTGCGTTGGCGCTTATTTCAATTTCGTTATCGTGTATCAGTGCCGGTTGGCTAATAAATCCAAGATTGATATCAGAATAATGCGTACCGGGTTGTACCGGAAATTGAATGGTCGCATTCAATGGCGTATCGGTATTATTAACAGAGCTGCGCTCGGAAACAGCATAGTGGGCGTTGGGAACCGGCGTAGAAATCACAAGGTCTCCACTGAGTGTTGAATCGTTTGTACACACTTTCCACTCGCCACTGCTATCCGTGCTGGTGGTCAGCAGCTCGTTAGTCGATGTAAACTCGGCGGTAACGGTAAGTCCGTCTAACCCTGACTCATCGCCTTCTGCCAATCCATTGTGCGGTATACCGTTGTTACCATTGTCCAGAAAGGTGATCCCCGAAAGTAACAATGGCAATTGGTTTTCAATGTTTTCATACCATTGGCTGCCGCTGGGACAACCTGCATTTAAAACGTTCAGGTTATCGGTACCAAGCTCTTGCCAGGTGGTACTCCCTGGTGATAAATATTGCACGGAGATCGTGCCATCGCAGCATCCCTCATAACCAAGTATCTCGAAATGATGGTAGCCCGAATCAAGATTGAAACTGCCGGTTAAGGTATCCGAATTGTTATAGTTGTAAGCCCACCATAAGTTTTCGTTCCATCTTGATGTCGCTGCCTCGCCATTAACAAAGAAATCTCCCCCGCGTCCAAAGTCAATACCTGCGCGAAACTGCCACAGCCCAGGGGTCGTTACTTCAAAGTAGGTTTCTGCGTATAAGCCATAATTGGTTGCTGCGCCATTAAACGTATTCCAGTTGTTACGTCCAAGCACCTCAGGAACCACTGCACAGCCATAGCGGCCACGATCGCGTGCATTGTCAAAGCCAGTTCTGGCTTCTGCTTCACTTGATGGATTTAGAGTGGAGTTGCGTGTGTGATAACGCCACCCGGCTTCGGGGTAAGTGTCTGGTGCACTGCTTTGCGAAGGCACAGCATTGCCTCCAGAATCGGTCACATTGCCGTAGTATAAGTAGAGGGTTCCTTTTCCGTTAGCCGGCAAAATTCTTTCGAAAAACACATCTATCCTGGCTGATCTTGCTAGCACGTTCCATTCTAAGATATGAAAATTCAGTGGCGTGTTATCGTCACTGTCAAGAATGCGAATGTCCTCGCCATTTTGAGTAAAAGCGTAGGCTGAGTTGAAATCGTTATCATTTAATTTGAGTGTGACGACACGATCAAACACATTGCGATCAGATGTAACTGTTATTTCAGTTCGAAACGGCCAGTCACAGCTCCACCACGACTGGGCATTGAGAGGGCTGATGAACACAGAACACAACAGCAGCCCTGCAATCTGTACTAAGCGCAAAATTTGCACAGGAATCCTTTTCGGATTTCATACATATTTACATTTATCTGTGAGCAAGCCGTTTTCTGAAGAGCGGACAGGTTACAAGCACATCTGCCGGCCAGGTATTAGAGTTCCATCAGGAATGAAGATAGAAACTTCGATCGAATGGAAAATACTTCTAAGCGCAGCGCATTTGAATAAAACGGTTTGTATGCTTGTTAGTAGGGGGCGACGAGTTAGTCAGCTAACAAACAAAGGGCGCGCAAGGCGCCCTTTAAGGTACTACAGGAGGAGAAAAACCATACTAAACCTTGGATAGACAAGAAAATGATGCAGCTGTAATTTGCAACAGCCAATAACTTCAGTTCAGTACGTACGCATCTTAACAAATCACAGGAAATTTGGACTGCACGTGAACCGGTCAATTACAATCGGTAACCCCACGGAAACACAATCTTGCAATTGGTATAAGAACCTGCCGCATAATGCATGGTGTTCAGTTGTTAAAGTGAATTTTTTTGCCGACCGTTAATGAAGGTGAACCTGTCGGCGCAGCCATTATCCTGTTGCCAATTTTTATTGGCGTTCGAACCCCGGGTACACCATCATTATCAACGAGCAATTCTCGATGAATAAATTGAGGATCGGTAAACGCTTCTTCAACGGTGTTAATTGGACCGGCCGGTACAACAGATTTTTCCAGCGCAATGAGTAAATCGGATTTGGTCCATGTCAGAGTTTTCTCATTGATCAAGGCCATCAATGTGTCGCGATGCGCAACGCGATTTGCGTTGTTGTCAAAACGCTTGTCGCTTTTCAATTCTGATAACTCAAGGCAATCGCACAAGCGGTGAAATTGGCCATTGTTGCCTGTGGCAATGATGATATGGCCGTCCATGGTTGGTACAGTTTCATAAGGGCAAATGTTCGGATGCATGTTGCCTAATCGGGAAGGTGATAGTCCAGTGCTGAGATAATTCATCGCCTGGTTCGCTAACACTGCCGTCATGCAGTCAAACAAGGCCATGTCAATGTGCTGTCCTAGTCCGGTTTGTTCCCGTTGTTTCAATGCAGACTGAATGGCTATGACACTATACAAGCCGGTGAATATGTCGGAAAATGCCACCCCCATTTTTTGTGGGCCTCCGTCTGCTTCACCGGTTAAATCCATTATTCCGCTCATTCCCTGAATCATGAAATCATAGCCAGCACGGGAAGCGTAGGGGCCTGTTTGACCGAAACCGGTTATGGAACAGTAAATCAGTTTTGGATTTATCGCGTGAACACTTTCGAAGTCCAGACCATAAGCAGTCAGCCCGCCGACTTTAAAATTTTCAATAAACACATCTGCCTTGCACAGCAACTCTTTTACATAGGCAAGTTCTTCTGCGTTTTTTAAATCTGAAACCAGTGTTCGTTTACCCCGATTGCAGGAGTGAAAGTATGCTGCGGAATTGTCGTCTTCTTTTTCGATATTCGGCGGACCCCATTGTCTCGTGTCATCACCATGGGGACTCTCTATCTTAATGACATCAGCGCCAAGATCAGCCAATGTTTGTCCGGCCCACGGACCGGCAAGTATGCGAGCCAACTCAATAACTTTCAGCCCGGCCAGTGGCTTCGGCTCAGTGTTATCATCAGCAGCGGCTGTTTCAGGTTCAGACGAGCTCATCTGTATCGTCCCTCGTTATTGAGTTGCAACAATAAGTTGTAACGATGAAAGGACCAAAGCCTAGGCTTCAGATAAAGCATGAATATGCCAGGCGAGTGCAGCGTTACTGGATATAACCGGTATGCCTAACTTATCTGAAATAGTATCCAGCAAAGTGACTGACCTGAGGTTTGTACATGAGGCAAATATAGCGTCGCATGGCCCCTGATTCGCAACATGTTCTATAGCTTCAATAATCGAATCGCTGGATATCTGACAAACATTAAAGTCATTTTCTTCATAGAACGAAGCAGCGCTGACGATTTGAAAACCGTGTTTTATTAAATGGTCAGACATGGCCTGTGTCACGGAAGGTATATACGGGGTCAGTAAGCCGATTTTTTCTGCACCAAGATTATTCAGGCGCGCTTTGACTGCTGTGATCGGGTTGGTCACCTTCGCATTTGGAAAAACACGTCGAACACCTGCTTCTACTACCGACTCACCGATAACTGTGGCTCCAGATGTGCAGCAGTAGGCAACTATCTCGATAGGTGCATGGGTTGGAAACAAGGCACACACTTCTGGAATTTGTTCGCCCATTTCCAACAACGTGTCTTTGGTCACCGTATCCTGATTGGGAATACGCGTGTGATAAAGGTTTATTGTTGGTGGCAACCAATGGCGTAGCTCGGATTCTACAACTTCATCAGTCTGCAAAACGATAAGACCTGCGCAAACACTGCTTGCGTTGTAGTCCTGTCGGGTATAGCTGAGTTTATCCATCGACTTTTTCGTCCAGTGCTTCTTCTAGTACTCTTTCATCCAGCAACTGAGGCTGAGTGATCAGGCCGTATTACAAAACACTATCGCCAGCGATTTTGGATACGTTCCAGCGCTTTTGCACCCGGATTCAGTTTCTCGTAGGGCAGAGTCGACATTGCCTGTTTGCTGGTACCAAGCGTGTCGTGCATATCGCTGGTACTTTCCTCCAGATACAACAAGCCTGTCACTACTTCACCTTTTGCTCGATGCTCTTCAATATAGGTAAGCGCCGCAAGCCTGTCGGTCGGGTCATACTGTTCATCGACTCGTTTGAATCCAACCTGACTACCGTCGTGCATGGTAATTTTCTTGTACTCACCCGGAGACACCTGGCTTACTATTTCTTCGTGCTGACTGGTGAAGTCTGCGTAGACGGTTTCACGCATGTGAGCACGTGTGTGTGCGTAGCTTTTCGTTGAGCCTTCATGATCGTTGAAGGTGACGCATGGCGAAATGATGTCTAGTAGAGCAAAGCCTGAATGAGTTATCGCGCTTTTTATCAGCGGCACCAGGTGCGCCTTGTCGCCTGAAAACCCTCGACCAACAAAGGTACAACCCAGCGATATAGCAAGCAACACCGGATCGATTGGTGAATAAGGATTCGCTTCACCTTTTTTGGCTGTGCTTCCTTTATCGGCACTGGCAGAGAACTGCCCTTTAGTTAATCCGTAAACGCCATTGTTCTCGATAAGATAAATCATATTGATGTTGCGTCTTATGGCATGTGCAAATTGCCCCAGACCGATTGACAGGGAGTCCCCATCTCCAGATACACCTATGTATTGCAGCTCTCTATTGCCTGCATTGGCGCCAGTGGCTATGGACGGCATTCTGCCGTGAACTGAATTAAACCCATGTGCTCCACCAAGAAAATACGTTGGTGTTTTACTTGAACACCCGATGCCTGACACTTTAGCAACACGATGCGGTTCAAGGCTTAGCTCGAAATAAGCCTGCATTATTGCAGTGGAAATGGAATCGTGACCACAGCCGGCACACAGCGTAGACAGGGCACCCTCATAGTCACGGATACTCAGCCCGATATCATTGCGAGGTAGACCGGGGTGGGTAATTTTTGGCTTTATAAATGACATGGATTTAGTCTCAGGCCGCCTGACCTTTTTTGATTTGGGCTGTTACGGCTTCGACGATAAAGTCGCTGCTGACCGGCATGCCATCGTAAGACAATAGCGGAACCAGTAAGGCCGGATCGATTTCAAGCTCAACGCTTAGTAGCTGTCTTAGCTGCGCGTCGCGGTTTTGTTCAACGACGAATATCTGCTCGTACTGATCGATAAAGGATTTAACCTGCTCATTGAAAGGAAACGCCTGAAGACGCATATAATCCAGATTAGCCACGCCTTGCGCATTTAGCCGATCGCGTGCTTCGCGTATAGCGCCGTCACAACTACCGATTGACACAATTGCCCAGTCTTTGTTAGCCGGTGTGTTGCGCTCAGTTTGTATGATGGGCTGTGGAACCATGTTCGCCGCGGTATCAAATTTTCGTCTTAGCCTGTCCACAACATCTTTATATTCGTCGGATTTCTCGGTATAACCACCGTATTTGTTATGTCCTGAACCGCGTACGAAATAAGCACCTTTAGCATCGACGCCCGGCAGCGTTCGGTATGGAATTGCATCACCGTCTACATCCAGATACCGATAGAACGCATCCATCTCTTTCAGGTCGTTGGCGTCATACACTTTGCCGCGGCTGGGAACGTAGCTGTCGTCCCATTTGATCTCTGGAATCATCCAGTCATTCATACCGATATCCAGATCGGTAAGTACGATGACGGGTGTTTGCAACTGCTCAGCAAGATCAAATGCCTGTTGCGACATATGAAAACAATCCAGCGGGTCGGCCGGAAACAGCAATACATGTTTTGTGTCACCATGCGATGCATAGGCAGCCGAGATAATATCGCACTGTTGTGTGCGTGTCGGCATGCCGGTAGATGGACTGACACGTTGAACATCGTATAGCACCGCTGGTATTTCAGCGTAATAAGCCAGTCCAAGAAACTCACTCATTAAAGAAACACCAGGTCCGCTAGTGGCGGTAAACGCACGTGCTCCATTCCAGTTGGCACCCAGCACCATACCGATCGCCGCCAGTTCATCCTCTGCCTGAATCACGCAGTAGTTGTTCTCGCCTGTGTCGGGATCGACTCGTAACTGCTTGCAAAAAATACTGAACGCATCAATCAGTGATGTTGATGGTGTAATCGGGTACCAGCTGGTAACGGTCGCACCAGCGTAGACCGCACCAAGCCCTGCTGTGGTATTGCCATCGACAAGTACATGTCCTGCGGTCTTGTCCATTGACTCGAGCGTTAATGGCAGCGGGCAGGAGAAATGTTCTTTTGCGTAGTCATAGCCCATACCAATGGCCTGCATATTGGCATCCATTAAGTGCGGTTTGGTGCCAAAGGTTTCTTCCAGCAGCGTTTTAACCACCTCCATGTCAATGTTTAGTAAGGCCACCAACGCACCTACATAGGCAACGTTTTTCATTAGTACTTTGGCGCGTGCCGATTCGAAGGCTTCATTACACATGCTGGACAGAGGGATACCAAGAACGGTGACATCCGTTCGTTGCGATAAGTTTTTTCTCGGCCAGGTTGAGTCGTAGAGTAAATAACCGCCAGGGCTTAGCGAGGCTAAATCGTCATCGTAGGTTTCAGCGTTCATGGCAATCATTAAGTCGATTCTGCCTGAACGGCATAAATAACCGTCTTTGCTAACGCGTATTTCATACCACGTCGGCAATCCTTGAATATTGGATGGAAAGAAATTTTTGCCAGTAACGGGAATGCCCATTCGAAAAATGGACTTCATTAAAAGGCCGTTGGCGCTGGCCGAACCGGTTCCGTTTACGTTCGCAAGCTTGATAACAAAGTCGTTCGTCTTGTTGGAGGCTGTCATCTCTGTTCGCTCGTGGCGTAGGGAATATCGACGCGGGACTTACGCATATCCCAGGCACCGGTAGGGCATCGTTCTGCGCACAGGCCACAGTGTATGCACAGGTTTTCATCTTTGACCATAACCTTGCCGGTTTGCGGCAAAGCGTCAGAGACGTAGAGTATTTGATCAGTATTATTTGCCGGCGCGCGCAAGCGTTGACGCAAATCTTCCTCTTCACCGTTTTCGGTGATGGTCAGGCACAATGTCGGGCAGATATCCATACAGGCATCGCATTCAATGCAGAGCTTTTCTGCAAACACAGTTTGAATATCGCAGTTAAGACATCGTTCAACTTCTTTTGCCGTTTGTTCTGCATCGAACCCTAGTTCTACTTCAATACGAATGTCTTTGAAACGTTGAGCGATATCGACATGGTTCATTTTCAAACGATCGGTTTCGTCGAAATCGTTTGAATAACTCCATTCATGTATGCCCATTTTTGTGGACAGCAGGTTCATACCTCGCGGTGGTCGATCGTTGATATCTTCGTTCTGGCAATATTTATGAATTGAAATGGCCGCACGGTGTCCATGCTCTACGGCCCAGATAATATTTTTCGGTCCAAACGCTGCGTCGCCACCAAAGAACAAACCGGGAATGGAAGCCTCGTGCGTTTTTTCACTAACCAGCGGTGTTTCCCACTCACTTAAGTCAACACCGCACTCTTTTTCAATCCATGGAAAAGCATTGTCCTGTCCAATGGCCAGAATGACATCGTCACAGGGGATGATGACTTCTTCAACAACGGTTGGTTTAGAGAGATTGTTATTCTCGTCAATGTCGTAATGTAATTTATCGAACTTCATGCCAGTCAGCTTGCCATTTTCAATGACAAAAGCTTTCGGTGCATGATTGATCATGATTTCTACATTTTCTTCTTCTGCATCCTCGAGTTCCCATTCACTGGCTTTAAACCAGCCGCGTGGTTTGCGCGCCATGACTTTCACGTTCTTGCCGCCAAGTCGTAGGGAGCTTCGACAGCAATCCATGGCTGTGTTACCAACACCAATTATCAGCACGTTCTCACCGATACTATCGGTGTGTTCAAATGCCACCGACTCGAGCCAGTCGATACCGATATGAATGCGATCGGAGTCGTGACGGCCAGGCAGTTCGAGATCTTTGCCTCGAGGAGCCCCCGTGCCAACAAATACTGCGTCGTAGTCTTCTTCTAACAAGGCTTGCAAACTGTCGATTCTAGTGTTTAATCGCAGATCGACACCACGTTCGACGATCATGGCTATCTCGTCGTCCAGTACGGTTGCTGGCAGTCGAAATGACGGGATGTTTGTGCGCATGAGTCCGCCCGGTGTGGCGTGTTGTTCAAACATCACGATATCGTAGCCCAGGGGTAGCAGATCGTTGGCGACCGTCAGAGACGCGGTGCCGGCACCAATGCAGGCTATACGTTTTCCGTTGCTTTTGCCTTTTGGTGGCAGCATGGGGCGTATATCGTCTGAGAGATCAGCTGCAACGCGTTTAAGGCGGCAAATGGCCACTGGTTCTTCGTCCAGTCGACCGCGACGACAGGCAGGTTCGCACGGCCGATCACACACGCGTCCTAAAATACCTGGAAAAACGTTGCTCTTGCGATTCTCCAGATAGGCCCCGGTGTAGTTTCCCTGTGCTATTTGTCTTATATAGTGCGGCACATCCGTATGTGCCGGACAACCCCACTGACAATCGACAACTTGGTGGAAGTGATCCGGATCACTGGTGCTGGTGGGTTTCATAGTGGCTGGTCGCCTGTTGGTTCAGACAAATAAATGTGGCACAAAAGGACTGGGCACAAGTGGCGTACGTACGGTGAATCTGTGAGGGTGTTCATTGGAAAACCAATTACCTGACAAATATTCTCTGCGATATGATGTTAACTATATGTGTCAATAGTCCAAATGTAAACCTGCAGGGTTGGCATTCCACCTAATAAGAAGTGGTCATGAGTATCTCTAAAGATTTGGTATCCCTCATCCGCGGGCGAGATATATCCAGAGCCGATCAGCACAGTGCTTCACTGTTCTTGCTCGATGCACTGGCAACAGCTTATGCCGGCGCCGCAACTCCCGTGGGAAAAAAGCTGATTCACTGGTGTAAGGCGGACGCATTGAACTCCCGTACACAGACTTTTCTGATGGGTAGCCTTACCCACATTACAGAGACTGATGACTTACATCGTGCTTCGGTCACACACCCGGGGTGTGTGGTCGTGCCTGCGGTATTGACTGCAGCACAGCGCACTAAGGCTGATGGCGAAGCCGTTTTATTGGCAACCCTATACGGTTTTGAAGCCATGTGTCGAATAGGCCGTGCAGTCGGCGCGGAACACTATAAGCTCTGGCACAACACCGCAACCTGTGGACCGTTTGGTTCTGCCATGGCCGTCTGCCAGTTATTGAATCTTACTGAAGAACAATGCGTGTATGCGTTGGGAAACGCCGGCACTCAATCGTCTGGCTTATGGCAATTTCTGAGTAGCGGTGCAATGAGTAAACACCTGCATGCCGGGCGAGCGAGTGAGTCGGGTTTGCTGTCCGCAGAATTGGCTCAGCATGACTTCACTGGTGCTGCCGATATTCTGGAAGGCGAGCAGGGGATGTTCAGGGCGATGTGTCCTGATGCGAATCCCGAGTCTGTGCTGGCTAATGCTCAATTGCCGTGGGAGTTAACTCAAACATCGATAAAGCCCTGGCCGTCGTGTCGGCACACACATCCGGTAATTGATGCGGCAATTGAGTTACAGGCAAAGCTTGGCAATGCAATCATTGAGCAAATTGACATCGGTGTGTATCGAGCCGCAGATACCATTTGCAATCGTAAAACAGTCGATAACGAATACCAGGCGAAGTTTTCGTTACAGCACTGTTCCGCTATGGCCTTATTGAATGGCGAATTGAATCTGTCATCGTTTACTGACGGTGCGCGTGAAAATACTCGGGAGCTGTGCGAAAAAACCCGTATACACGTTAGTGAGCATGTCGAAGCCAATTACCCGGATTCGTGGGGTGTTGAATTAACCTTGTCCCTGTCAGATGGAAAACAGATTAGCGCGAGCAGAAAAGATTGCCGCGGCGATCCTGAACTGCCTTTAAACGATGACGAAATGTTGTCAAAGGCGAAGGACTTAATGCACTTTGGTGGATTGAGTGCTGGTGCCGCGCAGGATGTCTGTGATTCGGTGTTGCGGTTGGCTGAGTATCGGTACACGGTCAGCTTAATGGACGACTTTTTAGCTCATGTAATGAACACGCATTAACAGTGTGGTGTGATGGTTGATCAGGTGGTCCTTGCCGACCACCCTCTGAATAATGTTGAGTTAGCTCCACGGATACGGGCTATTACTCACCGGATGCAGCTTCCCTTCCGGATATCGCGAGAAACGAAACGGCTCAAGCAATGCTTGCTGGTTTCCCATAACCTCTTCGGCAACGAGATGTCCCACACCGATCATTTTATAGCCGTGGTTACTGTCAGCAATAACATGCACATTCTCGCGAAAGCGATCAAATACGGGAAAACTGTCTGGCGTAAAGCAGCCCAGACCACCCGAAGGTTCTTTTTTGAACGTTACACCTTTGCCTGAAAAGCGTTCCTGACAAAAGGCGAGGGCTGATGTCCACATATTGGCAAAATCTTCACCGACGATAAACTCCGGTGATTCTGGACCGTATGGATCGATCGCAACGTTGTCGGCTGGTGTCATGACTTCATAAGGCATCGCACCACCCTGAACACCACCGAAATGGAAGTCAGGCTTGTAATAGATTCCCCAGGCTTCCTCACGAAGCAGTGACCCGTCGGCATCAGAATACAATGGTGCATCAGTGTCGACGTGGATAACTGGAGGCATTTTGCCATCATTGGTTTTTTGCAAATCAGGGTCGACACCCAACACACCTTCTTCAAGACACCAGTAACGCCAGGTTGGAATGCCGTCGTGCGTTTTGCCGTCCGCGCCTTTAACTGACACTTCTTTTGGCAAATCCATCATGTCCCAAAGAGTCTTAACCCACGGGCCAGCAGCGATAACAACCTCGTCACATTCGATGGCACCTTTGTCAGTTTCAACTGCGGTAATCGCAGAGCTTGAACCGTTCGCTCCTTTAAATCCGGTGACAGTGACCCCGGTTTCAATTTGTACGCCGTGCGCACGCGCTTTCTTCTCCAGGCCCTGGATAGATGCCACGTTGTTGGCATACCCACCACGCTTCTCATGCAGTACAGAGGTGATTCCTTCTGCACGCCAATCGGAGAACAGTTCTTTCATGTATGCAGAACTTTTGTCTTTGCCTTCAACAAGCGTGGATTCGTATCCGATGGCTTTTTGCTGTTCGTAAATAGACACGATATCCTCGTGCATGCCTTCATGGCTTATTTGCATATAACCAACGGGGTGGTAGTGAAAGGTTTCCGGATCGGAGTCCCATACGTTAACGCTGTGTGCCATCAGCTCGCGCATAGCAGGTTGAAAATAGTTATTGCGAATCACACCACAGGCAATTCCACTCGCACCAGCAGCTACTCCGGTTTTATCGATGACAAGAATATCCTTGCCCGAGCCTTTGCCAGATGATTCAAGCAGTTCTGCCAGCTTCCACGCAGTCGACAGGCCATGTATACCAGCGCCAACAATCACGTAGCGCGCTTTTGCGGGAACACCCATGTTGATCTCCAGAATGAATTTGAGTTGAGTATGGTGGCTGGATTTTGAAATGTTTATAAAGAATAAGACAAAATATATGGTAATTTGGACATATGAGTGAGAATAAGGCCTTAAATCGGGAGTACTTTTTTGTATTGGTGCCTGGATTTTCATTATTAGCCCTTTCCGGTGCGATTGATGTGCTCAGAGCAGCTAATCTTGAATCGGGGCGTAAGGTCTATCAGTGGCAACTAATCGGTGAGAGCGGACCGTCGGTTGATTCATCCAGCGGGTTATCAATGCCGTGCTCGCTACTGCCAGCATTAACAGAGTTTGAAGTGACAACCGGGCCAACAGCCGTCGTTGTGTGCGGGGGAGACACATCAAGAACGGATGAGTCGTCTGCTCTGGTTGAATGGCTAAAAGGTTTGGCTAACACGGATGTTCTGATTGGTTCAATCTCGGACGGTGCTTTCGTGGTGGCACAAAGCGGTCTGTTTGATCAGCATCGCTCCACCATTCACTGGAAATGTCTAAGTGACTATCGCGCCAGATTCCCACACCTGGATTCACGTGCAAGCATTCTTGAAATGGAGGGTAGCCGGTTCTCCTGCGCTGGAGGCACCGCTAGCCTGGATTTGTTTTTGCAATTTGTGTTGCTTGACCTCGGAACTGACGTCGTAGCGAACATTGCTAACAACTACTTCCACGATACGTTACGAGATAGCTCCATCAGTCAGAATGTTGCAGATGCTTATCGCTACGCTGGAAAAAGTCGAGTGCTTGCCGAGGCGCTTCGCATTATGTCGCAGCATCTTGAACAGCCACTGGCAATTTCTGATATTGCCCGCCAATCAGGAACAACGCATCGAAGTCTCGATCGGTTGTTCGTTCGTTTTTTGTCGGTATCTCCAGGGCGATATTATCGGCAATTACGTTTAAATCGAGCGGCGAATCTGCTAATGCAAACCAGTTTACCGATTTCTGAAATTGCGGTTGCCAGTGGGTTCGGAACCGCATCGCATCTGGGTATGCATTTCAAGCAGGAGTACCACCAAACACCTGCGAAGTTCCGCCACGCCAAAATGGCTGTTCAATAGTTCCGTCAAAAACACGGCTGTTGTAACCGGTCAGTGTGTCAGAAATACAACTCGGGTTTGAGGTGCGACGCATGCAAAATTTGTTTCTAATTGCACCTTAGTCGAGTGCACAGATTGTTTCGGGAATGTGTCCAGCTAACACCTGTTACAACAGTATTTCTGCCTTTTAAATCACACTTTTTCTTGTATTTTCCTGTCCGAACTTTAGTGATGCTTGTTCATAACGAGAAGTTCTGCACACTTAATCAACATACCGTACTGACGATTAAAACCGACTGAAAAATGGCACAGATATTCCTAATCGCATCTATGTAGAAAACCATATTCAATTCGCGTAAAGCTGTGTCAGGAGCAAACATGTCGTCCGTTAAAACAGGTAAATCAATATTAGTCACTGGTGGCGCAGGTTACATCGGTAGCCACGTGGTCAAGCTGCTGGGTGAACGCGGCGAAAGAATAGTAGTGCTTGATGATTTGTCTACTGGCAACAAAGAGGCAGTATTGTTCGGTACCTTGGTGGAGGGTAATACCGCTGACACCGAGCTGGTGAATAAGGTTATTGCGGAACACGAGGTTGATACCGTGATGCATTTCGCTGCGCACACAATTGTGCCAGAGAGTGTGACCGACCCGCTGAAATACTATCGGAATAACACAGCGGCTACGCGAAATTTGCTGGAATGTTGTCAGAACGCTGGCATAGCTAATTTCATCTTTTCATCAACTGCAGCAACCTACGGTATTCCCGAAGATGCGTCGAAGCCTTGTGGTGAAGACCTGCCAACTGCTCCGATCAACCCTTATGGCATGTCGAAACTGATGTCAGAGCACATGCTTAAAGACTTAAGCGCTGCTTGCGACATGAAACATGTCATTTTGCGTTACTTCAACGTTGCCGGTTGTGACCCTGATGGAAAAATTGGTCAGTCAACCAAGAACGCAACCCTGTTGATCAAAGTTGCTTCCGAAGTCGCTGTTGGCAAACGTGACGCATTGTATGTGTTTGGTACCGATTACCCCACTGAAGATGGCACGGGTGTTCGTGACTATATACACGTTACAGATCTGGCCAGTGCACATCTCTCCGCGCTGGATTATCTGCGCGGTGGTGGAGATTCTACTCTGGTTAATTGCGGTTATGGCCAAGGCTATAGCGTAAAGCAAGTAATCGACTCGGTGTCCAAGATCAATGGCAGTCCTATCAACGTTATTGAAGAGCCAAGAAGAGCTGGTGATCCTCCTGCGCTGATTGCTGCGGTTGGAAAGATTCGTGAGACGCTGGACTGGACACCTCAGTACAACGAGCTCGATGTCATTGTTAAGACATCGCTGGCGTGGGAAAAGACCCTGCTGGAACGCTCGAAAAAAGACAACAAAGCTGCCTGATAAGGCGCTTACATATCAAGCCAACCTGGAAAAGGGTATGCGTAAACAATTGAATTCTCTGCTGTGGGTCGTGATGGTAATGACACTGTCTGCTTGCGGCACTTTAACCACAACAGATACGGTTAGTGTTTCGGCCAATCAACCCTGGGTGTTGTTGCCGGTAAACAATTTATCCACCACGCCTCGTGCCGGAGAGAAAACCAACGCCCTGGTAGAAACTCACCTGCGTGCAAGAGGGGTGGGTTCATTGAAAACCTACAATACGCCTGAGGGATTGAATCTGGTGACTTTGCTTGATACCGATCGTCAGATAAACGATGCAATTAAATGGGCTCGTCAAAATGGTATGCGCTACGGCATGACAGGCACTGTGCACGAATGGCATTACAAAAGCGGGCCGGACAAAGAGCCAGCGGTTGGTCTTAGTTTAAAACTTATCGATCTGAGTACGGAGCAAGTCGTGTGGCAAGCCACAACGGCTAAAACCGGTTGGGGATATACCAATGTCTCAGGTGTTGCAGACAAGGCTGTGGAAAAGTTGCTTAAACAGATCAACATCACTGGAAGATAGGATTTTACTGTGATTAATAAAGCGCTGTGTGCTGTTAAGTCTTACGAGCCACTTCGCTCGTTAGTGTTGGCACATACACACGCAAACCAGTAACAACAATGACATGAAAGCATTGCTGAAAGATAAAATGGAACAACTCAAAGACCGGTCTGGTCTGGCAGGGGTTCGCTCGAAACTAGGTGTTTATGGCAGAGCAGCAGAGATGCTGGCGTTTGCTGTGCTGGCGCCGGTTATTGGGCTGGTGTTGTTCTCATCTGATCCACTGGGACTAAAAGCGGGTTTCCCATGGGCTTGCGCAGCTCCGGTTATGTTTGCCGCACGTTACGGAAGTTCATGGGGAGCTGCATGTGCAGCCGTTGCTGCAGTTTCATTTTTCCTTATCGGCGGTCTTGTCTACGAGGCACAGTCGAGTGCACTGATAACGCTTGCAGTGGGTACATTAATCATGTGCATTGTCATAGGTGATGTTGCAGCGGCATGGCGCTCGCGCAGTGGGCGGGCAGAAGCCGAGAATGAATATTTAAGACATCGATTAAAAGAATTCTCCAACGATTATCATGTTTTAAAAGTCTCTCACGGGCAGTTGGAAGAGTTCATGGCAGGACAGCGTTTAAGCTTGAGACAAGCCTTGCAGCAAGCCAAGCCCTTGTTAACTGCTGGTGCAGACGGTATGGAAGCCGGTAGCGATTTAATGGCCATATTCGCGCAATTTTGTTCTGTTCAGGTTGCCGGTCTTTATGCAATGAAGACCGATTCCCAGCTAGAAACAAAACCCGTTGCTGTACACGGCAATATGGGAGAGCTTCCAACTTTCGACCCCTTGTTGCGTCTTGCATTAAAAGAACGAGAACTGGTGAGTGTAAAGTTGTCATCGCACGCCACAGACAGTCATGAGTCAGGTTTGCTGGCTGTTGTACCACTGGTTGATGCGCAAGGAACATTGCACGGTGTATTGGCTGTGCGCGACATGCATTTCATGGCGTTCCAGCAAGAGAATCTGAACATACTGGCGTTGTTGGGTGGTTATGTGGGAGACATGTTGACGCGCTCTCGAGGTGCTGCGCAATCCAGAACAGCCTGGTTTCTTGCTGAGATGGATACCGCTTTACGTTTTGCAGCAACCAACAGCGTGACCTCTTCTCTTCTGTGTCTGGAATTTGAAGATACGCCTTATGCTGAAGAGATTTCGAAAATGGTTAGTACCAATATTCGAAGTCTTGATAGTTCATGGTTACCAAAAACGAAAAATGGTCGAACTACAGTTGTTATATTACTGCCGCTTATTGCTGAAACACAATGTAATGCGTATTTGCGTCGAATCGGGCAATCTGTTCGTGACGAATTTCAACTGGAGTTGCAAGATCTTCTGGCTGATGTCACTACCAAGCAACTCAAAGGCTCTGATACACGTGAATCGTGTATAGCATTTATAAATGAAAGCACCGGTTTCGAATCACCGTCTAGTGATTCTGCAGCGATTGCTCAGCGTCGGGTGAAACGTGTTGCATAAGCTTATCGCCAGTTTTGCTCTGGTTCTGATGCTGCTAATACAATCCTATTTAATAGGCGTATTGGCTACTGGAACCGGCGCTGCGAGCCTGCCCGTGATATGGGTTTTGTTGCATATCGTGTCGAGTGTTGTTGCGGCAGCCGCCATCACATTTTTTGCCGCTCAGCTGACTCCGGGAAACCCGAAGCACTTATTCGGATTTTGTTTAAGCCTGTGTATTGCCATGCCTCTGGTAGGTGCTATCGGAAGTCTCGGGGCGTTGATTTATGGTATTTACCAATCAAATAACCGGCATGAAGAACATGTATTCTGGCAGTTCACAAGAAATGCCGAACTGCCATTTACCGCACCAGTCGGACGACAGGTTTCAAGAACTGAAAGTCGTGGATTTGTCGAGCAGCTTAACTATTCAAGTAACTCGGATGAACTTTACAAAAAGGTACTGGCGGCCAGCAATATCAAGAATGCGTTATCAGTTGGTGCGCTGAAAAGTGCAATTAAACATTCTGATGATCGTATACGGCTCACTGCTTATCAGACTCTGGATAAGAAAGTAACCTACCTCAATAAACAGATCCAAAGGCTCGAGGAATCTGCGCGTAGTCAGGGTGCAACGGACCGCTCTAACACATGGTTACAAATAGCCAGTAACTATTGGGAGTTGTTGACTCTGGAGAAAGATGAACCAATTGCGCGAGAACAACTTTTAAAGAAGGCCTCTGAAGCAGCCATCAACGCAGTACGCATTCTGCCAACGAATCGAAATGCCCATTTTACTCTCGGAAGAATTGCGCTTCTTCAGAATAAGGAGCGGATGGCAGCAGTTGCGTTTGATCGTGCAATGGCGCTGGGCATGCCAGTTGAGAAGGCAATGCCGTATAGAGCTGAAGCTGCTTTCCAGGCTCGGGACTTCAAAAAGGTAGCGGAATCAATAAATCAAGTGGAAGATTCGTTCAAGGTCTATCCACCGCTGTGTCATCTGGCAGGGTATTGGTCATGAGCGAAGCACTCGTGTACAACCCAAATGAAAGGGCCGATATTTGTTTATTGCTGGAAGGCACATTCCCGTATGTACGAGGCGGTGTGTCAACTTGGGTAAAACAAATTATCGAAGGCATGCCTGAACTGACCTTCTCCATTATCTTTCTGGGTGCTCATGACGGTGATTATGAAGAACCGGCTTACGAAATCCCATCCAATGTTATTCATATTGAATTACATTATTTACTTGGAGACGGCGAAGTCGTTGAAGTTGCGAAAAAGAAGCCGTTCTGGAAACCCGCTCCGTCTAAAAAACCTCAGTTTGACAAGAATAGCGAGCTTCATTCAATACTGTCGAATAGCGAAGGCGTTGTTAGCGATGAGGTTGCGCGATCGTTTGCACGACTGCTGATTGGCCCTGGTGCAATTACCGAGGCCGAACTGCAACATAGCAAGCAGTCGTGGCTGACGATAAAAGAAAAATATGAAGAAGCGCCTGACGGACTGGACTTCAATCACTTTTTCTGGACCATCAGAGCGATGCATGGCCCATTGTTTACTCTGGCCAAAATTGCCAGGAATGCGCCTGTTGCTAATGTTTATCACTCCGTATCTACCGGCTATGCAGGATTTCTGGGTAGTTTGCTAAGTACTCAAACCGGTGCGCCTTACATTATTTCTGAACACGGCATTTATACAAAGGAACGCGAGCTTGATCTGGCTCAGGTTGATTGGATTCCTGAAGAGCTTGACCCGTTTAAAGTTGGCTTGAATGACAATATGAACTACTTGCGTAGTGTTTGGATACGATTTTTCCAATCACTGGGCCGCATGTCTTATGCTTCTGCCAACGAAGTGTATACCCTCTACAACGGTAACCGCATTCGACAAATTGCAGATGGTGCACCCGAAGACAAATTAACAATCGTGCCTAACGGTGTGAATGTTGAGCGGTTTCGGAAAATTCGGCGTGATGACAATGCTATCGTGCCTCCGATTGTTGCACTTATTGGTCGCGTCGTACCAATTAAAGATATCAAGAATTTCATTCGTGCCATGCGAATTATTCGCGCCAAGGTGCCCGGCGCAGAAGGGTGGCTGGTTGGCCCCCAGGATGAAGATCCAGATTACACACGTGAATGCAAGTTACTGGTTGACAGTCTGGACCTGGGCAATTGCGTCAAGTTTCTTGGGTTTCAATCACCCGATGATATTTTTCCAAAAATCGGTTTATCGGTGCTTACCTCAGTATCGGAGGGACAACCCTTGGTGGTGCTTGAAGGATACGCCGCCGGTATTCCTACTGTCACAACAGATGTGGGTAGTTGTAGTGAGCTGGTCTACGGCGTTAGTGACGAAGATATAGCCATCGGTGCTTCTGGTGCAGTAGTTCCTATCGCTAATCCGTCAGAGTTTGCTGAAGCGGTTATCAAACTGTTGGGCGATGAAGATAACTGGCGCTCCGCCCGCGACGCTGCGGTGAAACGTGTTGAAACTTATTACGATGAAAAAGACATGATAAAGCGCTACCGCGATATCTATCAATCGCAAATAGATTTAGTTGACCCCGAATTTCGGGCAAAGGCGTCTTAGCACCATGGCTGGCATAGGATTCGAGCTTCGTAAATATCTGGATGATGATTCCTTTACCGGAACCATGAAAGCCTATGGCTTTGCTGGCCTTATCAGTGCCGGTCCGTGGGTATTGTCAATATTGGGCGTTATGCTCATCGGTATCGTGGCCGTGTCGCAGAAAGTAGGTGGGCACGAGGTTAAACAATTCACCACCTCGGTAACCTGGGTAATGGGTGCGTCTTTGTCGCTTACTGGACTTTTGCAACTGGTTTTTACGCGATTCATCGCTGACCGATTGTTTGAAGGCAAAGACGACATTATCAATCCCAACCTGTTTGGTGCGATTCTTCTGACAACGCTGACCAGTCTCGCTCTCGGTGTGGTGCTTGCGCTAACGCTATTTTCAGAATCTTTCGCTTATGAAGCGTTGATGATCGCTAACTTTGTCGCACTATCAAACATATGGATCGTGGTCATATTCGTTGCTGGATTGAAGCGTTTCAAACTCATCCTGGTCGCTTTTGGTGTTGGCTACAGTGCGGTTGTGGTGTTGTCTTCCATGCTAATGGGTTTTGGACTAACCGGACTGTTAGCTGGGTTACTCGCCGGGCATGCGGTACTGCTGTTCATGATGTTGGCGGTAATCATTCCTGAGTACCCGGTTGTGGAATCGGTACGCATGGAGTTTTTGCAACGCAAACAGATTTTTCCAGTGCTGATTTTTATCGGGTTTTTCTACAATCTGGGTATCTGGGCGGACAAACTTATATTCTGGCTTTATCCTGGAACATCTGAGGCGGTTATTGGACCGTTACGCAGCTCGGTAATCTACGACCTGCCCATTTTTCTCGCTTATTTGAGCATTATTCCCGGCATGGCTGTTTTTTTGCTGCGCATCGAGACCGATTTTGCTGAAGCTTATGAAGGCTTTTTCAATGCGGTACGAGGCAATGCAACCTTGCAGGAAATCGAGAAGCTCGGGAATGAGATGGTGGTTGCAGTACGTGAGGGTATATTCCAGATTATACGGATCCAGGGTGTGACGGTTTTACTGTTGTACTTAATGGGGCCGAAGATTGTTCAATGGCTGGGTATCTCAGACAAATTTGTACATCTCTATTATATCGATCTGGTTGGTGTGGCAGCGCAGGTTCTTATGCTGGCAGTTCTGAACGTTGCGTTCTATCTCGATAAGCTCCGGGACGCGCTAATACTCACAGCCACTTTATTGGTTACGAATACGCTCTTTACCTTGATAACGATAAAGCTTGGTCCCGTTTATTACGGATACGGGTTTGGGGTGTCCATGACTTTGACAGCGTTTGTAGGCATCATGCTGGTATCTCATGAAATGGACAATATAGAGTTTCGTACATTCATGCGCGAAAGGCATACTGAAGAGTTGCCGGGTTAGCATCATGAAATACATTCAAACAACAATGAAACACTATTCAAGGCGTGCGTTTGTTACTTCGCTGTCGCTGTGTTCATTGCTTTTTATGACGGCTTGCCTGTCTTTAGGTTCTGGTGCTGGTGGCACTGAGCTGTATTCTGGTGACCAGTGGGCGATTTTGCCAGCCAATAATCAAAGTGGTGTGGCAAGCGCGAACCGCAATGTAGAATCGCTTATCGAATCGAACTTGCGTGCACGAGGAGTACAGGCCATTCGCGTTGTGAGTACCGATGCAAGTTCAGACCTCATGGCTGTAGCGGCCCGTCAAGGTGCTCGGTATGCAGTTACTGGTACAGTTGAACAGTGGGGGCGGTCCAAGTTGAATGGACGTGATTCCCGAGTGAGTCTGAAACTGGCTGTGCATGATCTTCTAACCGGAGAGCAAGTGTGGCAGGGTGAGAAATCGAAAGGAAAACGTGGTTCGAGTTCAGTGTCTGGCGTGGCTAACCAAGCGGTAGCACAGCTGGTCAACAACATGAATCTAAGGGTTGGTATCGATGAGAAAACACTGAGCGCGCAAACAGACTATGCCGTCAATGTTGCAAGTAGTAGTTTGGTCACTCGTAATGGAGCCAACCCAATTGCTTCTTCAACTGGTTTCAGAACCGTATCGCTGAACGATGATGGTTTTGCCGATAAGGTCGGTGGCGAACTTGTTGGTAAAAGTCTGGCAATTTATTACGGTGCAAAACCACCAGTTAGTGAACTTTCCCAATTCGATCGACTGGTACTTGAGCCAGATAATATAACGAAAGAGGAACTCAGCGCGCTGACTGAACAAGGCGCAGTTGCCTATGCGTATCTGAGTGTTGGTGAGGTTGGGCCTACCCGGGCATATGCCAGCGATATTAAAAATGAATGGATACTGGGTAGGAACGATGTGTGGAATTCCAAAGTGCTCGACCTTGGTAATCCCGCCATGGTTGATTTCCTCATGCAGAGAATCGATGTTCTGGTGCAATCGGGGTATTCCGGTTTATTCCTCGATACCATGGACAGCTACCAAATCTACGCTAAAACACCCGAACAGAAACAACGGCAAGAGGCTGCAATTGGTGCGTTTGTTCAACGAGTGACGCAGAGGCATGCTGGCATCCGTTTAATTTCCAACCGAGGTTTTGAAGTTCTGAACCAAACCGGTCCGTTTCTGGAGGCCATTGCTGCGGAATCGCTGTTCGCCTCCTGGGATAATTCTGCACAAAAATACGTTGACGTCCCGGAATCGGACAGACAATGGTTGCTTGGCAAGTTAAACAGCGCTAAATCGCAATACGGCCTGGATGTTATTGCTATCGAATACCTACCACCAGAGCGACGTGAAGAGGCAAGACAAGTCGCCACGGCGGTGGCCAAATTGGGTTTCACTCCTTGGGTATCAACGCCTGCTCTGGATTATGTGGGTGTAGGCACTATGGAGGTTATGCCGCGCAAGGTCATGTTGCTTTTTGACAGCCGGTCGAATGGCAGGCAGGCAAGTACCGAAGTTCACGAGCTGATAGCGCCGCTGATTGAATACTACGGTTATGTACCCGAGTACGTCGACGTAGCCGCACAAGCACTGCCATCCGGAGAATTAAAAGGTCGGATTGCAGGCATCGTGACCTGGTCGAGTAGTACCTATCCCGTTGCCGGTTTGCCAACCTGGCTTAAAAAGCAAATGCAGAGCGACATTCCCGTTGCCATGTTCGGTTCACCGATCGTACCACTTGATCGCTGGATGACGACCAAACTCGGCATAGCAACCAATGGCGCTATACATGCCGATTCACTAAAGCCAACGCACAAAACAGCATTGGTTGACTACGAAAAGCCTATTCCATCGCGCGTTGGCAGCCTTGGACTCAATGCACGCAGCACATCCGATGCTAACGAAGTTCACTTAAGTGTCACCGACAAAAAAGGTGTGCAGGCAGATCTCGTGGTAACAGGTGACTGGGGTGGCTACGCAGCACATCCAGCGGCCAGCAATGCAGATCTTGACGATACCTACTATTGGGTTACCGACCCATTTGCGTTTCTTGAAAAGACATTGCGTTTGCAAATGTTACCCATGCCCGACGTGACAACTGAAAATGGTAAACGATTGTGGTTGGCACATATTGACGGAGATGCGCTTCCGTCATGGTCTGAACTACCAGGACGGCAGCTTGGTGCAGAAGTGATTCAAAATACCATACTGAACCGCTACAAATTGCCGCACAGCATCTCTATAGTTGAAGGCGAGATGGTCGGTGTAGATGCCTATGCCGACAGGCGTGAGCGAATGTTCCAGGCGGCCAGAAACATCTTTGCCATGCCATCTGTTGAAATTGCAACCCATACTTTTAGTCACCCGTATGCATGGGATAAGGTTGGAGCGCACCAGGGGTCTGGTAAATATAATCTGGATGTTGGTGACTATCAATACTCTCCTGAACGTGAAATTGGTGGTTCTGCCAGATTCATCAATGAGAATCTTGCGCCGAACGGCAAGCGTACAGAACTAATGTTATGGAGTGGAAACGCGCTTCCTGATGAAGCCGCGTTGGCTGCTTCCTATAACAGCGGGCTGGTTAATATGAATGGTGGGTTCACCACTATTTCCAAAGCCTATCCCGCTATCAGTCGAATTAGCCCAATGGCAAGAACGGTAGGGCCTTACGTTCAGGCTTATGCACCGATAATGAACGAGAACGTTTATACCAATGACTGGCGCGGACCATTCGATGGGTTTCGACGAGTTATCGAAACGTTTAAAATGACTGACAAGCCGCGACGTTTTAAACCGTTGTCGATTTATTATCATTTCTATGCCGGCACCAAGCAGGCTGCAGTACTTTCGCTTGAACAAATCTATCACTGGTCGGTCAAGCAGGACATCATGCCTGTCTACGGGACTTACTATGCTCGCAAAGTGCCTGATTATCGGCAGGTAGGCGTTAGCCGTTACCTTGATGGTAGCTGGAAGCTCAGCCGCCTCGGAAACATAAAATCCATTCGTATTCTGGATAAAGACGTCTGGCCGGAAATATCCGCCAGTCGTGGTCTTGCCGGAGCGAAACAGTTGCATGATGGTGTGTATGTGCATACTGATGGTTCAGACAAAGTGGTGTTTAAAACTACCGGGCAACAACCTACCGCATTGCATCTAATGTCGGCAAACGGACGCGTGAACACCTGGCGGCAAGTCAATGGTGGTATTGAAATGCGCATTGTTGGTGAGGTGCCCGTGAAGCTGGAACTCAACCGTGCGGCCGCTGGTTGCTCCATACGAACCAAAGGTCAACTGGTTCGTGGCAGCAGGACAGAACAGGGCAGTATTTTATTCACGTTTTCAACCAGGGATACCGGCAATGCCATCCTCAACTGTCAAGCGTGAAAAACTGATAGGGCCGGTGCATCTTGCGCTCATTGGGGCGCTGTTCGCTGTGTCGTTTTACTATTTGCTGCCAAAGCAGGAAGCGTTCTCTATCGCAGATAGTTCTGATAGTTTATCCGACGATACAACATCGGTAATCGGTGAGCTTGATCTTGCTTACTTGAAAGCGCGCGGCGCTTCCGGGCAACAATCGTCTCAGGAAACAACACGCGCTGTGGTGGCGTTAATCAAAACAGGGCAAGTCGATACAGCGCGCGAATTGCTCGAAGATCAACCCGAAGTCGATTTGGGAGAACGGGATCGCTTCTCTCTCGATCTCGAGATGGCAAGTGTTGAGTACTATGCGGCAGAAAATGATGCTCAGCGTGACGCCAAGCGCCTGCAATTACTTAACCGGATAGATTTGTTAGCGAAAAAACCACAACTTCGAACACTGCCGCACTTGCAAAGAGCTGCAGAGCTGACCGAGCAACTCGACGAGACACAGGCAGCCATCACACTGTATACCATGCTGGCTGAAAAAGACCGGGATAACGCAAGTAGATGGTATGCAAAATGTGCTCGCGCTTATGCCGGCCAGCGTCAGCATAGGCAGTCCAGTGCCTGTTTTGCTCAGGCGATTGAATTTGCACTAACCAGTGATGAAGTGTTCGATCTGCGATTGGAACAACTGCATCAGGTATCAGCCAGTGGTAATGCATTGCAGCAAGATGCCG
>CALJNA010000023.1 GCA_937981955.1 uncultured Granulosicoccaceae bacterium
GAACGATTTACACGTGGCCGTAACGCCAACGACTCGATTGGGTCGGGTTTAGGATTGACAATCGCACGCGATGTTGCCGTCGCACACGGTGGCACACTGACAATCAGTAATGGTGAAGGGGGAGGCGCGTGCGTCTATATATCTTTCTAGGTATTTTTTTGTATACCGCATTGGCGTCAGCGGTTGAGTGGGAAGATAAGCAACTGTTCGAGGGCAGTATTGCAACACAAACATTGAAAGTTGTATCCAGCACAGACATATCTGTTTTTGCGCCGATAATCGAACGCTTTTTGATTGAGAACCCGAGTGTTAGCGTTGAATATCTGGTTGCAGGGTCTACTGACATTTATGACGTATTTCAACGCTCATCAGATCAGTACGATGTGGTGATTTCAAGTGCAATGGACTTGCAACTGAAACTGGTGAACGATGGTTACGCTCTTCAAATCGAAAATCTTGATTATCCTGAATGGGCTCACTGGCAGAATAGTTTATTCGGTTTTACAGTGGAGCCTGCAGCCATTGTGATTAACAAGGCCGAATTCTCTACGCTGTCCGTGCCGAGATCGCGACAGGAAATGATAGAGGTATTGCGAGAAAACCCGGAAAGATTTAAAGGCAAAATAGGCACCTACGATATCCGGAAATCTGGGCTTGGGTATTTGTTTGCTACTCAGGATGCTCGCAGGTCGGAGACTTACTGGCGACTAATGGAAATTATGGGTAGTCTGGATACGCGTGTTTATTGTTGTTCGGGTGAAATGCTTGATGACTTGTCCGATGGCACCATTGCAATTTCCTACAATGTGTTGGGTAGCTATGCAGCTGATCGTAGCGACATAGCAGACAAAATCGAAGTGATTCTACCCTCAGAATTTCCCACCACTATGATGCGTACCGCGTTCGTATCTAAACAGGCACCACAGGAAAAAATTGCAACCTCATTTATTCGGTACCTTACTTCAACACGATGGTATTCGAAAGGCGGAGGCAACAATTCCCTCCCATCGATTCATGCCGTGTCCAATAGCCCTCAATCATCCGTTATTTCATTGGAACCTGGTCTTATGGTATTCCTTGATCGCATGAAACGAAGGCTATTTATAAAGGAATGGGAAAGTGCGATTATTCAGTGATGGCAAGATGCTCACAGCGGGCGTAGGAATTGGAATCGAGGCTGCTGTGGAAGCTCGACGTGTGGACATTTTGATCAGAATATGGACGGAGCAGTGTGGATGTGCATGTTAATGATAAACAGCCACAGGCTCCCCAAATTGACCCGGCTCAAAAACCAGTCCAAGTCCCGGACCACCCTGTGGCAAGGTTACGAACCCGTTTTTTAGTCGAGGCCCATTTTCTTCATCATAGTGAGTTTGATGGTATGGGTGAGCTATCCAAGCACCCCGGCTAAAATGTGGGTCGAGTGTGGCACCCAATGCAACGCAGGCGGCTGCAATGATATCGCCACCCCATGCGTCATCTGTACTCATGGGCGTACGGGTTGCCATGCATAAGTCGCGCACAGCTCGCATATTCGTCAGGCCGCCAAGGCGGGTAAGCTTAAGCCCAAAACCGTCAGCCAGACCATAAGAGATCATACGGGCAACGGCGGTAATATCGGTCGAGTTTTCATCCACAATAACGGGGTGGTTAACTTGCTTCTTTAATTGGATTAACTCGTTCTCGGTTGCACACGGCTGCTCTAGTGATAGGTTGATGTTGGCGCATGCGTTGGACACATGAATGGCTTCGGCCGTGGTCCATCCACGATTGGTATCTATGGCTAAATCGCTACCTGGTTGAATTACTTTTGAAACCGCATGTATACAGGCAATATCTTGATGGATCGGTCGTCCTCCGGCCTTGAGCTGAATTCTGGTTATACCTTCATTTTGCAAGCGTTCAGTTTCGGCTGCTGCATAGTCGGGTGTGCCTATGCCAACGACATGATAGGTTGCAACGTCCTGTTGTAAAGCACCACCTAATAAATCAACCACTGACCTATTTGCTATTTTGCCGCTTAAATCCCAGCACGCAATATCAAGCGCTGCTTTGCCTTCCGTGTGTCCATCCATTGCCTGGTTCATCGTTGCGTTCAGAACCGTTTCGCACTCCGGGTCGCAGCCAAGCACGGCAGGAGCGAGGATTTCTAATGATGTTCGAATACCATCATTGTGCGCGGGTTGATATTGTGGGCTTGCAAGACAGACCTCGCCATAGCCAACGTGTCCTGACGAGTCGATAACTTCTATGATAGTTGATGTAGGGGTGGCAACGGCAGAGTTCGACATGTTGTACAGCTGCTTTGCCGCAAGCTCCACGGTATAGATGCGAATTTCGGTAATTGCCATAACGCTGCCTGATTAATTCAATGATTTCTGCCTTCAGCTCGTGATTTGTTGCATGGCTTCCAGAAACCGGGCGACTTCCTCTTCGCTGTTGTAGTGACACATTGATACTCGTACGCAGCTTTCCATGTTCAGTGGCGTTAATATGTTGTTGGAGTAGTGGTCTGCTTTACGCAGGTGGGTTCGAATGCCTTGTTCATTCAGTTTGGCAACAACATCAACCGATGGAATGCCATCGATAATGAGCGATACAAGACCTTCACGTGCAGGGTTATCGTCGCCACCGATGATCGTCACAGACTCAATAGCGGCTAAACCGGGGAAGTTGCCCACGCCATTTATCATTGCGTCAGTCAGTGCTTTCTCTTGAGTATGAATTGCTTTTCCTGCGGCCTCGAATTTTGTTCGTCTGTCTGCCGTTGCTCGAACAGACTCATCAAGACATTGCTCCCCCAGCCATTCCATATAGTCGGTCACATCTGACAAAGTTGCGTAAGCGCCTGTGTCGCGAGTGCCCATTTCCCAGTTGTCTTCGGGTCCATCGATGAGCGCATTGTGGGGCAGGTGGGTGAGCCGATCTGAAATCCATGCCAGCCCGTAACCATGACGTGAGAACATTTTGTAAGGAGAGATGACGTAGCCATCAACGTTGTATTCGCTCAGGTCGATATGGCCGTGCGCCGCGTGTTGAATACCATCAACAATGATAAAGCACTCGGGAGAAACCTTGCGGATTTCGGTAGCGACCCCGGCCAGGTCAACGCCCATTCCTGACACTGGTGATGTGTGAATAACGGTTGCCACTTTTGTCTCAGGTGTGATTCGAGCTGCATACGCGGCGGGTTCTATTGTGCCGGTAGCGTTGTCATGTTCAATTAAAATGTGTGATTGCCCTGCAATTCTTGCCCACCGGTCGCAGGCGCTGCGCGTCGCTGGATGCTCGAGCGTCGAGCCCAGTACTTCGCCAGGTCCGGTGCCAAGACATGCGTTCATGATCAGGCGGAACAGTAACTCGGTGCCGCTCTCACCCATAAAAAATTGTCCGCCCGAGGCATTCATAAAGACACCCATGTCTTCCTTGGCTTTGTTGATGATACGAACCAATTCATGGCTCCCTGGGTTGTCACGCCCTTGATTGTCAGGAATTTCTGCGTATTGTCTGGATGTGTCTGCGACTGATTTCAGCGCGAGTGCACCACCGGCATTTTCGAAGAAAATCCGCGACCCTTGCACAGGGCAGTGATCAATTTGGGCAAAGCGTTCACGGACCTGTGATAGCAGTTCAGGAGAAATCTGTGACATATTAAAGATCGCTTGTGGAGCTGGATTAGTAGTTTTCTGATTATACCTATCGCGCAGCCAATCCGTACAATCTGTATTATGTCAGGAACCCATTTCACGTCTATATGTGAAGTCCATGTACAAAATCGAGCTTTCCAATAGTGGTGACATAGCCACGCTTATCGCAGATGATCAATCGACCGTGCGCTATCACGCGCTTTGGCTTCGGGACAACGCCCAGGATGAGCATACGCGTGCGCCAAACAATGGGCAGAGATTAATAGCACTACAAGATATACCCAGCGATGTGTCGATAGCACGTGCTGAAGTTGTTGGCGATACGCTAATGGTTCTCTTTAAGCCTGAGAACAAGCATGTGGAATACGACATTCAATGGTTACTTAACCATCGTTATGACACCAGTTTCTCTCAGTCTGTTGGCTGGACTTCAGCAGCCGTGGAAACCTGGGATTCTCACTTGAGTCAAGCTCTGCCAACGGCTGACTTCGAAACGATAAAAGAGAACAAAATCGCGCTTTTGAAATGGTTGTCCAATGTACGTCAATTTGGTTTTGCCAAACTGACAGATGGGCCGATTGAACCCGAAGCATTGTTTCAGGTAGTCAATTTGTTTGGTCATGTCAGACAAACCAACTATGGCAGGCATTTCGAAGTCAGAACTGAAGTCAATCCTAGTAACCTTGCATACACTGGGCTTGGGCTTCAAGCTCACACAGACAACCCCTATCGAGATCCGGTACCGACACTGCAAATATTGTATTGCCTGGAAAATTCTGCCTCGGGGGGTGAGAACATGGTGGTCGATGGTTTTAAAGTCGCCCAACGCTTGCGTGATGAAAATCCGGAATGGTTTACTGTTCTATCAAAGTACTGCGCCAAATTCGAATATGCCGGAGAAACTGGCGTGTGCTTGCGTTCGCGAAAACCGATGATAGAACTTGCACCAGATGGGGAGCTGGTAGCGGTGCGTTTCAACAATCGCTCAACCGCAGCTATAACCGATGTACCTTTCGATGATATGGTTTGCTATTACGATGCCTACCGTCGGTTCGGCGAAATTATCGATGATCCCGGTATGGAAGTGTCATTCAAATTGTCTCCCGGTGACAGCTTTATTGTCGATAACACACGGGTACTGCATGCACGTAAGGGATACTCGGGCGAGGGGAAACGGTGGTTACAGGGTTGCTATGCTGATAAAGATGGTTTGTATTCCAAGCTTGAGGCGCTCGATAGCGTTTCTGCTGAAGCAGCGTCACCATGACTAGCGCAGCTGAATTAACCCACGATAATGTGGTCGCATTTTTACAGGATATATTTGATCGTCGTGGAGATGAGGAATATCTGGGGGAGCCTGTCACCATGGCTCAACACATGTTGCAGGGCGCACATTTGGCGGAAATTGCTAATGAATCCGAAGCTACCATTGTTGCCACACTGCTGCATGATATTGGTCACTTTACCAGTGAGTTTGGCATGTTCTCGATGCAGGACACCGAAGATCGTTTTCATGAAAGCGCCGGGGCCAGCGTGTTGGAACCGTTCTTTCCGGCACTGGTTACGGATTGTGTTCGGTATCATGTAGATGCCAAACGCTACTTATGCGCCACTGACCCTGCATACTTAAATCAATTGTCTGAAGCTTCTATACATTCTTTAAATCTGCAGGGTGGTCCAATGACTTCAGACGAAGTTCAAACGTTTGAGCAAAAACCGAACCTTGCCAGTATTGTTAATGTACGAAAGTACGATGACGCTGGTAAAGTTGCCAACATGCGAACAAAAACATTTACCGACTATGCATCAATGGTTCAGCGAGTTGTTGATTCCAGTCGTTAGCTCTTCATTCTTCAAATATTAATCTGTTTGTCTGAGATAACTGAACAGTCAGTTTTAACTCAATAGCACGATAAGCCTGCAGCAGTCAGGCTGACGCCGATCACTGTCTTAAACGGCAGATTGGCTCTGTTCCAGATAATTGGTAAGCTGATCAAGAAATTTAGCAGCTGCTACTGGCAGGTGGCGATCTTTCAACGTGCCTATGTGCAGCATGCCTGGCTTTACATCTTTTAAACTGATAGGACGATGTTTTAGCGAGCTTGCGTTGGAATCACCGGAAAGGCCGGCTGAGAAGGAGATGGTGACCAGATCACTATTTTGTACAACACGTTGCAGAAGAAAAGTATTATCAGATTCTACAGCCATATTCACTTTGGAAGAAAGCGGGGCTGCGGAACGCTCCAGTAAATGTCGTATACCGTTATTCTCTGATGGTAAAGCCAGTGGCCATTGAAGGCATTCCCTCAGTCTTAACTCTCCATCGCCCGCTAACGGATGATCAGGTCGAAATTCTGCGTATAGTTGCTGCGGTGATGAATAAACCGAAACAAACTCAGAGGCAATCTCTGGTTCGAACACCAACGCAATGTCTGCAGCATAAGATTTTAATTCAGAGATAGCAGTGTATCGAGTGCAGACGCGCACGCTGAAGCTGATTTCAGGGAATTGATCTCGATAAGATTGCATCTGCGCCGGCAGTATGAACGGCATTAGTGCCTGGCTTGCGGCAATTGAGATGTGTCCCCGTCTGACTCCCTGCAAGTCGTGAATCTGCGACTTTACACGCTCCAGTTCAGCTATTTCGGAACGTGCGTGTTGTATCAGAATTTCACCGGCAGAGTTTAATCGCACACCGTTGGGTACGCGATCAAAAATCGGTACGCCTAAGTCTTCTTCTATGGCGATGATTCGCCTGTTTAGCGCGCTTGATGTTATTGCAAGCTGATCAGCCGCTTTTCTGATTGAACCAACTCGAGCGACGGTATCAAGATAATGTAAGGGTAGCTGGTAACGCATGATTGAATCCATGTTGATATTTTGGACTCACCCATGTGCGAATAAGACGCAAGGCAAGTGCTGAGTTATTTTATAAGCTGCTGGGCAGATTAAACAACTGAGTAGAAAACACATGTCTAACGTTCGATCGTCATTAGTAACTTATTTTGCACCAACCCGGCGCATAGCATTGCTGATCGCACTGTCGTTGTGCTCAATTTCTGTCGTAGCTGCAGAAACGCAGATGCTCGACGTTGAAAAAGATGAACTGAAACTGGGTTTTATAAAGCTAACCGACATGGCGCCGCTGGCCATTGCCTATGAAAAGGGTTACTTCGAAGACGAAGGGCTATATGTAACGCTTGAACCGCAAGCTAACTGGAAGGTGTTACTCGATGGGGTGATCACCGGCGAGTTGGATGGCGCACATATGCTGGCAGGCCAGCCTTTGGCAGCAACAATTGGTTTTGGAACCAAAGCCCACATTGTGACGCCTTTTTCAATGGACTTGAATGGTAATGGCATTACAGTATCCAACGAAATATGGGCTGCAATGAAAGAGAATATACCGCTGGATTCTGATGGAAAACCTGTGCATCCAATTAGTGCGAGCGCGCTAAAACCTGTAGTTGAAACTTACAAAGATGAAGGTAAACCATTCAACATGGGTATGGTTTTTCCGGTGTCGACGCACAACTACGAGTTACGATACTGGTTGGCCGCTGGCGACCTGCACCCCGGCTATTACTCCTCCGACGATATCAGTGGCCAGATTGATGCTGATGTTCTTTTGTCGGTAACTCCACCACCGCAAATGCCTTCCACGTTGGAAGCTGGCACTATTTTGGGGTATTGCGTTGGGGAGCCATGGAATCAGCAAGCGGTAGCAAAGGGAATTGGTGTGCCTGTTATCACTGACTATCAAATATGGAAAAACAATCCTGAAAAGGTGTTTGGTCTGAGTAAGGCGTTTACCGAGGAAAATCCCAATACGACACTGGCATTAACCAAAGCGTTAATCCGAGCCGCTATCTGGTTGGACGAGAACGATAACGCAAACCGACCAGAGGCAGTTGAAATACTATCCCGATCTGAATACGTCGGTGCAGATGAATCTGTCATCGGTGCATCCATGACCGGAACGTTCGAGTTTGAACCAGGTGATGTGCGCGAGATTCCGGATTTCAATGTGTTCTTTCGCTACTACGCAACTTATCCATACTATTCTGATGCGGTTTGGTACCTGACTCAAATGCGTCGTTGGGGTCAGATTGCAGAAGACAAAGATGATGCATGGTATGACTCGGTAGCTAAAGATGTCTATTTGCCCGACTTGTACATGCAGGCAGCAAACCTGCTCATCGAGGAAGGTTTCGCTGGCGCCGATGATTTTCCTGCTTCAACGGACGGCTATAAACCTGCCACCGATGAATTTATTGATGGGGTGTTATATGACGGTAAAAAACCCAACGAATACATCGACTCGTTTGCGATTGGTTTGAAAACCGGAACCGACGCAGCGGGTCAATAGCGTTAACTATATTTACCGAAAATAATCGTTCAAGGTAAAGTCACTATGTCAATAGTCAATGCAGCTCCAGCGAATGTAGCCGGTCGGTCGAGTGTTTTTAAAGTAATCCAACTACAGAAAACACTCGATCTTTTGGGAATGGGATGGTTAACACCGTTATTCCGACTCTTGTCCGGGAACAATCCGGCGGAGCAGATAAACGCTCTGAAACAAAAACTTGTTATTCCATTGTTAGGTATTGGATTGTTTCTGGCCGCATGGGCTCTGTTTGCTCCACAGGTTAAAACATCACTAGGTGTTATTCCAGGTCCGGCCCAGGTTTTTGAACAGATGGGTAAGTTGGTTGATGATCATCACCGAGAACGGGATAAAGCGGTCGCCTTTTATGAAAGGCAAGCCGAACGCAATAAGAAACTGATCGCAACGGGGAAAGAGGACAAAGTCAAGGAACGTGTATATACCGGCAAACCGACTTTCCTTGATCAGATTATTACTTCTCTGGCAACTGTTGCTCTTGGATTTACCATTGCAACACTTATCGCAGTGCCACTGGGATTGGCGTGTGGTTTATCCAAAGGTATACACGGTGCTGTTAACCCGCTGATACAAATATTCAAGCCAGTATCGCCTTTAGCCTGGCTGCCGATCGTCACCATGGTCGTATCAGCCATGTACGTTGACCCTTCAGATTGGTTACCAAAGTCTATGCTGATCTCGGCAATAACCGTGACGCTCTGTTCGTTGTGGCCTACCTTGGTGAACACGGCGCTGGGTGTCGCTTCGGTCGACAAAGACCTGATTAATGTCAGTCGGGTTCTGAAGCTTTCAACCTTTCAATCAACATTAAAAGTGATTTTACCTTCCGCGTTACCTTTGATTTTTACCGGTCTGCGGTTGTCACTGGGCGTGGGTTGGATGGTGTTGATTGCTGCTGAAATGCTCGCCCAGAATCCGGGCTTGGGTAAGTTTGTTTGGGATGAATTTCAAAATGGTTCGTCAGATTCATTAGCAAAGATCATGTTTGCCGTGTTGGTTATTGGTGTTATTGGATTTATTCTTGATCGAATTATGTATGCGCTTCAACAA
>CALJNA010000024.1 GCA_937981955.1 uncultured Granulosicoccaceae bacterium
AAAGTTAACAGTAACGTTAATTTACGTTATCGCAAACGCATTAATCCTGAAGCACGTTCTTACAGATGAAAAAATGCCACTTGTGCTCTACTGCACCAAACGTAGTTTAATGTGATTGACAACCAGTCTGATGGCAACCTGATTCACGATCAGCGTCATCGGAGCGCTTTGCAAGTCAGATTGATTGACGAAAACACCCTCTTCTTGCATAATCAGTTTCATGGGGTTGCGAACACCCCGTGAGGCGCCTGCCAAAGAATCGCATCCAATATTTCCCGGTCTGACGGGTACAGTTTTGTCGATTAAAATTGTCGATAACTGTACCGCAGCCCAGATTGAGTTTTAAAACTAACTCTTTAAACGAAAAAGGATGCAACCATGCCGTCACCCAATGAAATTACCCCAGCACAACTTGCCCGCCTTATCGGAACTCCTGATGCGCCAGTAATCATCGACCTGTGTATCGATGAAGATTTTGCGCTTGACCCGCGTGTACTACCAACTGCATTCAGGCACCCATTTAACGACATTGAATCGCTGGTTGAAGAACTTCGCGATGCTCGTGTTGTTGTGTATTGTCAAAAAGGCAAAAAAATCAGTACCGGTGTGTGCGCGATTTTGCGGCATCATAGAATTCAAGCCGAAATTCTACTCGGCGGTCAGTTCGCCTGGCGCGATGCAGGGCTGCCACTGGTAACACTGGCAAAAATACCCACTCGAAACCTACGCAACGAATCTGTCTGGGTTACACGCCACAGGCCCAAGATTGACCGTATTGCCTGCCCTTGGTTGATTAGAAGGTTCGTTGATCCTAAAGCCCAATTTCTTTTCGTTCCACCGGCAACTGTTATAGACGTTGCCGAAAAATTTAATGCAACACCGTTTGATGTAGAAGACGTGTTCTGGACCCATCGCGAACCTATGTGCACGTTCGACACCATGCTCGAAGAGTTCGACTTGAAAACAGAGCCATTAATGCGCCTGGCCACCGTTGTTCGCGGTGCTGATACAGACAACCATGACCTCGCACCAGAGTGTGCCGGCCTGCTCGCGGCATCGCTGGGTTTATCTCGTATGTATAAAAACGATATTGAACAATTGGATGCGGGCATGGCTTTATACGATGCGTTCTATCGCTGGGCTCGAGATGCAACCGGTGAACGTCATGACTGGCCAGCACCGCCGAGCAACTGAACATGGGACAAAAAAGCAACATAGCTAATAAAGCTGAAACTGCCACCACTCAACTGGCGCCCCCTACATTGGCGGAAGCCTTCAGAGTGTGGCTGCGAATTGGCCTGCTTTCATTTGGTGGTCCGGCTGCACAAATAGCACTAATGCACCGCATCATTGTAGAAGAGCATAAATGGTTAAGTGAAAAAGATTATCTAAACGCGTTGAGTTTTTGCATGCTGTTACCAGGACCGGAAGCAATGCAACTGGCAACCTATGCAGGTTGGCGCTTACATGGCGTTGTTGGTGGCATTATCGCCGGCCTGTTGTTTGTTATACCGGGCGCATTGGTTATTCTGTTACTGGCGACTGTTTATGCAATCTATGGTGACGTCAGTATTGTCAGCGCGCTGTTTTTTGGTATTAAGGCAGCCGTTATAGTCATTGTGCTGGAAGCGTTACTTCGTGTGTCCAAACGCGCTTTGTCGAAAACCGAGCACTGGGTAATCGCTGCATTGGCATTTATCGGAATTTTCTTTCTTGATCTACCCTACCCGGTTATCATTCTTATCGCTGCAGCATATGGATTTTTCCTAAGCGCTGGAAACAATGCACCAGCAGTAAGTAAGCACTCTGAACAAAACTTAAAGGCACTATTGCCTTCTACGTTCAACACGATATTAATTTATCTGCTTATCTGGTGGACACCACTATTGCTTGTACAAATGTCTGGAGCTAATCAGATACTGATTGATATCGGTATCTTCTTTTCCAAACTTGCTGTGGTCACCTTTGGTGGCGCTTATGCAGTGCTTGCTTATCTTGGACAAGATGTGGTTACACAGTTCGGATGGCTAAGCGCCGCCGAAACCATGGATGGTCTGGGTTTGGCAGAAACCACGCCAGGCCCATTGATACTGGTTACCGAATTTGTCGGGTTTATCGCAGGCTATCGCGAGAATGGTGTTTGGCTCGGCGTTGCGGCAGCGCTTGTCACTCTGTGGGTCACGTTTATACCGTGCTTTCTGTGGATATTTGCCGGCGCACCCTACATTGACTGGCTGGGCGAACAACCACGTTTGCGCAAGGCACTCGATGCTATAACTGCCGCTGTGGTTGGCGTAATATTAAACCTTTCAATCTGGTTTGCATTGCATGTCTTCTTTGCAAATGTATCGCAAAACTCAAAAGGTATTTTAAAGCTCTGGACACCTGAATGGAGCACACTGGACTTACGGGTGGTAGTACTAACCGCACTATGCGCAGTACTAGCTCTGGTTTATCACTGGAGTATTGTAAGAGTGCTACTGCTGGCCTCGGTCCTGGGTGTTGTATTGCTCATGGTCTTTCCAGCTTAAGAAACCGCAAAGAGTGTTATGCCTTGTGTTGTGCCTGCTCGTGGGCATGACGCATCAGAGCCGCATACCGATACAGACCATGAACAAACTTGCCATAAGGCATGCTAATGAATAAGGCAAACACGACACCCAAATGAACTGCAAGCAACAAGCCCATCGCCGGTGTGGCCCTAAGTACCAATAACAGCAAACCAGTAACACTGGTTGCGATCAACATATACAAAAACGCTACATCCATGCCGCGTGATGGTTTTGCTTTTAATGCATCGATTTGTTCCCTCTTCACACGCAATAGCCCGACCGGCCCGATGATCAGACCAATTCCACCAATTGTTCCAAGTACTACTGTCGGTGACCACCACGGATATGGCGCTTGAACTCCAAACACATAGTGCATCAGTGTCCCCGATGTGGTTGAGGCAAGACACAACAGAAACCCATAGAAAGTAAAGTGATGTGCAATCCGTTTACGGTTGCTCGGCTCCTCGCTTTCGTGCATACAACCCATACCGCCACCATCAAGATACCGAAGCGTTGCTGCATTCTTGCTTGCTTGCCACAGGCTTCGCCAACTTACACTCCCCTGCGACCCGGTGGAGTGCCAGAAACTTCGAACCCCGAGACAAATCGCTACGATGGAATAAAGAAACACAGCTCCGAATAAACCCGCCATGGCATTGTGCGGCATAACGCGGTAAAAGGCCCCTTCTTCACTGCCGCTGGCAAACAGCACAGACGCGTCGGTAAACACGATAAACCCAACCAGAAACAGCGCGACCGAGATGGCGGTGATACTGGCAATCCAGATTCCGTTGCGTTCGAAAACCGGTGCGAGTGCACCGGGCCAGACATGACGCGCATATGTCTCTTCCCGAAGGTTCGCCATAACGGCTGGTATTTCAATAGCAAACTCATGCGGTTGCGCATATTGGCAATCAAAATGACAAGCCCCGCAGCTGTGACAAAGGTTGGCAAGGTAATCAACATCTGGACCTGTGAGTTGTCGGCGTAATTCCATTGCAGGAAACACAGCACAGAGTCCTTCGCAATATCGGCAAGCATTACATACACCCATTTGTCTGACCGCTTCACTTTGAGCATTGGATGGCGCAGCTTTGGGCACAGATATTTCTTTAATTGGAATGCTTGTTTTCATTGCGGTTTAATTACGAACGATGGCTGCAGCGGTTGACCCGGCGATACGGCCAAACACACTCCCTATGGTCATGCCGATACCAGCAAGATACCCTTGACCAAGAACGTTACCAGCCATGATTTCTCCGGCTGCAAACAGATTACCGCTAGTACTACCGTTATGCATTATCATTCGAGCGTCCTTATCAACCTTTACGCCGAGATACGTAAACGTTATTCCGGGGCGTAAGGTGTAGGCATAATACGGAGGTGTATCAATCGGTCTTGCCCAGTGTGATTTAGGCGGCTCGAGCGCTTCAGTGTGACAATCATCATGCACCGTATGATCGAAGTTCGAGCCACGACAAGCTTGATTAAATTGATTGACAGTTTGACTTACGGCAGTTGAATCTATACCCATTTCTACAGCCAGCTGTTCAAGCGAATCTGCCTGCAGTGGTGGAAATACTGAAGGCATGAATAACTCGATTGATTTCGAATCGATTATAACGTGACCAACCTGATCAGGTTGTGCAGCAATCAAGCGTCCCCAAATCGCGTAGCGTTTCGGCCAAAAATCCTCGCCCTCATCATAAAACCTTTGACCATTGGCGTTTAATACAACACCAAATGGCACGCAATCGAGACGTGTGACGATACCTCCGTCGAATTTGGGAGCCCGACCGTCTATTGCAACGGCATGGCATTGCTTTGCATCACCGACGGATGCAACCCCTGCATTGAGTAGTTGCTTCAGTACCGCTCCGCGATTATACGGCGTACCTCGTATCAGGAAATTTTCAGCAGCCGGGCCCCAGGCTTCTTTCAGCCACTCTATATTCGCTTCAAAACCACCGGCGGCTGCGATGAATGCGCGCGCTTCCAGCTTTCTTGTTTCCGGCTGGTCCGATTGCCATTGGCTTACAACTTCACATGATTCGAAAAACCCGTTTTCAATATCGAGGCTAACCACTTTCGTGTCGTAAAAAAAAGTCACACCCAAAGACTCGGCGGTGCGATACAAGGCGTTTAACATCGAGCGGCCGCCACCAAGAAAAAACGCATTGGTTCTACCCAGAGACAAGGTTCCACCGAGTGAGGGTTGATAATGTACACCTTGCTCTGCGAGGAAATCCCATAACTCCTGAGATGCATTGATTGTCAGTTCAGCCAATTCAAGATTGGTTTGACCGTCGGTAACGCGCATCAGGTCGTCCATATACTCGTCAACTGGATAAGGCCCAGTCAGGATACCGTTACCTTCTTCATGAGCAACGCGCATGTTGCGTGTATGCCGGGTATTGCCGCCACGCCAAGCTCTGGGTGCAGCCTCCACTACACACACCGATACACCACTTCGTGCGGCTGTGATCGCCGCACACAAACCTGCGTTGCCACCACCGGCTACGAGAACATGGAAACGACTCAGATTTTCCGGTTCTGCATCAGTCATGTGGGCAGTAGTCTATGCCTCTCCCACCTTGCGGCGATACATACCCTGAGCTATCCGATCTATAACCATTGCGCAAAGTAGGATTGCCAGACCACCGAGCAGGCCCTGACCCTTCGCTGCGTATTGAAGCGCCTCAAGAATCAACGCACCTAACCCTTCAGCTCCGATTAGTGACGCGATGACCACCATCGACAACGACATTAGTATCGTTTGATTGATGCCAGTCATAATCGATGGCATTGCCAGTGGTAATTCAACGTTCGTGAGCAATTGCCATTTAGAACAACCGAAGGCTACTGCTGCCTCCTTGGTTGTTTCGGGAACACCTCGCATTCCCAGCGCCGTCAGCCTGATAACTGGCGGCATAGCAAAAATCAACGTAGCCAGAACACCAGGCGGTTTACCCGTTCCAAAAAAAGCAATAATGGGAATGAGATAAACAAACGCTGGCATGGTTTGCATAAAGTCGAGCACTGGCTCTGCAAAGGAGTAAGCGCGTTTGGATTTCCCGAACCAGATACCCAGCGGGATACCAATAATCACACACAGAGCTGCGCCGGCACCGATCAGTGCAACGGTAATCATGGAAATTTTCCACAGCCCCATAAACGCCAGATATGCAAGCGAAGCTGCTGTGAATATTGCAACCCTTGGACCGGCCAGTCTCAACGCCATAACAACAATAACAATCATCACAACCGGCCACGGCGTTTCGATAAGCACTATCTCAAGGCCATCAAGCACGGCTCGGATTCCAGCAGTGATACCTTTGAATACATGATTAAAATTTATCGCTAACCAGTCAAATCCTGCATCACCCTTTTTAGCAAGTACCGCAAAGTACTCTCGATTCACCGGGAACTCGGTAATTGGAATCTTGCCGCCGATAAAACCACCCGTTAATGCGCTGAGTTTACCGTCAGGATCGGATACGGTAAAACGGAACAAGGTCAGCGGCCAGATCGCTATGAGCAGGATAACGCCGAACCAGACACTGATTTTATTCACGCCAGACTGTACCGATGGGTTGGCTCGCCAGTTAAGGTACTGCTTTTCGTAAGTTCTGTTGGCTAAGAACCCTTCCAGCAGTTTGATCACTGCAAAAATAACCAACCCGGTTATTAAAATACTGACCGCTTCGTTGGCTGCCAGATCTGCCTTCTCTTTAGCTTCAGCCGCGACTCGCTTCAGGTTGGATGCAATTTTCAACTTCGCCTCAGCATCGACCGTGTCACCAGCGGCTATTAGATCTTTAGCCTGCTGTTCTCGCTTGGCTATATTGGCCAACATTTTTTCGTAACGTGCAATTTGATCTGCACCCAGCTCACCCCAGAGACCTCGACCAATCTGCACCAGAGCAAAAAGTTCAAGCACAAGAAATGTCCAGAAGAAACCCCAGGCACCTCGCCACGCACCCCAAATCGGACCCAACAGCGCAGCTGCCCAGTTCCAGGAGAAGGCAAACCCCGTGGTTCCCTGTATTTTTGCGAATTGTTTCGAGTAGTAGGATTCGTTTTCTTGAACAAACTCCGCTACCGATGAATCCAGCGAACTTGGTTGCGCTTCAAGGCCTGTGTCGCTCATGCTTTGCCCCCTTGAATACCTTTTAACAATCTGGATTTATTGATAACACCAACGTCGTTATTTTCATCATCCTGAATAACGATCGGTTGTGTGGTGGTGGTTGCGATGTCAATCAACTGATCAAGGTCGGTGCCGTGATTTGCTCTGGGACTTTGCGCCAGATCATCGCCATTTTGGAGCTGGTAGCTCTCAAGTGGCTCCATAATCGAATGCGCAAACACAAGTTTTAGTTTGGAGATACCTTCGACAAAATCGCGAACATAATCGTCTGCAGGGTCGGTAACAATTTGTTCGGGTGTTCCAACCTGCACTATGCGGCCATCTTTCATTATCGCAATTCGATTACCTATACGAATCGCTTCATCAAGATCATGGGTGATAAAAACAGTGGTTTTGTTAAGTTCTGCCGACAGGGCCATGAACTGATCTTGAAGCTGGCGTCTTATGAGCGGATCAAGAGCCGAAAATGGCTCATCCATTAACAACACTTCAGGGTCTGATGCTAACGCTCTTGCCAGTCCCACCCTTTGTTGCATGCCACCTGACAACTCACGTGGGAAACGGTCTTCGTATCCGTCAAGATTAACCATATTCAAACATCGCTGAGATACTTCCCATCGAACCGATTTGGGTTCACCCCGAACTTGCAGAGGAAAACCAACATTGTCTCTGACCGTGCGATGCGGTAGCAGCGCCATGTGCTGAAATACCATACCAAGATGCTTGGCGCGCATTTCCCTGAGTTCGCTGCTATTCAACGCAAGCATGTCTTTACCCAGAACGCTAATGGAGCCTGCAGTTGGTTCGATTAGGCGATTCAAGTGTCTCACCATGGTCGATTTACCGGAACCGGATAATCCCATGACGCAAAATATTTCTCCGCGCTGAACCGAAAACGAGCAATCAGCAATTCCAACGACGCATTCGAACTCCTCCAATACCTGCGGTTTTGTTAAACCACGTTCTTTAACGGCCTGCATGGCTTCTTCAGCACGATCGCCAAATATCTTCCACACATTTTCCAGCGTGATGACCTCTTCACTCACTGGTTACCCTCCAACAGTTGAGGAAATATTCTCGTGTCAGCCAGACCAGTTAGTATCCGGCTGAACTTTTACAAACACAAAAAAAACGGGAGCATGTTGCCACACTCCCGATTTACTCACTCTAATATAGTTATAGAACTGGATTACCAGTTAACGTAAACAACCTGCAACTGTACAAACCAGTTTTCCAATAATCCAGCTTATTGCAACCAGCTATCGACAGTCGATGCATTATCAGCAACCCATTTGGCCGCAAACTCAGCAGGGTCCTGCTTTTCAACAACAAGCGCGTATGTCATAGCAGAAACGATGTCGGTATCGAGCTTGACTTTGGACAGCATGGCTGCAGCTTCAGGCTGGTCAGCCTCTAATGAGCTTGCATAGTGAATATGCAGTTGCGCCGTATTCCAGGCAACACCCGCATCAGACTTTGCCAGCCATTCAGGATCGTCAGTTGGTTGAATGACATTCCATTTAGCTTCTTCATATGCAGGTTCTTTCAAAATAACCAGTTCATGCAAAGCAAACATGTGGTGCGGTGTGTAGCAGAAAAAGACGATGTCTTTATCCTGTGCAACGGCATTGTCGACTTCAGCCAATGCGAGTGACTCATCCATTTCCTTCAAAGTCATGGTCTGGTCATAGCCGTAGGACTTTGCTCGAATTTTTTCTACATTGGTTGAAGCCCAGCCAGAAGCACCAATCCAGATTTCGCCACGACCATCGCCATCTGTATCGAAATTTTTCGCCATGTCAGGGTCGGTCAGATCACTCAGACTAGCAATACCGGTTCTATCGGCAGTACCTTTGGTAACGCACATTGCCTGATCACCGGCAACGCCATTGGGATTCATACGAACGGTTTGCTTGTCTTTAACGAACTTGTCGTTCAAGTTTGTCTGGTTTGGTAACCACACTTCAGGATGCACGTGCATTGCACCAGTATCCATTGCTTCGAACACAACAGGATTTGTGCCGTTCTGTAATTCAACCTCAAGACCAAGGTTCTCTTCCATGGCTACCTTTAATACATGTGCAGTTGCGAGCACAGATGGCCAGTTAGGTACACCAATAACCACGTCAGCAGCGTGTGCGACAGAACCAAACGACAGCACAGTACCAGCGCACGCCATTGTAATTAGCTTGGGAAATTTCATCATGCAGTATTCTCCGAATTCTGTGAACTGAAGTTAGCCAGTTCCTGGTGAGGGCAAATGCCACAACTCAGTTTACTTGGATAAAAAAAAATTGCAATTTCATGCTTATTGGCCTGCAACATTCCAGTTCGCTGACAGATAAATATGCGTGGATTTGGTGCAACAATCGGGTTGATTTGACAGAGAATGGTAATATTCAGTCACTTGAGACGGGTTTCGGCAATGAACAATAAAACAACTCAATGGGGTATCAACAACGATTACGCCCCCCTCACCAATGTTTTACTCGGCGTACCGGAATATTTTCGTTGGGTTGAGGCCGGTCCTCTGATTGCAAGAACATTGAACAATGCAGACAAAACCGGTGTGAAATTCGATTTGCAGACTGCTATGGCACAGCACTCTGAAATGGTTGCTATTTACGAAGAGAACAATGTGAAGTGTCATTATCTCGAATCTGATCCTGTGCTGCACAGAAACTTTTTCGCACGCGACAGTTCCGCCATGACACCCTGGGGTGCGCTTATTTGCCACATGCAGTTAAAAGTCAGGCGAGCTGACTACGTCACTGCAATACAGTTTTATCAAAGCAATCAGATTCCTATTTGGCAGTACTCAACCGCTGGTCATTTTGAAGGCGGAGACTTTGTCATTATAGAACCAGGCAAAGTGCTCATTGGTTACTGCGGAGAACGTTCTGAAAAAGCCGGGGCTGAACAGGTTGCAGAGTTCGTTCGGGCTGAGGGCTGGGAAGCACTCACCGTTCCGATCAGTCGTGAGTTCGTGCACATGGACGGCCTTGTGGTGCCACTCGATGAAAAATTACTGGTTGCCTGTATCGATGCTCTGGAGCCCTGGGTTGTTCAACAGTTGCGAGACTGGGGATTTTCTTTCGTCGACGTTCCCTATAAAGAAGCCAAAAATCTAGGTGTAAATCTGGTGGCTCTGGGTAACAGTAAAGTTCTCTCGATGAAGGGCGCGACCGAGCTTAATGCCAATATGAGGTCACTGGGTTATGAAGTGTATGACCCTGACATGTCGATGTTCACACTGGGCGGTGGTGGTGTTCACTGCCTGTGCCAGGCACTGTGTCGGGATTCCGTTTAAACAGTGCAAAATAAGCGCAAGGTGAAAGAGCTACCCTCTCCCTGTTTACACAAGCATTTCCATACAAAATGTGACGTCTGTCAAATCTGACCAAGAGCATGCCCACAAAACGCCCGATATGGCCGATAACCGCCTTGAGAAGATATTTATTCTGTAACCACTCAGGAGCGGTTGAAGCGTAAACATGTCATCAGCATTACCAAATTTTTCACAATCACCCAACTCATTAAATAGTTGTGTGCTTATCGTGGATGACGAGCAAACCGTCTGCGATATGCTCGCTGCCGTGCTCGAACAAGAAGGCTATACCGTTGTTACTGCAAACGACGGGACACAAGCCATGAGTTTGTTTGGTGAGTTCGTCTTTGATGTTATGTTTACCGATATTTGTATGGGTGGTATGGATGGGCTTGAGCTCCTGCAACGAGTGTCCCATCTTGATACGTCGGTGAAAACGATTGTGATGACGGCATTTAGTGGTTACGAATCAGCCGTTAAAGCACTGCAGGGTGGTGCTTTCGATTATATCGAGAAGCCACTTGATAATCATGAAAGGCTTATCACTCTGGCTAACAACGCCAGACGTGTCTCTCAACTGGAACGGGACAATGCAGATTTGTTGGCCAAACTAAAAGCGCAACATAAAAAACTGCAGGCCGCTAACCGCGAGCTATCAGAACTGAACGAGAAGCTCGAAGGCCTTGCATTAACAGATGGATTGACTGGATTGAGAAATCGTCGATTCATCGATACGGTTCACCAACAGGAATGTGCCAGATACCTGCGTTACAAAGAACCGTTCACTATTGCCATGGTGGATGTGGATCATTTTAAACAGTACAACGACCAATATGGTCACACCGCCGGAGATGACGCACTTAAACTGGTCGCGGAACAGCTGATTAAATGTACCCGCGAATCCGATACGGTAGGCCGCTACGGTGGTGAGGAATTTTTTATCCTGCTAAGCAATACCCCACCCAAAAACGCAACCATTGTGGCTGAGCGTATCCTGGAAAGTATCCGAAACTTGTGCATTACTATTGACAATGATAGGGCGAAGCTTAGTGTTAGCATCGGCCTAGCCGGAATGGATGGTGTGGAAAGCATTAAAAACAACATTAATGTTATCGAGCAAAGCGACAAAGCCTTATATTATGCCAAGAGTCAGGGTCGTGATCAGGTGCAATTATTTGACTCGAACTCAAAACACTATCAGGCTTAATCCGGCAGGCCGCTGGATATCCCCGCTACACCCCTAGAACAGACTAGCCAAAGAAAAGAAGCCAGAGCAATCAAGGTAATGGAATTCTGCTCAATGCTTTGACACTACACTGCTCAACCCACAACTTAAAAACCATGCCAGTGGATATGCAGCGCTGGCCCGTTGTATAATTCGTAAAATGCGCCGAATCGGTTGCTTTTATTGCTGCCTCAGGTTATCAATTCAACATGCTCATATACGATGCGCTGGGTTTTTTCGAGAAAAAACTGGCGAAAGCTCAGGGTAAAGGCTACGGCTCCAATAGCATAACGTCCGAAATCACATCGGTTAGAAAGTTGCTCGGGCACAGCCACCCTTCTCTGTGCATCGACATTGGTGGCAATATTGGAGACTACAGCGCAGGCTTACGAAAGCACTTCCCTGATGCTCAGATTATCTGCTTTGAACCTTCCAAGACTAATGTCTCTAAGCTTAATAATCGATTCGAAAGCGATAGCAATATCACCGTTGAACCAGTTGGTATATCAAACGAAGCCGGATCACATATTTTATATTCTGATGTCCCGGGTTCAGGTCTTGGCAGTCTGACCAAACGAAATCTTGATCATTTCGGCCGGGATTTTGAAATTGAAGAGACCATAAATACCATACGATTTGATGACTATTGGAACCAGTCACTGAGTCGTTCACCCATCGATTTCCTGAAGCTTGATATTGAAGGACATGAAATGGACGCGTTACACGGGTGCGGCGATGCCATTGATCACATTCAGATTATTCAGTTTGAATTTGGTGGCTCAAACATAGACACACGCACGTACTTTCAAGACTTCTGGTACTTTTTCCAGTCCCATGGTTTTTCGTTGTACCGGATAACGCCTTTTGGTATTGCCCCAATGAAACGATATAAAGAACGTGATGAGTGTTTTCGTACAACCAACTTTTTAGCACAAAAGATTACTCACTCATAACAAGCGCTGATATCTACTAACACGGTAGACCATGGAAAAAAAGCCACCCGGGAACATGGCGGTTTATGCGTTGGCGTGGCCAATCGGTATGAACGCTATTCTTCAACAAGCCATACTACTGATCGACACCATACTCGTTGGAGGCCTGGGCGAAGAAGCGCTAGCCGCAATGGGTATTGCTACAAGTATTGCCGGCCTGATACTTGGAGTTTTGTTTGCATTTAGTAACGGCACCCAAATTCTGGTTGCACAGGCGTTTGGAGCCAGCAGTAACACAGCGTTAAAATCTGGTTTCTGGTCAGGAATTGTTATTGGATTGCTGGTTGCAGCTATAGGCATTGTCTTTATTATTTTTTTTCGCGATGCCATCATCACACGTCTGACTGATGTTCCATCCATCGCCACGATGGCAAGCACATATTTACTAATCTCGACGGTATTTATCATTGGGCTGGCAGTGTCTCAAAACATCAGTGTTTTTCTGTATGCCACCGGACATCCCAAAATTCCGTTTTACAGCAAACTGTGTGAACTACCCTTCAACGCTCTTCTAAGCTACCTGCTTATATTTGGTGTGTGGGGAGTACCTGCACTCGGTCTTGCCGGAGCAGCTATTGGCAGCGCCATAACTGTTGTGCTGCGCACCGGCTTTTTATTCCTGTATATGAAGCAGGTGAAATTCGCTTATCTGCTTAGCCCTGGCTGGACCAATAACCGATTTAGCTCAACGGTGTCAGCATTTTTAAGCAATGCATTGCCGATTGCCGGTACATTTATCAGTATGCATTTTGCTTTTACGCTTTGTCTGATGCTTTACAGCCAACTAAAGGTTCACGAGTTTGCCGCATTAACAATACTTCTCATATGGATAAGAACCAGCGGCATGCTGGTTACTGCATGGTGTCAGGCCATGGGTATCTGGGTGGGGCGCTTATTAGGTCAGGATTCCTACACGCTTCTTGATCCATTTGTTAAAAAAGCGTGGAAGGTAGCCTTGTGTTTAAGTGTGGCTATCGCAGCGATTTTTAGCGTCACACCATGGCTTTTTGATATTTTCTACCCGAACCTGGATGACAAGACACACGATGCGGTCAGGCTAATCTTGCCAATGCTGATAATTTTGCCCTTAGTACGCTCAAGCAACGTAGTATGTGGCAACGTACTTCGGGCCTCTGGCCAGGCCAGCTATGCTTTCAAAGTACACGTCAGTACACAATGGCTGTTTACCGTACCCGTTACTGCTCTGTTTGTTTTGGTGTTCAAAGTGCCCATAGTCTGGGTATTTGGCATTATTGTGGCAGAGGAGCTACTAAAGGCCATACCGTTTCACTTACGCATAGCCAGCGGCGAATGGAAACAACGAATTGAGATATAAAACCGGGATATATGCAGCCAGGCTTTCGTGCGACTATGTCCCTAAAAAGAGGTTAAAATTAGATACAGCTGACATCCGAAGGTACACACATGCAGCATAAAAGTGTACTTCTGGGTTCTGCAGTCATGCTGCTATCAACGATTTTCTTCTCAGGAATGCATGCCTGCATACGCTACCTTAGCGAAGACTTACACCCGTTTGAAATTGCGTTTTTTCGAAATCTGTTTGGGCTAATCGCACTTGCACCTTTCATTATTAACGCAGGTAAATCCATACTCAAAACCAATCATCTCAATCTGCACATAATACGCGCCGGTTTTAATATGGTCGCCATGCTGTTCTTCTTTTATGCACTGTCGATCACACCTTTGGCGCTGGTTCAAGCATTGAGTTTTACCGCGCCGTTGTTCACGACTGTACTGGCAGTTTTCTTTCTCGGTGAAATTGTGCGTTTTCGACGCTGGGCAGCCATCATTGTCGGCTTCATTGGTGTGCTTATCATACTTCGACCGGGCATACAGCCCGTTCCACTGGGTGCTTTTCTGGTTATTTGCTCTGCATCCATGTGGGCTGCCACCATGATTATTATCAAAAAGCTGTCTAACACCGATTCAGCATTGGTTATTACCTTTTACATGTCATTGTTTTTAACTTTACTGTCGATTGGACCTGCGCTGTTCGTCTGGACGTGGCCAGTTGGAGTGCAGTGGATCTGGCTAGTGGTGATTGGTATTGCAGGCACGCTCGGACAGTTCTGTATTGCAAAGGCTTTTTCTTACGCCGATGCTACTGTTGTGTTGCCCATCGACTTTGCAAAAATTGTGTGGGGAGCGATATTCGGTTACGTATTCTTTTCAGAAGCAGTGGATTTACTAACCTGGGTGGGTGCTGTAGTGGTCTTTAGTGGCGCATGCTATCTGGCGTGGCGTGAGCGGCAATTGGAAGTTGCGCTACGAGCCGATCAGTCTCGGTAAAGTCAAAGAGATCGCCGGTATAAAGGTGATAAGCATAAGAGCAAAAAAGATAGCAATATAAAATGGCCAAATGGTACGAATGGCTTTCTCCATTGGCAATTTCCCAACAGCACACCCAACAAACAAACATGAACCAACCGGAGGAGTACACAAGCCCAGACCAAGATTAACCAGTAGAATCATCCCAAACTGCAAAGGATCAATTCCGAGCGCATTCATTATAGGCAGAAAGATTGGTGTACAAATCAGGATAAGAGCGGCCATGTCCATTATCATTCCAAGCAATAACAACACGGCATTGATCATTAACAATATCATGATCGTGTTATCAGTCAGGCCAGTTAAAAAGTCGATGGTCAGGTTCGGCACCCGAAAGAAAGTCAGCATGTAGGCGAATGCGCCTGCACAAGCAATAAGGATCATGACCATTGAAGTTGTGCGCACTGATTGCACTACAGCGAGTTTGAATTTCTCCCACGTGATACTGCGATATACCAGTATCGTCACAAGAAAGGCATACATTGCACCAAAAGCGCCAGACTCTGTCGCGGTGAAAACACCCGAGAGTACACCGCCTACAATAATTACCGCTGTAAGCAAACCGGGGATGGCACTAAAGAAACTCAAAACAAGCACGGTCCAGCCGGGAAACTTTTCAGCACCATAGCCGCGCTTGACGGCGACAACATATGCCGCAACGGCGAGACAGATACACATTAAAATTCCCGGTATTACACCCGCCAGGAATAATTTGGAAATTGAAACCGCA
>CALJNA010000025.1 GCA_937981955.1 uncultured Granulosicoccaceae bacterium
ATCCGGAACATGAGAATCAGGCGCGAGAACTGATTCATGAACTCACCGGTAAACCGGTGAGTTGCGGTCACTCGTTAAGTTCCGGGCTTGATGCGCCCAGACGGGCGCTTACTGCACTGTTGAACGCACGACTCATCCCAATGATACGAGCACTGCTCACCGCAGCCGAGCAACTGCTCGATGAGCTGGATATCAGTGCACCCCTAATGGTAGTAAAAGGTGACGGTTCGCTTGTTTCTGCCGCCATTGCTGAAGGTTCCCCGGTTGAAACCATATTAAGTGGTCCGGCTGCAAGTGTTGTTGGTGCTCAGTTTTTAAGTCAGGAACCACGGCTTATGGTGTCGGATATGGGAGGAACAACTACCGACATTGCAATGATTCGAAACGGCCAACCACGTCTGAGTGCAGACGGGGCAACGGTGGGTGGTTGGAGAACCATGGTTGAAGCCATCGATGTACGCACATTTGGCCTCGGCGGCGACAGCCGTGTGGTCTTCAACCGTGAGCAACGTGACTTCGATATTGGACCAGAGCGGGTGATGCCGATCAGTTTGCTTATACACAACCACCCGGAACTAAAACAGGTGCTCCACGATCAGTTGGAACTGCCACGCAGTACCACGCACAGTGCAGAGTTTGTTATGGCTCACGCGGCAGAGCCGACCGATTTGACCAAACAACAAGCCGAACTGTGGGAGTACATAAAGCGTAAACCGATCGATGTACAAACTGTGTTTAATGATCAAACGCTTGATCGCGCCATGGTGAGGTTAACGCAACGTGGCATTGTTTTAAGAGCGGGATTTACACCAACTGATGCCAGTCATATTGTCGGTGATCAAAACGAGTGGGATACCGATGCGGCTCGTTTGGCGGCGCGTTTGTTAATGCGTTACTCGGAAGCCAATCTTGGTTTGGCGTTCGACAGTGAAGAACAGTTTGCCCACCACATTAAAGATTCTGTATCGCGCCTTACAGCACTGGCGCTGCTCGATACACAGTTATCAGAAAAAATTGCTACCCAATCGCGCTTCCGAAAAGGGCTCGATGCGTCACAACGTGCTCTGTTGTCAGACTTGCTTGTCGATGGTGAGCAGGATGAATTGCAAATGAAACTGGCAATGCGATTTCCGGTGATTGCACTTGGTGCACCGGTCGGAAGTTATTATCCTAAAACAGCCCAGTGGTTAAACACCAACGCCATAATACCGGAGCAGGGGAACGTGGCTAACGCGTTGGGGGCGGTTGTTGGTTCGGTAAGACAAAGTGTTGAAATGATTATTACACCAGCCGGTGGCAAGAGCGTAAGCGTGCATTTTGATACAGGCACAAAAACGTTTGTCGAACTCGAAGAAGCGGCAAGTGTTGCCATTGCAACAGCGTGTGATAAAGCCCGTCAATTGGCAAGCGATGCCGGCGCCGACAATATTAGCGTTGAACATACCCGAACTGACAATGTTGTCGATAACGATGGCGATTCGGTGTTCTTTGAAAGCCGGATTGTGGCCACGGCAATCGGTCGCCCCCGTACTATTTGACCAGTGACCTTTATTGACTTTTAACAGGTTAGTGTTTTTCGGCTTACTGTTTTTTAGGTACGTAAATATCGGTAACAGTACCCTCAGCGACTTCCGCCGCAAAGTTCAGTGTTTCCGATAGTGTCGGGTGAGGGTGGACGGTGAGTGCAAGATCTTCTATATCGGCACCCATCTCTAACGCAAGCACCGCTTCTGCAATGAGTTCACCGGCATTGGGCCCAACCATGCCTGCACCAAGAATACGTTTGTTTTCCGGATCATAAATAATCTTAGTGACCCCTTCATTGCGTGCCATGGATAACGAGCGACCACTCGCGGCCCAGGGAAAGCTTGCTTTCTCAATGCTGATACCGTCTTCTTTGGCAGCAGTTTCGGTCAAACCCATCCAGGCGACTTCGGGGTCGGTATAAGCCACCGATGGAATCGTCTTCGCATCGAAAAACGACTTATGTCCGCACGCAACCTCAGCCGCGACTTTAGCTTCGTGTGTGGCTTTGTGCGCGAGCATGGGTTGGCCGACAATGTCACCAATAGCGAATATGTGCGGAACATTAGTCCGTTGTTGTGCGTCGACTGGAATAAAACCCCTCTCGTTAACCTGCACACCTGCTGCTTCGGCATTGAGTGTTTTTCCGTTCGGACTGCGGCCAACTGCCAGCAACACGCGATCGAATGTGTCAGTTTCAGGCGCTTTTCCACCTTCAAAGTTTGCCATCAGCCCATTTGCTTCGCTACTGATGCCGGTGACTTTGGCACCAAGAAAAATATTCTCGAACTGTTTCTTTAAACGCTTTTCCAGCGGTCTGACCAGATCTCTGTCGCAGCCTGGCATGAGTCCTTCGGAAAGTTCAACCACAGTAACGCGCGACCCAAGCCCTGCGTAAACGCATCCCATTTCCAATCCGATGATGCCACCGCCAATGACCAGTAATCGATCTGGTATATCTTTAAGTGCGAGTGCTCCGGTTGAATCCATGAGTCGCTCATCGTCATAGGGCAGGCCGGGAATTTTTATGCTTTGTGAGCCTGCTGCAATAACTGCATGTTTAAACGTTACAGTTTGTGGAGTATCACCGGCAATACTGATGCTGTACGCTGATTCGAATCGCGCAAGACCCTGAACGGTTTTAACGTTTCGCTGTTTTGCCAACCCGGCCAGTCCGCCAGTCAGTTGTCCAATAACGTGTTCCTTAAAACCGCGCAGTTTGTCGATATCTATTTGTGGTTCGCTGAACGAGACACCATGATCTGCCATGGTGCGCGTTTCTTCGATAACGGCGGCGGTGTGCAGTAAGGCTTTGGATGGGATGCACCCAACGTTTAAGCAGACACCGCCAAGTTCGGGGTAGCGCTCAACAAGCAACACGTTTAATCCCAGGTCGGCAGCGCGGAAGGCTGCGGTATAACCGCCAGGTCCAGCACCAATAACCACCAGATCGTAGTCAGCGTTATTCGGTGCTGCTGTCGCTGCTGCGCTGCCTGTTGTAGCAGCGTTCGACGAATGAATGGAGCTTGTATCGGACGCGTTCTTGTCTGCTGTGGACACTGATTCAGCGGGTGAACTACTAGACGAGGATGTTTCGAGGGCATCAATAACCAAAAGGTCGGTTCCAACGGATACCTTGTCACCGGTTTTAACCAATACCGACGTAACGGTGCCAGCGGCGGTGGACGGTATTTCCATGCTGGCTTTATCACTTTCGACCGTGATCAGTGAAGTTTCCACGTCAATTGTGTCACCGGTATTCACTAACACTTCGATGACTTCCACTGCATCGAATTCACCGATGTCAGGTAGCTGGATGGTTTTCAGTTCACTCATGGCTCAACGGCTCATTGATCGGTTCGATAAAGTTGGCTGTACAGACTGATTGTTTTTGCAAGCGCTAACCGTGTTGACGATTAGAGCAGCAAACGGCGCACGTCTTTGATGGCTTCACAATAAAACTTCAGAAATCTTGCGGCATCTGCACCGTCTACAACACGATGGTCGTAACTTAGATCAAGTGGGCACATGAGTCTTGGAATAAACTGTGTTCCATCCCAAACCGGTTGCATGCGGGCACGCGTTATTCCCAATATGGCCACCTCAGGCGGATTTACCAACGGTGTGAATGCAGTACCACCAATACCTCCGAGACTGGAAATAGTCATGCTCGCTCCCTGTAGTTCATCAGGTTTGAGTTTCTTATTTCGAGCTCTATGGCTAACGTCGGCCATTTCTGCAGCCAGTTCGCTAATGCTTTTCTTATCCACATCGCGAAATACCGGCACAACAAGACCGTTAGGTGTATCGACAGCAATACCAATGTGGTAATACTTTTTGTAGAACAAGGCTTCACCGTCTGGTGTCATTGACGAGTTCACCTTCGGGAACGCTTTTAAAGTGTGTACCAGTGCTTTCATATGAAACGCAAGTCCGGTAATTTTCGGTTCGCCTTCCTTATGATCTTTTTTAAGTTCCTGTCGAAACGCCTCTACATCGGTTATGTCGGCTTCATCGTGATGGGTAACCAACGGAATATTCAACCAGGCACGGTGCAGGTTACTGGCACTGAGCTTATTGATGCGTCCGAGTTCAACTCGCTCAATTTCACCAAAGCGTGTAAAGTCAATTTCGGGAAGGGCAGGTATGCCTGCTGTTCCTGCCGCTGCTTGTCCACCGTAGTTGGAACCAATGCCTTCCATTGCGGTTTTAATAAACGCAAGTACATCGGTTTTTAAAATTCTTTCTTTAGGCCCGCTGCCTTTGATTAATGACAGGTCTGCACCGTGTTCGCGCGCGTAACGACGCACGCCCGGGCTTGCATGTGCTGTGCGGATTTTTTCGTTTGCAATGTGCGCCGTAGGTGATGCTGCACTTTGTGGATTCGCAGCTTTGTTATCACTTTGCTTTGCTTCTGTGTTTTGCGTCTTCGATGTATCAGGGGAAGCACTGACTGTCGGTGCAGAAGAGGCAACTGCCTTGTTAGGTTGCGTACTTTGAGCTGCAGTACTTTGGCTGACACCCACGACTTTCATGCTGCCAATAACATCGCCGGAGCTGACCGTATCGCCAACGGACACATTTAGCGAGTCGATAACACCTGCAGCGCTTGCCGGTATTTCCATACTGGCTTTGTCACTTTCCAGCGTGACCAGCGAATCATCCAGCATAACCTGATCACCAACAGCAACCAGAATTTCGATGACTTCCACGTTTTCAGAATCGCCAATGTCGGGCACCGTGATATCAACGGTTTCTTCACTGGTAGCAGACGGTGTTGCAACCGGTTGTGTTTCGACCTTGCCTGGGTCGGGTTGTCCACCGGCGGGTGCCGAGGCTGAAACTTCTGAGGTACTTTTGAGCTCGCTGCTGTTGGCTAGCGGTGTCATTGTGCCAATCACATCGCCGGTGCTAACGCTGTCACCAACGTTCGCCGTCAGGCTTTGAATCACACCAGCAGCTGTTGCCGGGATTTCCATGCTGGCTTTATCACTTTCGAGCGTGAACAGAGAATCGTCAAGCATGACCTGATCGCCAACGGCCACCAGAATTTCGATGATCTCAACGCTTTCGGCATCGCCGATGTCCGGCACGACTATATTGATCGTATCGCTGTTTGATTGAGTTGTCATTGGCAGCCCCCTCAAACCGTTGTTGGGTCAGGTTTGTCAGGGTCAATTGCGTACTGTTGAATCGCATTGGCCACGACGGTTCTTTCAATCTTGCCGTCCATTGCCAAAGCATGCAAAGCGGCAACGGTGACATAACGTCTGTCGACCTCAAAAAACTCGCGAAGTTTTTCACGCGTATCGGAGCGACCAAACCCGTCGGTGCCCAATGCAACAAAGGTGGACTGAACATACTCACGTACCTGATCGGAATACGTCTTCATGTAATCCGTTGAACTGATTACCGGCGCATCATCATCACCAAGCACCTGGCTAATAAACGGGACTCTTGGTGTTTCCTGTGGATGCAACATGTTCCAGCGTTCTGCTGCCAGACCGTCGCGCGCAAGTTCGTTAAAGCTGGTAACGCTGAAGATATCCGATTCAATATCGTATTCCTCGGCCAACATTTCTGCGGCGGCAATGACTTCACGCAAAATGGTGCCACCGCCAAGCAGGCGCACACGCAGCTTGCTTTTGCCAGAGTTTGGCTGAGTTGTCTGCAGTTTGTAGATGCCTTTGATAATGCCTTCTTCAGCATTCTCGGGCATAGCCGGGTGCTGATAGTTTTCGTTCATGGCAGTGATGTAGAAGTACACCGATTCTTTTTGTGCCAGCATACGGTGCATTCCGTTGTGAATGATCACAGCCATTTCATAACCGAAACACGGGTCGTAGCTGATGCAGTTTGGAATGGTGTTTGACAACACAAGAGAATGCCCGTCTTCGTGCTGCAGGCCTTCGCCGTTCAATGTGGTTCTCCCGGCGGTTCCACCGATCATGAATCCGCATGCACGCATATCACCGGCTAGCCAGGCCAGATCGCCAATGCGTTGAAACCCGAACATGGAGTAGTAAATATAGAAGGGCACCATGTTCACACCGTGTGTGCTGTACGCGGTAGCGGCGGCAAGCCAGCTGGCCATACCACCGGCTTCTGTAATTCCCTCTTCAAGTATCTGCCCGGACTTGTCTTCCTTGTAGTACATGATCTGATCGCGATCTTGCGGCTCGTACAGTTGTCCGACCGAGCTGTAGATACCCAGTTGTCGGAACATACCTTCCATACCAAATGTACGCGCTTCATCGGGAACAATCGGGACAATGTTTTTACCGATTTTCTTATCGCGTGTTAGCAGCGTGAGTATGCGCACAAACACCATGGTGGTTGACATGTCGCGATCGCCCGAACCTTCAAGTACCGATTTAAAATCGGATAGTGGTGGTACCTCAAGCGGTTCGGCAAATTTTTTGCGTTGCGGCAAATACCCGCCAAGCTCCTTGCGACGTTCCTGAAGGTATTTGATTTCAGGACTGTCCGGTTCGGGTTTGACGTATTCAAGATTCTCCACTTGTTCGTCGGTTAGTGGTATGCCAAAACGATCACGCATCTTTTTCAGTGACACCATATCCATGGCTTTTTGTTGATGCGTGGCATTGGTACCTTCGCCTGATTCACCCATGCCATAACCTTTTACGGTTTTGGCCAGAATAATGGTCGGCTGGCCTTCATGATGCGTGGCTTCGTGGTAAGCGGCGTAAAGTTTATGCGGGTCGTGTCCACCACGATTCAATCGCCAGATATCGGCGTCGCTCATATTGGCAACGAGTGCTTTGGTTTCAGGGTATTTGCCAAAAAAGTGTTCGCGTGTATACGCGCCACCTTTGGCTTTGAAGTTCTGGTACTCGCCGTCAACAGTTTCCATCATCAACTGTTCCAATTTGCCGGTCTGATCTTTTGCTAACAGCGGATCCCAGTAAGAGCCCCAAATGACTTTAATGACATTCCAGCCGGCACCACGAAACATCGATTCGAGTTCCTGAATAATTTTACTGTTACCACGCACCGGGCCATCGAGTCGTTGCAGATTGCAGTTAACGACAAACACCAGGTTGTCGAGTTTTTCACGCCCGGCCAATGATATGGCACCAAGAGATTCCGGTTCGTCCATTTCGCCATCACCCAGAAATGCCCAGACTTTGCGATTTTCAGTTTTTGCCAGACCCCTGTGTTGCAGGTATTTCATGAAACGTGCTTGATAGATTGATGTCAGTGAACACCAGCCCATGGACACAGTGGGGAATTGCCAGTATTCGGGCATAAGCCAGGGGTGGGGGTAGGAGGGCAGGCCGTCACCATCGACTTCACGGCGGAATTTATCCAGATCGGCTTCTGTCAGTCGACCTTCGAGGAACGAACGAGCGTAGATACCCGGCGCCGAATGTCCCTGAAACATAATTAGATCGCCACCGTGTTCCGGTGTGGGCGCATGAAAAAAATGGTTGAAGCCAACGTCATATAAAGTGGCAGCCGATGCAAAGCTGGCTATGTGTCCACCAAGCCCGGATTTGTCCCGATTGGCACGTAAAACCATGGCAGTTGCATTCCAGCGAATCATTGAGCGTAAACGGTGCTCAATCTCATGATCGCCGGGGTTTTGTTGCTCAAGGTGAGGCGGAATGGTGTTGACGTAACCGGTCGTCGCACGATAAGGCAAATTCGCGCCCGAGCGGCGTGATTTGTCGATCAGTTTCTCGAGTAGAAAATGTGCCCTTTCCGGACCTTCGCGCTCGATGACGGCGTCAAGTGCCTCTAGCCACTCCTGAGTTTCGAGCTCGTCTGAGTCGTGTATCTGATCAGTTGCCATGCAGTTTCCGAAATTGATGGATGCGGGAATTCTACGCAACTCAGCGTGGCTTGCGTTTGATAGCGAGGCAAAGTGTTTATTCTATGGTGCTGATTTTGCCCATTTTTGTTTCAAGTAGTCGGTCTACTTGCCTTCGCGCTGCGTATTTGTGCGCACGCAGGCTAATCATAATAACTAAGTATGCCCAACAAGAACGCCATCCTCGATACCGCTAAGTCGGGTTGGCAGTACTTGGTTGGCCAAATTTTGATCACTTACCGTCGTGACTTTTAAGTAATTTGGTGTGTAACCCCAATGCTGAATTTTCCCGTCGGCCAGGGTCTCGCCTTTTTCCCAAAGCACTAAAGTGGTGCGGTGGCCGTTCTGATCGGTATTGCCTTCTTTAAACGATGTGTGATTCAACGAGTTAGTCGATGTGTTATCCGACATGATATTCAGCATGGATTCCATAACGCGTTCTTTTTGGTCAGCAGCCAGCGCATGCAGTTCCCTGCTTCGTTCCGATCGTATTGCTTTGGGCACCTGATTCGGCAGAGTCGCAGCCTTGGTTCCGTCGCGCTGGGAGTAACTAAAGATATGGATATGGCCAAAGTCCATTTCACCGATAAAGGCTAACGATGTTTGCCATTCTTCTTCGGTTTCACCGGGGAAGCCAACAATGATGTCAGTGGTAATATTGAAATCCGGAACGCGCTTTCTCAGCATGTCGGCGATCTGGCGAAAGTCTTCGGTCTTGCAGCGTCTGGCCATTCTGCGCAGAACAGTATCACTACCGCTTTGCAAGGGCAGGTGCATGTGGGGTTGCACACGCGGGTTATCAAACAGCGTAAAGAATTCATCTGACAAATCCCATGGTTCGACCGATGCAAATCGAATCCGGCTAATGTCGGTATGGGTTAATAGCTGTGACACTAAAGTGAACAGGTCAGTGTTCAGATCGCTGCCGTATCCGCCAACATGTACACCGGTTAACACGACTTCATGAACCCCGGATTCAGACAATGCCTGAACTTCATCAACCAGCGTTTGAATCGGTCGGCTGCGCTCTGCGCCGCGGGCTACCGTAACAATACAGAAAGTGCATCTATACCGGCAACCGTCCTGAATTTTAATGAAGGCACGATGGCGGTTACGCTGAAACAACGCAGTTTCAGCCGGTGTGGTGGCGCTTTGCGGCATGGTGGGCTGTTGAAATTCAGCACGCGTTAACGCCACCAGATTGTCTTTGTCGGTGTTGGGAACAACCAGATCGATACCCAGCTCGGCCAGAGCACTGGGGGATTCCAGCGAGCTGTAACACCCTGAAACCACCAGCTTGGCTTCCGGGTTTGCCCGGTGTAATCGTTGTACCCGCTGCCGCGATTTTCTAACCGCTTCTTTTGTCACTGCGCAAGTGTTGAGCACCATGACATCAGCATTTTCAGCATCCTGGGTAATTTTGTTTCCAGCCGCGCTGAACGCGCCAGCCCATTGTTCAAGCTCGGCTTCGTTTAAACGGCAGCCCAGCGCACTTAAATGAATACGCACAATAGTTTATGCAACATTAATTGACAAAATATAGTGTACCTTATGCGCTGAAATCCAGCCTTCGCGATTGTGGCATTTACTGCTTTTCGCTAGGATGTGAGACTCAGCGCAATATAAAGCGCATCTATTTTTTGTTTTAGGAATCATATTCATGTTTAAGGACTTCGAGAAATCGCCAAGTAAGTCTTCGTATCAATTGAAATTCCTTCTTGCTGGGCTTGCGTTGCTTGCAATGATCGGCGCATGGATGCTTCGATCAGGAAATACTGGAGAAATTACTCGCATTAAAGGTGATGCTGCTGCGGTGTCCGCACAGCTTGCCACGTCCGGTGAAGAACTCAAAACAACCAAAGCCGAGCTGGGTATTCTGCGGGGTGAACTTGATGACGCCAACGCTAAACTAGAGGCCATCAACGCTGAACTGGCGACAGCGCAAAGTGAGCTGACCGCTTCACAGGAAGCCCTGACAACTGCTCAGGCCGATAGCGAAGCTGCTACCGGAGAATCCTCCGCGAAACTTGATCAATTGACTGCCAATTTTGCAGCGCTTGAAGAACAGAAATCGTTTCAGGAAGTCGAATTTGCTGCGCTGACTGACACCAACATTGCACTTGAAGCTCAAGTGGCTGATTTGCAGGCTCGTCTGGATTCAACTACGGCTGAACTCGGATCGTTCGCGAGTCAACAAGATGACACGGTCGCAACCCTGGAACGTCAGGTTGCCGACTTGAGTGCAGAACTGGAAACACAGCGTGCAGACATGGCTGCTCGCGAACAGGAGATGGATGCTTTTTATGCCAAAACGCAGGAAGACATGCAGTCACAAGTGCAGTCTTTGCTCAGTGCAGATTCCTCACGCGAAGCTGAGGTCGCTAACGCTCAAACCAGTTACCAGTCACTGCTAAAACTCTATGACAGCGATACAGCGACTTTGAACGCTGAAATTGGTGAACTCGAAGCGCGTCGTGCGTTACTTGAAAATTCCATTGGTACCCTTGAAAACCGCGTTCTCGCCGCTGAAACTGAATTGGATCTGACCAAAACGCAGCTTGGTGAAACCGAAGCGATGCTGCAGGAAACACAAACCGCATTAACTGATACGGAAACGCAGCTCTCTGAATCAACTGCTAACCTCGATTCCGTTCAGGCCAATGCTGATCATGTCGACACCATGGCCAAGAATGCCGCTGCTGCTGCAAGCATTGAAGCGGAAAAGATGCAAGCCGAAATTGAAGCCGCCAAAGGAGAGCTTGCGGCAGTTCAGGAGCAACTTGCCAGCGCGCAAGGGGAACTGGCATCTCGTGATGAAAACCTGGGCGCGGTAAATACCGAACTGCAAACCCTGATGGCTAATTTCGGTGAGAAAGATAGCGAACTTCAAAACGCGCTTGATCAGACAAAAGACTTGCAGGCGCAATACGACACCGACATCACAAACCTGAATGCCGAGTTGGGTGAGCTTGAAGCCCAGAAAGCTCAACTGGAAAGTGACATTGCAGCATTGCAGGCGCAGAACGAAACTTTGTCTGGTGAAAGGACTGCATTGGAAGCTTCAGTGGGCGACCTGACTACTCAGCTTGATGATCTGAAAGCGTCATCCAGCGCCGAGGTCGAAGAGTTATCCACCTTGTCAGCATCTGCAGCTGGTGAAGCCGAAGCAGCTCGTTCTCAAATCGCTGAGCTGGAAGCTTCAAAAGCTGAGCTTGAAGGCGAAATTGAAACATTGACCGGTCGTATCGGAGATCTGGAAGCTGCTGCGGGCGATACCTCTGCCATTGACGCTGCTAATGCCGAGAAGGCGGCAATGGAAGAAAAGCTGGCCAGCCTCGAAGCACAACTTGCAGACACATCAGAGATTGACGGACTGAAAGCCGACAAAGAATGGTTGGAAGCAAAAATTCAGGAAATGAACGCTCAAGTTGTCGATCTTGAAGCAGCTGCTTCTGACACATCAGAGATTGATGCACTGAATGCCGACAAAGATTGGTTGGAAGCAAAAATTCAGGAAATGAACGCTCAGATTGTTGACCTTGAAGCAGCTGCTGCAGACACGTCGGAAGTAGACGCGCTGATGGCAGACCTCAATGCCAGTAAAACTGAACTGTTTATGCTCAATTCTGAATTGGGCAACAGCAGCAGCGCGATAAACACGCTGCAATCTCAGTTCGGTGACAAAGACGCAGAGCTTGCCGAACTGAACGCGCAGCTTGAAGCAGCTAATGCTGATATTGCTGAAAAGACAGCTGGCCTGGAAGAAATTCAGGCACTTAACGCAGATCTTATTGCAGAGGTCGGTTCACTCGAGGAGAAACTTGCTGCAAACGATGCCTCAGGTGAGATTGCCGCAATGCAGGAAGAAAAAGTTGGTCTGCAAGCCCAGATAGATTCCTTGCAAGGCGAGCTTGACGCAGCGACAAGTAAAAACACAGAGGTCGTTGATCTGTTTACAGCGTCAATGGCTGATGGCGATGCAGCCAGAGTCAAGCTACAGGAGCAGCTCGCTCTGACAATGGCCGATGGCGAATCCGCTCAGGCAGATCTGCAGTCACAACTGGATGCGGCTATGGCTGAGAACGAATCTGCTCAGGCAGACCTTCAGTCACGACTGGATGCTGCAATGGCCGAAAAAGATGCACTCGATGCGCGAATAGGTGAGCTGGATACCGAGCGCAATGCGTTACAAGCCGAACTTGGTGGAGCAACCGAAGCGGTCGCTGCCAATGAAGCGACAATTGCTGATTTGGAAGCGCAGTTAGCCTCGGCAACAAATGCTGCAGGTTCTACAGGTGAGCAACTTGCTGCCGCTCAAGGCGAGCGAGATGACATGCAGGCCCGTGCACTCGAACTTGAAGCGCGAGTTGGTGAACTTGAAGGCGAATTGAGTGTTGCGCAAGGATTGGCAGAACAGCGTGCTGAATACGCAGAGAGACTCAGCGCCGATGTAGAAGGTCTGAAAAGCCAGATGGCTGGTGTCGAAGAGCAGCTTGCTGCAGCTGAAGCACGTGTGGCTGAACTCGAAGCCTTGCTCAACGAAAGTAAAGGAATGGCTGCTGAACTTGAAGCCGGTTTGGCAGAAGCACAATCCAAAGCGAGTGATCTGGAAGCTCAACTGGCTGAAGTACAGGCCAAATCTGCTGATCTGGAAGCTCAGTTGGCTGAGGTCCAAGCCAAATCGGCCGATCTGGAAGCTCAGTTGGCTGAGGCACAGACCAAATCTGCTGATCTGGAAGCTCAGTTAGCTGAGGTACAAGCCAAATCCGCCGATCTGGAAGCACAACTTGCAGCTGCGATGGAAGCCAACACCAAAATGGAAGCCGATCTTGCCAGCCTGTCGGGCGAGAAAGAAGCACTTGAAGCTCAACTTGCAGAAATGCAGGCATCTATCGATGCCAAGGCCGCCGAAGCTGAGGCAATGCAAGCCAGTATGACCGCTGATGCAGACGCGCTGAAAGCACGCATTGCTGAACTTGAAGGTTTGAACGCTGATGCCGAAGCGGCAACTGCATCCACGCAGTCTGAACTTGACGCATTAAAAGCTCAGTTGGCTGAAATGCAAGGCCAGATGGAGGCCAGTGCCGCTGACGCTGAAGCGAAGCAAGCGTCAATGCAAGCCGAAGCTGATGATCTGCAAGCGCAGCTAGCTGCACTTGAAGAACAGAAGTCTGGTCTGGAAGCACAACTTGCTGCCATGCAGGGGACTCTGAGCGGACTTGAGACTGAAGTCTCTGATGCTCAAGGTCTGACGGCTGACAAGCAGGCTGAGCTGGATGCAATGAATGCCAAAGGTGATGAGCTTTTATCGCAGATCGAAGATTTGCAGAATCGCCTGGCAGCAGCCGAGAAAAATGCCGATGAGCAAAGTGCCGTAGCGGCTAATCTGGCAACCAAACTGGCAGAAATGCAGAGTGGTGCTGAAAACGAGAAAGCATCTGCAGACGCATTGAAGAAGCAGATTGAAGATAATCTGGCAGCCAATGGTGTAGACGATGCACAGGTTTCCATGCGAGATGACAACAGCGTTGTCGTTAATCTTCGCAGTGAAGCCCTGTTTGGTTCCGGTCGTGCGCGACTTAGCCCGGGAGGACGAGCACTGATGGATAAAGTCGGCAGTTCGTTGAACGGCATGTCCAACAGCATTGCGGTGGAAGGTCACACAGACAGCATTCCGGTAACAGGGGACTTGCTGGCGATCTTCCCAAGCAACTGGGAGCTGTCGGTTGCTCGTGCGGCCAACACGGTGAACTATCTGCAAAACAGCGCAGGTCTGGATGCTGGCCGTTTATCGGCAGCCGGTTTTGGTGAGAATCGTCCGGTAGCGGGCAACGATACCCGCGAAGGTCGAGCGCTGAACCGCCGTGTGGAGATTGTTGTAAAACCTTAAGCATGTTTGCCCAGGCTCTTGTTACAGAGCACAGGTGATAATCAAAAGGCGATCGGTGAACTTACCGGTCGCCTTTTTCGTATCTGAACTAGGATAAGTCAGGTCTCAGATCGCATTTACTCATGTCGTTTGATAAAACCATTACAGTTGCACTAACCGGAGCATCGGGTATTCAGTACGGCTTGCGCCTGATCGACGTGCTCGTTCAGTCCAACTGTCGCGTGTATGTGTTGATGTCCAAACCTGCCAAAGTGGTGATGGGTATGGATACCGATCAGAGCGTACCGGCCAGAACGGCTGATGTGCAAAGAGACTTCAGTGAACGATACGGTGCGCGTGATGCTCAGCTGTTCGCATTTGGTCAGGAGCAGTGGACCGCACCGATAGCCAGCGGTTCAGGTGCACCCGATGCTATGGTGATCTGTCCCTGTACAACAGGAACGTTAGCTGCGGTGGCCGCAGGCAACTGCAATAATCTGCTTGATCGGGCCGCGGACGTTGTGTTGAAAGAACAACGAAAGTTGATCGTCATGCCACGGGAAATGCCGTTTTCAACGATTCACCTGGAGAACATGCTAAGACTGGCTAATGCTGGCGCAGTGATAATGCCGCCGAATCCTGCCTTTTATCAATTGCCCGAAACCATCGATGATCTGGTCGACTTTGTTGTTGCACGCGTGCTCGATCAGTTGGATATAAAACATACCCTGATGCCATCCTGGGGAGCAGACACCGTCAGTGGTGAACAAGCCGGAGATGAACAGAGTTGAACTATGAGTACTGAGCGTTAATGGAAATACCTCTGTTTCCCCTGTCTAGTGTTGTGTTACCTGGTGGGCAACTACCGTTGCGTTTGTTTGAGCCTCGTTACATCAACATGGTCAAGAACTGTTTTAAAACCGAAACCGGTTTTGGTGTCTGCCTGATCAAAGACGGGCAGGAAGCAGGAAAACCGGCACAACCCTACCCGCAAGGGACATTGGTGAAAATAGTCGATTTTGATCAAGGACCCGATGGTTTATTGCACATCACCGCAGAAGGTCAGCAGGAATTCAATTTGCTGACCTATGCTGCCAATGCCGAAGATCTGTTAATCGGGGAAGTGCAGTTACTTGATGCGGCGGAACCGGTATCAATGAATGCCGGTTACGAAGATCTGGCTAGAAAGCTTGCGATTATTCTGCAATATGTTGAACCGAATATTATGTATAGCGACAAACAGCTCGATAACCCCGAATGGGTTTGCCATCGTATGCTGGAATTGCTGCCATTATCGTCAGCATCTAAATTTGAATTGCTGCAACTGCCCGACACCACTTCCCGTTTGAATGCACTGGTTGGTTTGCAGATTGAGTTCACCAACGAACAGCCGTGAGTAGTTAGCAGCTTACAAAAGCTTGATAAACACTTTCGAGTTTCGTTTCGTGTCGTAGCCGATTTTTCGGGTTTGTGGCAGATGATCTTTGTTGTATTCAACGTAGCCGCGTTCAATAAACCAGTGCGCTGCGCGCGTACTCAGTAACATTAACTGTTTTACCTGCAACGATCGCGCGCGACTTTCCAGATTGGCGATCAGTTCACCGGCGCGTCCCTGGCCACGGTAGTCAGGGTGGGTAGCGACACATGCAATTTCACCGGTTCTGATGTGCTTGTCGGACGTTTGTGCGTCGAGCGTTCGCGCATCTGAGCATTGTGAGTCATGTTCACCCGTATTTGGTTCGTCTGTGAACAAGGCCGCGCAGGCGATGACCATGCCTTCTCTTTCACACACAACAAAATGATCAATATCATTTTCTACCTGTTCACGCGTGCGACTGGCCAGCGAACCATTTTCCTGTAGCGGTGCGATCAGTTCGAAGATACCGCTAACATCGGATAGCCTGGCATTACGCAAGTTCTCCCAACGCTCGGCGGTCACCAGGGTACCGCCACCATCGCGGGTAAACAACTCACGCAGTAACGCGTTTGGATCGGCCAGATTTAACAAATGAACACGGGATACACCTTTACGGCTTGCGGTTATCGCTCGTTCAAGTGTGCGCGTTAGATTTTCATCATGCTGTTGTGGAGCAAAACGTTCCATCGTGTTGGCACTGGCTTCTCTTATTGCATTGCCCTCGGCATCTTCGGGTAGTGCGTTCACAAAGAAAATTAATTTGTCAGCCTTGAGTTCAATGGCGGTCTGGGTGGCAATTTCCTCGGCGGTCAAATTGAAAATATCCCCGGTAAGTGAATAGCCAATTGGTGGTAACAAAACAATTTTTCCAGCGCTTAGATGCGTGTGTAATTCTGCGCCGTGAATTTGCCTGACCATACCGGTGTGTTGATAGTCAACGCCATCGAGGACACCAAACGGTTGTGCAGTGACAAAGTTGCCCGAGCAGACGGACAAGCGGGCACCGGCCATTGGCGTATTAGGCAAACCCATCGACAACACGGATTCAAATTTCGTGCGTGTTTGACCCGCGGCAATAACAATTTGTTCCAGTGCCTCATCATCGGTAACGCGTCGTCCATCGATAATGGTTGGTTCGTGTTGGAGCGCTTTGAGTTTGCTGTCAATCTGAGAGCGCAGACCGAAACCGAGGACCAGCCTGACACCCAGATGACTAAGCAGTGCCAAATCCGGAATCAGGTTGTCGAACAAGGCGTCTTCGAGCAAGGTATCGGGCAGGCAGAGCACCATGGTCCCACCTCGATGCGCCTTGATATAAGGGGATGCGTCGCGGAACCATTGTATTGCCAAATCGTTATTGCTGGGTGCGTCAACCATGCGTAATTGTGTGTTTAGGTAAGCCACCGTGGGCTCAATGTCCTCTATCATAGAGGGGATAGCTGAACCGGCCAACAATATCTAGCAAAAAACAGGCTCGGCGAGCTCACTTGCCTCTATTTGGAACACAAGTTGCGGCACGAGGCCTGCTGGCGCTAATTTTGGCCCCCGGAACGCAAAACAACACGATCAGGATTAAGCTTACTGTGACCGTACAGACATTACCAAAAGCCGTTTTCCGACGCTTCTCCACCGGTTTTCTCAAGCTGATATTGCTCGTATTGGCGACGATGTTAGTCGCAACCCCGCTGCGAGCAGATACCAAAATCCTGACCGAAGATCGTTGGGCTGAAATCCTTGCCGATGCGTCACAATCAGTGGTGTCGTTGCAACTTTCAAACCTGCGGAATTTTGATGGCACTGAACAGGGCGACAGTAGCGCAACCGGATTCGTTGTCGATGCAGAACGCGGGATTGTTCTGACCAATCGACATGTCGTCGGTGCAGGTCCAATCCGTTTGTCAGCTACATTTCAAAATCAGGAACGAGTGGACAGCGTGCCCTTGTACCGCGACCCAATACATGACTTCGCGTTTGTACGATACAACCCTGACGATTTGAAATATGCAGAGCCAAAATCGCTTCCCCTCAGACCGGAAAAAGTCAAAACCGGGTTGAACATTCGCGTTATTGGTAGCGATGGTGGCGAACAACTTTCCATACTCACGGGAACCATTGCACGGCTTGACCGGCAGGTCCCCTCGTACGGTCGATACGGTTACAACGATTTCAATACTTTTTACATCCAGGCGGCATCCTCTACATCTGGTGGTAGTTCAGGGTCGCCGGTTATCGATTTTGATGGTGATGTTGTTGCGTTGAACGCGGCAGCCAACACGAAAACCGCGAGTAGCTTTTTTCTACCGCTACCGCGTATTCAATACGCACTAGAACGTTTGCGCAAAGGTGAGAAGATTGATCGTGGTGGTTTGCAAACCATTTTTTCGCATGAGTCGTTTCGCGATCTGTCGCGGCTGGGGCTCGATGAGGCGACTGAACAACGTGCAAGAGAAATCGATGCGACGAACAATGGCATGTTAATGGTTCGTCAGGTTATTGCCGGTGGTGTTGCCGACGGTATTCTCGAAGAGGGGGATATTCTGCTATCCATTGATGATCAGCTGATTGTTAATTTTATCGAGCTGGAGAGCCTGCTTGATGCCAGTATTGGAAAACAACTGCTGCTCAAGGTAATGCGGCAGGGTGCTGTTGTTGAGTTGAAATCAAGCGTTGCCGATCTTCACGAAATTGAACCGGTGGAATTTCTCGAACTTGGTGATGCGCTGATACAAAATATGTCAATTCAGCACTCACGTGCAATGGACCGACCACAGGAAGGTGTTGTTGTGATGCGTGCGGGCTACTTTTTTAATAGTGCAAATTTGCCGCAAAGATCAGTAATCGTTGAGCTTGATGGAAAACCGGTCAAGCACCTGGACGATTTTATCGATATTGCGAAAAACGCTGATAGAGACAAAAAAATGCTGGCGCGCTACGTGGTGCCGGGAAGAGAGTACACCACCAGCGTAACGCAGATTGATCTGGACAATCGCTGGTTCGACTATCGAAAATGCAGACGCGTCGACGATGCACGTTTTTGGGATTGCGAGAAAGTGGAATTGCCTTCAACGCAAACCTCGTCTGTCGATGAATCGATCAAGGTACCACTCTACAAAGATGCACTGCTGAACAAAGTCGCGCCAGCTATGGTGCGTGTTGACTTCGACATTCCGTACGCTGCCGACAACGTTTATGCGAGGCATTTTAACGGAGTGGGTTTGGTGGTCGATAAAACAGCGGGCATTGTTGCTGTTGATAGAAATACTGTGCCGATTGGATTGGGGGATGTGGAAGTGACGTTCTTTGGTTCTCATGTACTCGATGCGCAAGTCGTTTTCCTGCACCCACGACACAATGTAGCCTTGTTGCGTTATAACCCGGCCGACCTGGGTGATGTTGAGTTTGATCCGTTAACCCTGGTTGAAGGTAGCGGCGAACTGCCTGACACGCTAACCATGGTGGGCTATCGCGCGGACGGAACATTTCGTCGTCACGATGTCGATGATTTCAGCCGCTTGACTGTTGGCTTTGCAGCGCCCGGACTGCCGCGTTTTCAGCAATCGCCAATTGATCTCTATGGCGTGTCTAGTGTGCCCCCATCTCTTGGTGGTCCCTTTGTAGACGAAAATGGTGACGTCCATGCTGTGTACATGAGCTTTGCTTTTGAAGAATCGCGCGAAATCAAACAACACGAATGGGCCATGCCAGCATCCATTATTCTTGAAACGCTGCGCATGTATCAGTCGAATAATCCTTATCACTCTCTCGATGTAAGAATGGCCTACCGCACCATTTCGCAAGCCCGACAACTTGGTCTGCCTCGTCACTGGCTTGATCGTTACATTGAACTTCCAGCGAATAATCGCAAAGTGTTGTACATCGAACAGATAGTTCCAAGTACAGATGCACATGAAAAATTGCAGCCAGGGGATATTTTGCTGGCCATTGAAGGAGAGCTGGTGGCCGATTTATACACCGCAGAAGTCATGTCGCAACAGTCGGACGTGGCGCTGACGCTGTTGCGGGCCGGCAATGTCATCGATGTGTCACTGAAGCCATCGCTGCTTCATGGTGTTGGTACTCAGCGATTAGTGAGCTGGGCAGGGGCACAATTCCAGGAGCCTCATCACGAGATTGGTTATCTGAAAGGTGTGCACTTTCCGGGTGTTTACATTGCCGGTACCGAACAAGGCTCACCGGCACTCTGGGACGGGCTGTATCGCAACCGGTTTGTGACCCACGTAGATGGCGAACCGGTTGAAGACCTTGATGGTTTTCTTGCGCTGATTGGTAAAAAAGCACAAGACTCCGATACGCGCTTGTCGGTCGTGTCGGTCAGCGGACGAAAGAGTATAGTAACGGTTGCACCAGAATATAATTTCTGGCCAACCTATGAAGTTAAGCGTACCGAAAAGGGCTGGCAGCGAGTCAACTATATAAACTGATCGTGGCTTTTTGCGTATGGTTCATTCAGGCGCTAATTTCAATAACGATGACAAGTTTTGCCGGTGACTCACGAAAAACCTGAACTCAACGTTCCTGAATACGATGTAATCGTGGTCGGGGGCGGCATGGTGGGAAGCATGTTGTGTGCGGCCCTGGCCAGTGATACCGACAATAATCACTCGCTCGGTCCCAACCGGCAAGACGAACCACTTCGTGTTTGTGTTCTTGAACATCAATTACCGGCAGCATTTGAACCCGGCTCTGAACCGGCTTACGATTTGCGCGTGTCGGCATTGAGCATTGCGTCTGAACAGATGCTCAAACGTGTTGGAGCCTGGGAAGGCATAAAGACTCGGCGCGCATGTGAATACAAACGACTTAGTGTCTGGGACGGTGAAAGGGATGGCAGAACTGACTTTAACTGTGCTGACATAAACGCCGATCATCTGGGCCATATCGTAGAAAATCGTGTCATTCAATTGGCCTTGATGGATGTGTTGTCCGAACTAACTAACGTCACTGTGGTTACCCCTGCACGATTGTCCCGCTTCCGGCAATTGAATCACGGGGTAGAAGTGGTGCTTGATAGTGGCAACACAGTATCAGCACGATTGCTCGTTGGTGCAGACGGTGCGAACTCTGTTGTACGGCAGCAAGCCGGCATTGCGATGGAGAAAAAACTCTACCCACAACATGCTTTGGTGGCGAATGTGCAAACGGCATTATCGCAACAAGACATAACCTGGCAGCGATTCGTGCCAACCGGAGCACAAGCATTTCTACCACTGTGTGGACAGCAAGGGTCGATCGTTTGGTACCACTCCAAAGAAGAGATTGAACAACTTAAATCGCTTGACGAAGATGCGTTTTTGCAAGCACTGCAACAATCGTTTCCCGAAGAACTCGGACCGGTTGAAGCGATACATGCACGCGGTGCATTTCCTATTGCCAAAGCACACGCCAAAGACTACGTGGCAAATCGTGTTGCGTTGGTTGGTGATGCTGCGCATACCGTGCACCCATTGGCTGGGCAGGGTGTGAATATTGGATTACTTGATGCGGCAGCCTTAGCGCAAGTAATACATGAGGCAGTTGCAAAAGGGCGAGACCCAGGAACTCATGCGGTACTTCGGCGTTACCAACGATGGCGCTACGGTGATAATCAACTCATGATTACCGCGCTGGATTCCTTATACGAAGCATTCAAACCACGGCCGATGTTGGTGCAGCAACTCAGAAGTGCGTCACTTAATCTCGTTGATCAAATGGCTCCGATCAAGCATCAGTTAATGCGCCATGCCATGGGTGTCAGTGGTGATCTACCCGATATTGCGCGTTAGTCCAAACTCACTAGTAGCGACCTGTCCGGTATCGCGAGTTAGTCCGAACTCATTTCCGCGGTAAACCATTAATGTCTTTAACTGAATTTCAACGTCATTGCATGCGTTCATGCGAGTTTGGGCGCTTATGTCATTCTCAGCATTACAGCATCTAACATGACAAATACTGCATGATTTTGAGCTTTTTATTGACGCTTTGTTAAAAATCCTTGCCTGAACGCAGTTTAATTACGCCACGGCACGAGTGTTTACCTTTTTTTTACCGATTTACTTATCGCGGCTCATGCACTGAGGTATTCTGATTTGATCTGGTAATTACCTAAGTGAGGCTGTCCATGGATCCCAAGATTTGGCTCGTGTTACTGCTCGGTGGTGTGTTGGGTTGGTTGTTTCGACACCTGCGAGGACGATCGGAAATTGCGGAGCTACGCCGGCAAAACCAGATTGGCCGTATTAGCACGCGGGAACAAAAACAGGGCAGCATTGATACGACTGACTTTGATGTTGATAACTATGATCTTGGAGAACCAACAGGTTCATCCTCGACAAGCTACGGCCACACATCGGCCTCTCGTGTAACTGCGCACTCCGATGCTTCTACATCGGGACAAACGCGCACGCAAAGCGCGAGTGTCTCTCTTGCCAATATTGATCGTCAGAACGTCGACATGGACGAGCTGTACAAACTGGCCGCCAAAGTTAAACCACTCGAGTTCGATCTTGAGCAGACTCGACACCGCCTGAAGGAACTGGAAAAGCAAAACGCGTTTTTCGCCTCAACAAATCAAGGGTTGAGATCCGCGCAAGCAAGTACCGCCAGCGAAGTCAGCATGGCTAACGGATTCAGTGCAAAAACAAAAAATAACCTGGCAACCAGTTTTAGCGGTACCAGTGAGCAGGAACTCGATGAGTTGTATCAGCTTGCGGCGCGAGTCAAGCCGCTTGAATTTGATTTGAAGCAACGCGAGCAGCGCATTGCTGAGCTCGAAAATGAGGCATCGCATGTGTCGGCGACTGCGCAGAGCAAGTCAGTTTCCCGTGTTGTGAACCGATCAAAATCTTCCGGACACACGCAAGTCATGTCAACCGCAGAAGCAACACAGCAAAGCAATGCCTTCATGGCAACCGGACCCAATGATGCCGAGCTTGACGAGTTGTACAGAATTTCTGCGCGCGTAAAACCACTTGAATACGATCTTGCGCAGCGTACTCTAGAAATAAAGGCGCTCAAACAAGCGCTGGAAGAATCCAAACGCAACAACGAAAAGCAGTTGGTATCAGTCCGATCTCAAGCTGAAAGTCAGGCCGGTGTGCATTACAAAGAAAAGCTGAACGAAAAGCAGATTCGAATTACCGAGCTTGAAAAACAATTACAAAGTGCAGCTCAATCAAAATCGGAAGTTCAAAAGCTTCAGGCGGATGTGTCCAAGGTTAGAGTTGTCGAAGGTGAGCGAGATCAGTTGCGTGCACAAAGCGAAACGCAATTGGAAAACATTCGCGTATTAATGGAGCAATCCAACACGCTCGAAGCACAGCGGAAAGAGTTGCAAGTTGATCTTGCCGAACTTCGCCGCGAGCGCATGGAGCTTAGTAACTCGGTTGATCATCTGAATACACAGTTGGCTGATCGTGAGAAACAACTCACAAGTTTAAAAGCAAAGCAGTCTGTTGCTGACAAACAAGCGTCAGAGCTTGACGCCACCACAAAGCAGCTTAGTGGCACGCGACAAAGCCTGGAGCAATCCGAGAAGCGCATTGGAGAATTACAGGTAGAGGTTGGTGAAGTCAAACAGCACCTTAAAAACCGGGACATTGAGTTGCAGGCTGTTCAAGCTAAATACAAATCCTCGTCTGCCGAGGCAGCAGACTTCGCAGAAAAACTAAACATCTCCGAAGGTAAAGCGCATCAACTAACCGATCTGCAAAAGAAGCTTGGTGATCGTGATCGGGAAGTGAGCAATCTGACAACGCATCTTAATGAAGCTCGTGCGTTTGAAGTGCGCCTAAAGGAAAGTCAGAGTGAAGTGGTGGGTCTGAAACAGCAAACTGCCAAGCTCAATAGCCTGCAGGAAACCTTGAAAGAACGTGATGCCACAATAGTCCGGCTGAATGCTGACACGCAACGGCTAAAAAGTTTGCAACAACAAGTTGATCAGCGGGATCGTGACATTGCTGCACTTCGCGAAGAAGCCAAGCAGATCAAGATTCTCGAAGAGAAATTGCAATCACGCGATAAGCAACTGTCAGAGCTACAGGAACGAGCTGCGAAAGTGTCTGTTCTGGAGGCCAGTATTAAAGACAGTGAGCAGGAAATGAAAAAGCTCAGCGAGCGAGCGTCCCATACCGACTCGCTAGAGGCGGCGCTGGCTGAAAAAGACACTCACATTGCGAATTTGCGTAAACAGACTGAGCGTGTAGTTCATCTTGAATCCTCGGTGAAAGCCAAAGAGACCGAACTCGCCAAATTCAGCGCGCAGAGCAAACAATTAACCGACCTTGAAAGTCGGGTGAAAGAGCAAGACACCAAATTGGCCCGCGTTCCAGAGCTGGAGACGAGGCTATCTGACAATGCCAAACAGATTGTTGATCTTAAAAAAGCAACCGAACAGCGTGACGTTAAAATTCGCGCGCTTGATAACAGCAACACCGAATTGGTTCGTCAAAAAGAAGCCGAAACCAAAAAGTTGCAGCAAGTTCGTGGTGAGTTAACCAAAGCGAAAGAAGCCGAAGGTGAACTCCTGAAAGTACGCAGTGAACTCACTAAAGCGAAAGAAGCTGAAGGTGAGCTGCGACTAGTACGTGGTGAACTCACCAAAGCGAAAGAGGCTGAAGGTGAGCTGCAGAAAGTGCGCGGTGAATTGACCAAGGCGAAAGAAGCTGAAGGTGAGTTGCAGAAAGTACGTGTTGAGCTGAGCAAGGCTAAGGAGGCTGAAGGCGAGCTGCGACTAGTACGTGGTGAGCTAACCAAAGCGAAAGAAGCTGAAGGCGAGCTGCAGAAAGTGCGCGGTGAATTGACCAAAGTGAAGCAGACAGGAAACGATGAGCTGCAAAAAGTTCGTGGTGAGCTAACCAAGGCGAAAGCGGCTGAGGGAGAGCTGGTGAAGGTTAAGACCGAGTTGGCTCAAGCGAAGTCAGCTGAAGCAGAATTACAAAAAGCGCGTGCAGATTTATCAAAGGCAAAACAAACCGAAGCGGAGCTGCTCAAGGTCCGAGGCGAATTGTCCAAGGCAAAAGAGCTAGAAGGTGAGTTGACCAGGGTTCGAGGCGAATTGTCCAAGGCGAAAGAGCTGGAAGGTGAATTGACCAAGGTTCGAGGCGAATTGTCCAAGGCGAAAGAATCTGAAGCGCAGTTGGTCAAAGTCAGCGGCGAGCTGACAAAAGCTCGCGTGGCAGAAGCGGAGTTGCGCAAAGTACAGCAGGAACTCACTGCGGCGAAGCAATCAGAAGCCAGGCTAAGAACAGTTCAAGTGGAACTTGAACAGGCGAAAGCTGCTGAGAAAACGCTGATTTCTCGCGAAATTGAAGTCGCTGATTTGACCAAGCGACTGTCAGTATTAAGTCGACTTGAGAGTACGGTTAAAGAAAAAGACGCCAATATTCTATCCTTGCAATCGCAGGCGAAACGTATTCCTGAGCTGGAATCCTCGCTGAAGGAGAAAGATGCGTCTCTGATTAGCCTGAAAACAACAGCTGAAAAAGTGAGTCGCTTAGAAGCCGATTTGAAACAGAAAGATGCCAGTGTTGCTCAATTGCAAAAACAGGCTGATCTTGCGCAACAACACGCATCGACATTAAAGGAGCGAGACGCATCCATTCAAAAACTGCAATCCGAGAACGCAAAGCTCAGTACTTTGGAAAAAAGCCTTGCAGACAAAGATATACAGATAAACGGTTTGAATCAGCGTGTCGAGGAACTTGGAGCGTTAAAAACACAGCTTGTCAGCGTAGAGAAGTCGCTTGAACAATCTCAAGCACAAGTCGCTAATCTTGATGCAACCAAAAAAGAGCTGCGAGATTCGCAACAACGTATTGCGCAGTTGCAGGGCGAAAATCAGAAGCTGAGTACTGCGCAATCGGAGCTTGATAAGTCCAGTCAGGAACTTAATAAGTTGCGCGATGAACTCAGGAAGGCTAATGAACTCGAAAATACGCTAACATCGCGGAATGCTCAGATTGACGAATTAAAGAAAGAGGCTGCGAAGCTTGCTGGATTGGAAGCCCAATTGCAGCAAAGCACAAAAGCCGTCAATGAGTTGAAAGCGGAGAACAGTAAGCTTGAAGGGCTTAATCAAGCGGTCGCGCAGGCACAATCCGATGCGCAAAAGCTAAAGGCAGAACTTGACCGCCTCAAAACGGTTGAAAAAACGCTTAGCGATACTAAACAGCAATTGGGTGCTGCACAGAGCGAGGTGGCTGATTTAGTCAAAGTACGTCAGCAGCTAAGTGAAGCAAAAACACGTTCTGACAAAAACGACGCCGAGATTACTCGTCTGCAAAGTGAAATTAAGCAGATTGGAGAGTTGCGCAAATCTCTGGAAGATAAAGAGATCGAGCTTGCCCGTTTACGCAAAGCCGCATCTGAGCTTGAGCAAAGCCGTTTACAGATTGAAAACCTGAGTAAGTCGCTGACCAAAGCTGAGCAGGAAGCTGCCGCCGCCAAGCAGAATGATCTTGAACTACGCAGGTTGCGTAGCGAGATGCAATCTCTGCAACAGGAACGCGATAAATCAGTCAGTAGCATGAACTCGTTAGAGAAACGAATTCAGCAACAAGAGCAACAGATCGTCGAAAGCCAGCGGCTTCAGAGTCGTATAAAAGAACTGGAATCTCTGGAAGCCGATATCGTTCGTCGCGATCAACAAATTGCCGAGCTGCAGAAACGACTGGCTGAATTGCAAAAAGCACCCCCAGTGCAAAAAGCGCCGGCCCCAAAAACAAAACCGGCGAAGGCAACCGGTAAGAGAACACCGCTCTATTCCGCACCCAAAGAGAAGGATGATCTTAAAAAGATCAACGGCATTGGTCCGGTAATGGAAGGCGTTCTTAATGACTTAGGCATTACATCCTTTAAACAGGTAGCGGAATTTACCAAAGCTGATATTGCCAAGGTGACCGATGCTATCGAAGCATTTCCAGGCAGGATCGAACGCGATAACTGGGTTGGGGGAGCGCGGGAGCAGTATGAGAAGAAATATAAGAATAGCGAGCGTGTCTAACTCTAACTGGCCGACTTGAGTGTTGATGAACGATAAAATATTTTTATCGTTCATCGCGCTGGTTTTTCTTCCAGACTCGGCGTTATTGGCGGGATGAGCGTTGTGTTGTGGTAATGCATGTAAATAGTTATCACATCCTCTAGCGCTGAAACTTTCTTTGTCGTGCACCAGGTCTTTCTGGCAAAACGCTTGATGTTGTCCCGCATCATGGCCAATGTGTGATTGATCGGGAAAAGTGGATCGTATCCGGTGCGTTTGAGCTCCCCTTGTCCCGTTAATGAACCACGTACCGATCTATGGGTGGTGTGATGCGCGTGCGGTAACACTTGTTTGATTTCACTGGCGTAGCGTGGGTGTTCATCGGACACGATATGCACCGTTGGCGACAAATAGTCTGCCACCTGTTTCAATACCCGCTTTCGCATGGGCCCGCTCAGGTTTCGCCTCGGGCCGTACTTTTCTCTTGAGCGTTTTGAGATGAGTCCATTAGCCGGCACCTGTGCCACACCGAATCCAAGAATGCAACGGTGTCGTTCAACCGACATCACGGCAATGGATAATGGTTTTAAGCGCGTGTGTTCAAAGCTGACCAGCTCATCCCACTGCACGCACTCAAAAGGGTGTTGTTGGGCTAGCCAGATCGCGGCTTTTTTTCGCGCCTCCTGGGCCAAAAAAGTGATCTTCCTGGCAACGGTTTTACGATCACAGCCGTGCTTGATGGCAATACGTCGCTGTGCTGTGCTGCTAGCAAT
>CALJNA010000026.1 GCA_937981955.1 uncultured Granulosicoccaceae bacterium
TCATATCTTGTATTTACTAAGCCTTTATTTCAGACGCTTTCCAGGTAATCCCGCAAGGTATACCATTTCAACGCAACCGATACGCCGATATCACGAAATGCATGCATTTTGTATTTATCGGGCTGAGTCAACGGAAAGCCAAGCTCCTCATCCGGTGTGCCCAACACAGAATCGGCTAATATTGTGCCCATCATTGACCCCATTGCCACGCCACGCCCGTTGTAACCCATACCTGCGGTAAGTCCGGGTGAAATGCGATGTAAAAACGGCAGGCTGTCCTTGGTCATGGCAACCCGACCACCCCAATGAAAATCCCAACGTACGCTGGCTAAAGCAGGAAAGACTTTAATTGCTCTTTTCTTTAATAATTCAAAATCTGATAATTTAAATTCATCTCGAACGGGACCATGATCGCCTACACACAAACGCCCATTACGATCGTAACGAAAGTAGAGAATCAATCGGCGCTTGTCCACAAAGGTGATCTGCTCAGGCAATATGGTTGAGCGCAAATTATCACTGAGTGGTTCAGACGCGATCAATATTGTGCGCAACGGAACCACCAACTGTGCAAGTCCGGAAACCACGCTGTCAGAGTAAGCATTGGTGCATATAAGTACCTGCTCACACCGCACCTGTCCCTTATCGGTATCGACTCGCCAGCCGTTAGCTTGTTTTTGTAATTGATTGACCGCAGAGCGGGTATAAATTTGTGCGCCTTTCTCCAAAGCCGTTCGTGCAAGCTCTCTGGTGTATGACAAAGGTTGCAATGATCCGGCAACAGGGCAGAACATACCGCCAGAGTAGGCGGTTGTGCCTGTGCGTATTTCAAGTTCATCCTTGTCCAGCAGCTCCATTGTCACACCGTGCCGGACATACTCCTCAGCCAGATGCTGCTGAGCATCCATTAGTCGCTCGTTGACTGCTGCCTGAACCCAACCGTTTTGTACCGGATCGCATTGAAGATTGTGTTCTCTAATCAGATTGAACACATGATTCGGCGCAGCCGCAACAGTCTGAATCAATTGTTCCCCTGTTTTGACACCGAATTTTTTAATCAATGCCGAAGGCCCGAGATTCAAACCCAGATTGACTTGCCCTCCACTACGACCCGACGACCCAACGCCTAAATCTCCGGCTTCAAGTACGCATACACGCACACCGGATGTGGCCAGTTTGAGAGCCGCATTGAGTCCAGTAAATCCTGCACCAACGATAACTACGTCACAATCAAGACTCTCTTGCAGCGATTCTGTGGCAGGTGCGTCGCTTCCAGTGCTCATCCATAACGAGTCACGGTATCCGTCTATGAGTGTCGGTTCAGGCATGTTAAGATTTTGGTTCCAGCCAACATTGGAGTGGCAGCGACTTTCGCTGAATGCATTGCCAAAAGGCCATCATTCGAATGGACCTCGCTAAGCATCCTTGTACATGTGATGCCAAGCGTAAGAAAACTAACTTTTAACACAGGATTCAATATGAAACTACCACAAAAGATTGCAGGTGTTTTCGCAGTGACCGCAACTGCATTCGCAGTAAGTGGTCCAGCACAAGCGGCCGACGAAGTTAACGTAGCGTTCTTCCTCGAGTGGGCAACACCAAACATGATTGCCAAAGTTGAACAAGCCTATGACGATGCCATGGGTGTAAAAGTCAACTGGACAAACTTTGAAGCTGGCACACAAATGACTGAAGCTATGCTCTCTGGTGACATCGACATCTCTTACAGTCAGGGTCTGGCACCTTTCATCACTGGTGTAAATGCAGGTGCACCAATCAGAACAGTGGGTATTGCAGTTGGCTACCCAGCCAACCCTTGTATCGTTAAGAGCGGTTCAGGTATCACCATGGACAACGCTTCTGAACTGGAAGGTAAAACTGTTGCTGTTCCATTGGCTACCATGGCTGACTACAGCTTCCGCATGCAAATGCGTGCTCTCGATGTCGACCTCGACAGCCTGACCATTGTTGACCAGACTCCACCTGACGGTGTTGTATCTTTGACAGACGGTGCTGTAGACATGGCATGTCTGTTCGGTGGCGACACAGTCAAGAAGGCGTTGGAAGTTGGCGAAAAGCTCATGTCGGATGAAGACATGCAGAAAGCCGGCATCATCAGCTTTGACGTTATCTCTGTAACCGATGAGTTCGCCAAGTCAAACCCTGACCTGGTGAAAGCATTCATGGAAGTGACCGATGAAGCTAACGCTGCGTTTGCTGCTGACCAAAGCAAGATAGACGTTATCGCTAAAGAATCTGGTATGGATATGGACACAACCAAGAACCAGATGGCTGACTTCGTACTGCCAAGCAACGCCGAGCAACTCGCTGATTACTTCAGTGAAGGTGGCCTGGCTGCACAAGCAATCGCGGTAGTTGGCGGTGCTTTTGCAACCGACGACAATCCTGCGCTGGAAGACTACAGCAAAGTTATTGACACTTCGTTTCTTGAGTAATCAATAGCCAGCACTAGCTGGTACTGTTGTGCAAGAAAGCCCCGCATGTCGGGGCTTTTTTGTGTGAAAAAGTTTGTGGGAAGAATTTTGTGGAAAACCTTCGGCGCAGCCAGGTGCATTATCTCAGGGCATATTTTACGCCTAATGCAATTTAATATCGGCTCTGGTCGCCTTGTATATCGAATCCCCTAGCATGATCAGCAACATGGCTCCAAATCCATGCACTGCAGATTGGTGCATACGATACAGCGATAAATAAAACAATCGAGCCAACCACCCTTCCACAAATACGGTACCGCGCATCAAATTACCCATCAGATTACCAACCGTTGAAAACTCACTTAGACTGATCAGACTGCCAAAGTCCTTGTATTTGAATGCTGTTAAAGGTTTGCCTGATAAGTCGGCCAGAATATTTTTGTAAACTCGCGCAGCCATTTGATGAGCAGATTGTGCACGAGGAGGCACCACCGAACCATCCTCCATTGGACAGGCGCAACAATCCCCCAGTGCATACATGGTTTTCGAACCTTCAACCTGTAAGCACTCATTAACGCTGACACGACCAATGTTATCGGTTGGCAAACCGCTGTTCGCGATAAACCCAGGTGCCTTGATACCTGCGGCCCAAACGACCAGATCGGCTGATATGTCCTGACCGGATTTGGTTTTCACAGCATCTGATTCAATCGCACTAACCATGGTGTCAATTTTGATTTCTACACCGATTTTCTGCAGTTCCCGTGTAACCGATGCACTGACCCTTTGTGGGAGTTGCGCAAGTATTCTCGGACCCGCTTCAACAATCATGACTCGCAAACGATCAGATGAGAAAGCCTTGAACCCATATTCCGGCAGCTGTTTGGCTACGTTGTGTAAGTCTGCTGCCAGCTCGACACCAGTGGCCCCGGCCCCGACAATAACCAGCGATAATCGACGCCCCTCATTTTCATCAGCGTGAATCCGGTGCAGTTGATTTAAAAATTGCTGGTGAAAACGTTCCGCCTGTGCACGTGTGTCAAGGAGCAAACAGTGCTCCTCTACCCCGGGTGTACCAAAGTCGTTACATAAGCTACCAACACACAGAACCAGGCGGGTGTAGCTGACAGTTCTTGCCGCTACAATTTCCTGATTGTTCTCATCAAGGCTGGCTTCAATGTGCACGCAGGCGGACGCACCGTCTATCCGGTTAACACGACCCAGTACAAACGCGAACTGGTATTTTCTCGCCAGCATCAAATAGCTGGTTTCGTCATGGTTACTGTTTAACGATCCGGTCGCAATCTCATGCAACAACGGCTTCCAAATGTGAGTCGGATTGCAATCAATCAGAGTCACATTCTTATCGGTACGCCTTTTAAACTTCCTCGCAAGCTTGATAGCGAGCTCAAGCCCGCCGGCACCACCACCTACCACTACAATATCTTCACTCACACTCTGCGCATTCCAGCTTGAATCGGTTATGAATGATCATAGTTCAATTCAAGCTGGAGAACGACCTCCGCGTGGGAATCGTTATAGTGCCCCTACTGAAAACCTCACGACAGACGTTCACCTGCCACGGTTTCATCCAGAGCGTTATCACCAGACGGATTGTATTCGTCATCGCTGGTCAGAACGGTCGGGTTACTCACACCAAAATAGCGAAAGGTACTGGCAGCAATTGACATGGGCTCAGCCTGATAACTGTCATCTGTTGGACGAGTGTACAAGCGATTGTCATTGGCCGAACCGAAGACTTCTGTTTTCCCGACAATTTTTCCTAACGCTCCGCGACCTCTGATGCCGTGTCCACCAAAGGTGTACAAATTCTGATTGTTGCCATGGTCCCAGCCCAGTGAATTGTTCAGATTAACGTTACGACCAAAATCGCCATGAACATTAATAATGATGTTGCTGGTGTCGCGTTGACCACCTGCACTCACGTCGGCATAACGAATATGCTTCATTGCGGCACGTAGTGCCGCCATCAACTGTTGCATGCGCGGTGCATATTCACGAATCGATGCATCATGATCATCCCAACCACCAAGGCCATCGCCAAGTGATATAAACAATGTATCCTGATTCTCAATGGCCAGTGTAACTGCTGCTTTCAATCGGTTGCTGAACGAATTATTTTCAGGGTATCGTAAATAGCCTGTATCCGGGTCTGCATCGACATCGGGACTTCCGTCTACACTGTTTAGCGGTAAACTTGGTAGCGGGCTATCTGCTGCTGTTTGTAAACCACCAATAAGCGATTCCATTCTGCTTCGCAGCTCAAAACCACCGTGCACTTTGGAAAATCGGGTTCGCATCACATTGCTTTCTACTTGCCGAATAATTGCATTGAGTTCGGATGAGTATTCATCATCGGCTCGTGTGTAAGGGTTGTCGAAATTCTCATTAAGACTCAAACCCCTAAGCCTTAATGGCAAAGCCAAATCGCTGTTGGCCGAAAATGCCACTGAGCTTCCTTCAAAAGACACAAACGGCAGTACCAGTTCGTCCAGTGTTTTGCCACCAAGCTGAACTGAACCATCGAGCTGCCCACGATTTGCTTCGAGCACTGCGGCTATGGTCGAACCCATACCAGGAGACCCATCAATGTTCAGTGAACCTTTCTGACTTGAGTAAATACTTTGCCGGTGCGCTCGCGTATTGTCTTTAATTCTGTTTATGGTGCGATATACACTCATGTCGCCACTGGCCAGCATGGCTTCCATTGACATACCACCTGCGTCACGCCAAAAACCATTTGGCGTTAGCTGCCCTTGTTCCATATTGGCCGGTTGAAGCAATTCTTCTGGATAGCGATTCTGTGAAATCGCATCAATTTCCTGTATGTTTGTTAAATTACCGGCTAGCTCCGATGCGCCACCATACATAAACAAATTAATCACCTGAGGTAATCGCGCTGGCATGGCAAAGTTGGCTTCGGCCAACGTTGCTGCGTGAGCATTGCTCAATAAACCTGGCATACGAGTAAACGACGGCGCAGCCATTGCCAGTGAAAAAGCCCCTGCTTTGGTAAGAAAATGTCTTCTATTCATTGCGCTTCTCCGGTGGTTGTTTTGAAATAATAGATTTCGGATAGCCGCGACGTATAATCAAACGTCATACGCGCAAGCGAGGACATGCTCCAGGTATTCACATACGAACGTTCTTCTTCATGTCGCAGAAAGCCATACTCATCATATAGCCTTGTAAGCTCTGAGCGCTCCAGTTCAGTCGCCGGTCTTAACGCAGTAGTCAAAAACAAATAATCAATCAGCTCACTGATAGTCAGTCGTTTTAACTGTTTATTGAGCGCAATGCGTCGCTCATATTCACTAACTGACATCTGCTCATCGGTCTCATCTAACGGTTCTTGTTCCTGAACACCAAGCGATCGTGACCAGCGATACTTATCCAAAAAAAGATCTTCTCTTAAACCTTTGTGGAAATTGGCAAAACTCAATGAATCCGTTGCAACACCTCCAATGCGGCCAAGTTTTGCAGACATAGCCGGCCAGCCCATTTCGGCCATATAGGAACGATTCAATCCACCACGGCCTGACGCCAGACTTCGAAACGTATCATCGCGCGTTCTCCAGCGCAGCCGCTCCGCGGTTGCAAGAAATATTTCTTCGTAAGAACGCATGCGCTCATTGTTTAACAAGTACTCTTCAGAAAAAATGATCAGAGAAAACAAGGCATCAAAAGTCGTTGGCTGCTGCGCAACAATGGCCTCAACCATCTGTACTTGATAATCAAAACCCTTGTCAGCATAGAAATGACGCACCAGAACACCAGCTATCGTTGGCAACAGGTTGGGATGCTGTGCAACAACCTGATAGAAATCATCACAGGTAGTAACCGACATACCCAAAACCTCTTGCGGCTCGGTGTTGGGAAAGTCGGTATAGGACAACTTATACCCCTGGTTTTCATCGGTTAAATACCAGTCCTGACACGCTTTTGATGCTGCAGGAACATCGGCATCCTGATCTTCCAAATGCAGAAACACTTCCATCATTTCACGCGTGTTGTCTTCAGGAGATCGAAATCGCCGCCAGTTGGCTTCCGATCGCATGTGTTCAAGCACCAGTGTCTGAATAGGCGTGTTCGAGGCAATACCGTTGCTAAGCCGCCTGAAAACCGTTTGCACATCATTCATATCAGCACTGTCGAGTTCCGAGGCAGGTGAGAACAGTATGGAATTTGCCAGATGCCAGGCCATCCACTGCACATACACCTGACGACTGATCGGGTAGGTATGTATTCTGGCTAAAGGTAGCTCTCTGGCTTTATCCCTGGAGAAGGTGTATTTGGCATCAAGTACCTGTGTCGTACCCGTTTCAACAACATCACTGCCAAGAATCGCAAGATCAAGTCTTTGTTGCTCAGCGATCGGCAAATCTGTTTGCAAACGTTGCATCAAGCCACCAATGTACTGACCGCCATTTATGGTTTCTGGCGCAGCCAGACCCGCATCAAGTTTAAAGAAATCTGCAACCCCGATGCCCTTGTACAAAGTCGAATAGAGTTTGTTGGCCACCCGGTACTGCTCAAAGACATTCAGCGAATTAAACGACTGATCGCTTAATCGCCTTGTCATACCCTGCGTCGAAGGCTGATAAGCTGGCGCACTGTTTGCCGCACCAGTCGCTGGATTGATAGCACCTGAATTTTCTGCACCTTGACCGCAGCCAACAACAAACAAGGCTCCGACTAATGGTGTAATTAACTTTTTCCTGAACATATTTTCAGCCCTCACATCGAACCAATCCATGAAACATACGCCTATAACCACTGGCCGAAACCCAGCCATGCACACAGCCAAGTTAGATTCGTTATCAGCAATTAAAATGCTTAGCGGATTATTGGAAGTGCGTCTTGAGACGGGAAAATTACAGAGAACACATGAATATTTTGTTAACGACAGGAAGTATTAGCCAGCATAGGTACAAAGCACCGGCTTATTCATACGCACATCAATAAAACGATCTGTGGCCACAGAAAACCTGTGCAGATCCTCTCATTGTCACCACGGGCATAACGTCAGGGGAAAATTACCAACACAGCAGAGAAATGTTATCGCAAGCCAGCAAAAGGGATTTTAATGTGACCCGGCTAACGTCGGCCTTACTGATTCGCAGCCACAGCACCCATAGTCAGCTGAGTCAGATCGTGAATAACGTATTCACCCGGACGCCAGGTAATGGTGCCCGCACTTTCCAGCAATTTCAGCTCTCGAGTAACCGCTTCACGATGAGTGCCGATTCGTGCAGCAATTTCAGCATGAGTAGGCACCGAAGCAAATGAGATTGCTGAACAAGTTGCATCCTTGCTTTTACTAAGCTCATGCCGGGATGCAATACGAAGTAGCTCAAAACGGACCCGCTGGTTTACCGGATAAGTGGTGAGTTCATAGAGCTTTCTCATGTGCAAGCGCACCATGTATGCCAGTCGCTGTATAACAAAGGTACGCACCGATTTATAGGTATCGATAAGAACATGAAAATCTTCGGATGAAATGACCGCCAGTGTGACTTCAGTGACGGCGATACAATCACTGCTGCGATCTTTGTTATCGATGGCAGCGAGCTCGCCGAACATCATGCCCGATCTGAGTTCTTCAAATTGCACTTGCTTGCCGTTTTGAGAAAACGCACACGCGTGCACCTTACCCGATACCAGGAAGTAGACTTCGTTATTGGCCTGCGACTCAGAAATGACGTATTGGCCTTTGACTAATTGCTTGACTCTGAAATAACGCGCTATATCTTCACGCGCGTCAGCATCCAGCTTCTGAAAAAGTTCGAAAGACGCAAGCGTCGTTCCGGTTATTCTTCCATGCTTTAATGACATCGTTCCTGGTTACCATGTAAGGCACGCTAAGAAATCCGTCTAGGGCGAGCTGTTGTAAGCATCGGCTATGGTAGCCGCGCTGGACCAATGCTTACGTTTTGATTGCGAATAGGCTTTCAACCACGATTCCAGCGCATACGTACTATAGCTAGCACCAGCCTTGTTTTTCAAGCGTTTTGGACCAGATTTAAACGTCTTTGCGACATACGATGCCACTTCTTCACGGCTTGAATGCTCAATTTCCTCAGGAGACTTGTCCAACTCCCAATTGGCGGTATAGTTTTGCCAGCGCGACACGGTCCTGAGCGCATTTGGAAATGCGACATAGAACGCCCCAACCCCCACATAAGGTTTCAGTGTGACGACACGGTGAGCCATATTGCCTGGCATGAACAACATATCACCATCGTTGACCACAAACCAGCGCGCACTTTTCAACGATATGAACGTTTTCATGTCAAATCTTGCGTGTTCTTCTATTTCCACCCGATCACAATCATCAAGACCGTGCTCGTGCCCCTCATGGGTATCCCATGCAAGCCACAATTTTGATCCAAAAAAGCAGTAGTTGGAAATATCCATATCATCTGAATGCGAGTCGGTTAAGGCTCCTGCAGAACTGATCACCATACTCATCATTTCCAGCGAGCTGGTGTCCTCATGCATAAGTGGAAACAAGTTAAAATCACTTAAGGCATTTACATCGATGACTTTTTCGATAACCGTATCTCTGATATGCAGATCGGTTGTCGTCACGATAGAACGCGGATTCGACCAATACTTCATAAGTTCTCGAATCGTCATGTATTTCAAGCTTCGGCTACGGCCTGTGCGGAAACGGTACTTATGCTGTGAACGCGCCCCACGCAACACTTTTAGCAGTCGCTCAGTTGCTTCATCGAGGGAGGCTTTTTTTGCACCGACAGGCTTTAAAGCCGGCACCGGAAAGTCACGAAACAGCGAGGGCTTTGCGTCTGCCATATTCCGGAACCACAAATCCTGATCATGATCGACGGCTTTGACTTGCTTGCCACGCAAACGAGACCATAGCGCCTCTGGCACTTTCATTTTCGCATCAATGGCTTGCGCTTCAGCAAAAAGCGCTTTCATACTCGGAGCCCTGATCTCTGCGGATGTTGGCCGTATGCTTTCGTCAATGCACTCCACTGCTCGCTCCCTCCACGTTTTCACTGTCCTTATCGCCTAGATTAAAGGACATACGATGTTCGCGCGCCTCTTCTTCCCACTCCAAAGCGCCCTGCTGCGCTGCAACTTCTATGGCCCTGTCGAGATAATAATCTGGCCCAAGTCCTTTATAGCATTGCTGCGGTTCATGCTCTATCACAACTGCCATCATTTTATTCAGCTGTGCAAACCAGAACATTTCACCATTTCGGTTTGCGATGGCCATTGCTGTTAGCAACGATTCATTTGCGCCACTGTACAGGCCCAGTTCGATCTGTGCATCTGCTAGTAATGCAAACAAGTAAGTGAGCTCAATCTCTTCCTTTGCCTCTAGCAGGGCTGTCAAATTCTCGACCATCGATGGCAAATAAGCACTTTCTTTCGTGCGCTTTGTCAGTAAATAATCGCGCATGGTCGCAGCACGCCTTGAATACATGAACTCACCGGTTGCCTCGCAATGCTCGTTGAGTGTTCGATTACAGCGTTCGAGCGACTCCGTATCACCCAATGCATGATAAACGTACGAACAATTGCTTAGAGCAATAGTGTAGGCGTGCGGCGATTCATCAACAGAACTGGTGATCGCACGCTCAGCCAACGCAAATGCAGACTTCCGATCTCCAAGCATACATTTAGCCCAGGCGAAGTAGCTTAGTGACAGGCTGGGGTAACAATGCTGACCTGACACCAGATCGGGTTCACGTTCAAACAGCATTTCAAAACGTTCAACCGCTTCGACAAACTTACCCTGATTAAAGTACACCATGCCCAGCGCTTGCGAACCAGCCATGAATGGCAACGGGTTATCGGTACGTTGACCAATCCGGATTAATTGTTCGGCAGGTTCAGTACACAATTCCAGTTGTCCAGAATTGAATGCCACACCGAACTGCCAATCCAGGGCCTCGACGGTAAGTTCAATATTATCAAGTTGCTCGCCCAATTCACTGGCCAGTTTGAAGTGAGCCCCCGGATTGGCAACAGCGCCTCTTACTGCATTTACAGCCATGCCGTAAGCCATGTGCATCCTTTGCAAATGTGAAAGATGTCCGCTGTCTTGACCTGCATGATCAACCAGCAGATGCGCTCTTTCAAGCCGATCTATCGCTTCACTGGTCGCACCACTTCGCAAGGCACGTTCACCCGCAAAAACCCAATAATAAAATGCGCCTGACCAGTCTTTGGCTGACTCGAAATGAAAAGCAATGACTTCCGGCTCATACCTGCCATCTGTCTCTGCCCGTGCTTGTAAATAACTAGCGATTTTCCCATGCACTTGCTCACGTTTCGTATTGAGCAAACTGGAGTAAACCGCATCTTGCAAAAGTGAATGTCTAAACTCATAACGCACAATATCGGCTCGCTGAATACAACGCAGCACGTTCGAACTAACCAGCTCCGAGAGACCAATACTTACACTGTCCCGGTCACGCTCTGTAAGATTCTCCATTTGTTCGACCGTGAACGAGTCACCGATAACCGACGCAATTTGCGCAAGTTCGCGGCCGCGCTTGATTCGATCAACTCGGGCAAGCAGCGACATTTGCAAGGTAATCGGTAACTTCGTTCGCATATCAACCGACGAGCCGTTTTCGGCATTCACTGGCTGCTCAAGAAACATGCTGGTTAGTTCTTCGATATAAAGCGGGTTTCCGTCGGAGCGCCGAACGATTTCCCGGATAGATTCATCCGATAAATTGCCTGACGCTCTTTCAACCAGCTGCTGAACCAGTTTGCTGGCTTCTGAGTTACTGAGTTTGACAACCGAGAGCGAAGTGAGATGTGAGTTTGCAGAAAAATCTGGCGTACCTGGTCGCGAGGTCACACCAATAAATATGGATTCGTTTGACGCCAGTTCTATCATTAACTCCAGCCAGCTTGAAGATGTTGCGTCTATCCATTGCACATCTTCAACCAGAATAATGACTGGATCTTTTCGCGATTGTTCTACCAGACGGTCAGCCAGAATACGATAGAGCTCGGATAATGCAGCAATTGGAGGCACTACCCCAGCCGCAGCCTCTAATTCTTCGTCAATACCCATTAACGACAGACTCAGTTCCACAAGTCGATCTGGCAGTTCCAGCCTGTTGGTCAGGTAGTCCTGGGTTTTTTCCAGTCTTTGCTCAACGTTGTCCGACTGTCGGAAATTAGCCAGTACCGGGATGTAATGGATCCACGGGTGCAGTGGTGTGGATACGTGCTGACTGGAGCATTGAAGATGAAATGTACGAACATTTTCATGTGTTATGGCAATTTGAAACTCATGCATAGCCCGCGACTTGCCAATACCAGCATCACCAATGAGATGCACAACCTGGCCTTCACCCTGCAAAACTATTTGCCATCGATCGTTCAACACATCAATGACATACTGACGCCCGGCAATCGGGACTGACTGATGGGCATTAAAGTCGAATCGGGACGCTGAATCTGCCAGCCCTGCCACTTCGGAAAGTTCAATATCTTCCTCAAAGCCTTTTAGCTGCGCCAGCCCGACATCGATAAACGTAAAGTGCTGCGCGGACAACTTACGCGTTTCGGAATCGATAAATACCTGATCAGGTTCAGCGGCCGACTGCAATCGCTCGGCAAGATGTGCAACCGAACCGAATGCCATAAGCCTTCGGCCAAGCTCACCACTTTCAGGCTTACCCACAACAGCAATACCGGTAGCAACCCCCACTCTGCACTGCAGCTGAACCGATGTATTTAAACGATTTGCGGTGAGTGTGTTTCGAATTCGAAGCGCAGCGGCTACTGCATCGACCGCTGGGGTTTCTGTGGTAACCGGATACCCGAAATAAGCCTCGATACCATCGCCAGTGAAGCCTGCTACGGTCCCGTGGAAATCTTCGACGACCTGGGCCGCCATTTCAAGAAATTGTTCGACAACGCCGAGAAATTCCTCCGGGTCGAGTCGGTCCACCAACTGCGTCGAATTCACCAAATCGCAGTGCAAAATGGTGACAGGTCGACGTTCTGCGGTATCCCGGAGCTTCACAGCGCCTGGCTGTCCGATGGCCCGTGAGAACCGGCTCGGCCATCAGCGTTCATTCTGGCACCTCGCAAATCCACAAAAAAGAACCCCATGCCCAAAAATCATACACTTAACCTTGCGGGAAATGGCCAGACAAATCAATCACTAAAGTGCACCATGTCGCCCACAAAGCCTGCTTCCAGACTCTTTAAGACACAATTCGACACAATATGTGCGAATTACCACATCCGGTAAGTAACGGGGGTGTAATGCTTAACCTAGATGTAACTATGAGGTGAAACATCATGTCCTACAAAAGTGCAGTTTTCAACGAAACCATCCCACCGAATGATCGAGTCAATCGCCTGTTCAGAGAAATTAACGCTCTGTCCAATCGCGAGCTACAAGCTTTAAGAGACAGACTGAAAAACCAACATGCGTCAAACTCGACGACCATGCCAGCTTTTCAGCCAAAATCAGGACTGAGTTTGGACGGAATGTGTGTGCGAGTACTTTCCCGGCGGGAAATTGATGTACTAACGCTTGTGGCTGCGGGCTACTCCCGAAAAGAGATTGGCGAGTCTCTGGATATCACATCCAACACTGCGGCCAAACATGTGTCCAGCATTTATCGAAAACTCAACATCAGCACCATTGCCGAGGCAACACGCATTGCGCTGGAAAACGGAGTCATTGCATCAAACTCGAGTTATCGATAGGAGCAGCATAAATATATTTAAAGTAGCTGGCGCTGAAGCCAGCTGACAATAATTTCGCAGGCGCGCGAGTCTATCGGATTCTGCGAGAGCTGTTTGTATCTGAATGCCGATGCGGGTTCATCATCGACACGAAGTATATGTGTCATATCACTAAGCACATGCGTTTCCACCGGACCCTTCACGTGCTGGCTTACCTTGTCTGCGTCTGATGGAAGGCACTGTAAGTCTTTCTCACCACCAATCGATAAAGTCGGCACACTGACTTTCTCATATATTTCAGCAGGCTCAACCGACATGATTTCTCGGAGCCACTTTGCATTGATCATTGTCTTCTTCAGCTTTAAAGAAGACTTCGTTGTGTTTTTGACTTTTTGCATGATTTTGCGCTGTTTTGTTAGTTGATCGCCGCTTAGTCGGATAAACATACGCACAACAAAACCTTTTAAACCAGACAGTTTTCTCACTTCATCAAGCGTGTGTTTGAGCTGCCGCTCTATGGTCAATTCCAGGTTTTCCAGAAACGGTGTTAACAATATCTGTCCATTAACCAGAGTGTTCTCAGCGCTTAAGAAATTGGCAATGAGTGTACCTTCGCTATGACCCAGTAAATACGGTTTTGCACCATTGAGTTCTGGATAAGCACTAACACAATTTAACCAGGCTTCCGCATCATCGACAAAATTGAAAAAACCTGTTTCATGGTAGTTTCCACCGCTCATTGCACAGCCTCTTTTGTCGTATCTGAGGCTGGCTATACCGGCATTGGCCAGAGCGTGTGCGATCTGATTAAATGTATTGAGCTGCAGTTGCAAGGCATTTTCATTGCGATCAACTTCACCACTACCCGGAATCATTAGCACGACTTGCCGCGCGGGTTTATCATCCGGAGTACACAAAGTGCCATGCAAGGTAACGCCATCAAACTCGATCGACTTGTCGGCTTCGGAAAATGCATTGTTCGAACTGTTCATAGTATATAAAGACATAGAATATAAAGACATTGAATATAAAAACGTTCAATATCAAAATTTTTGATTCAAGTAACCCGAACTGCGTCGACATCGTTCGAAGCAGTATAAATAATTAACCGTTTTACCGTTACAGACAGGGCGTAGCGCTGAAACTGGACTGCTGACCAAAATCGTACTGGAAACCGTGTTTATCCCAAAATGAATGTACGCCAGCACCTGATGTTTACAGCCTTGTCACAGCTGCATGAATAAACAGTATTTCGTCGCCATACACCTGACATAGCTGGCTATGGCTCCATCACAAAACCCTCTGTTATTCTCCAATTTCAATATTCCGGAGATAAAAGCCGGTATCATACGGGCATGCGAACCGAAGAAACGGTTCGAACAGCCAAATGACAAACTTACGGTAGCACTATGAACAAATCGGCAACCATCACAAACAGTGCGGCTGCACAAGCCACGCTTAACAATGAACTTAAAGATTCCGACCCGGAAATTTTAAAAGCAATCAATTCAGAGCTGGGCAGGCAACAACACGAAATAGAGCTCATCGCATCTGAGAACATCGTATCCAAAGCTGTCATGGAAGCACAAGGTTCTGTCATGACGAATAAATATGCTGAGGGCTATCCAGGCCGACGCTATTACGGTGGTTGCGAATACGTTGATATTGCTGAAGACCTTGCACGTGACCGGGCTAAACAACTGTTCAATTGCGAGTTCGTTAACGTGCAACCACACTCCGGTGCGCAGGCAAACCAGGCTGTGTTCTTCACCCTGCTGCAACCCGGTGATACTTACATGGGGTTGAATCTGGCCGCCGGTGGCCATCTGACACATGGTTCTCCGGTAAATCAGTCGGGCAAGTGGTTCAACGTTGTGCCTTATGGTGTTGACGAGAATACCCATGTTATCAACTACGATGAAGTAGAAGAGCAAGCTATCAAGTGCAAACCCAAACTTATTATTGCCGGTGGCTCAGCCTACCCTAGAACACTGGACTTTGCGCGGTTCAGAAAAATTGCTGACACTGTCGGAGCAAAACTGATGGTAGACATGGCACATTTTGCTGGTTTGGTTGCTGGCGGGGTACACGCTAATCCACTGGACCATGCAGATGTGGTCACCACCACCACGCATAAAACGCTGCGTGGCCCGCGCGGTGGAATGATCTTGTCCAACGATGCTGAGTTGGGTAAGAAAATTAACTCTGCTGTATTCCCGGGACTTCAAGGTGGTCCGCTAATGCACGTTATTGCTGCCAAGGCCGTTGCCTTTGGTGAGGCACTTAAGCCCGAATTTAAAGCTTACTCTCAAAGTGTTGTCGACAACGCCAAAGCATTATCAGATACGATTCAAAAAGGTGGTTCTGACATTGTGTCAGGTGGTACCGATACGCATTTGCTGCTGGTGGATCTACGTGCGAAAAAGGTCACCGGCAAAGCCGCCGAAGCCGCGTTGGGTAACGCTGCCATTACGTGTAACAAGAACGGTATACCATTCGATCCCGAGTCTCCTTTTGTTACATCCGGCGTCAGACTCGGTTCACCCGCAGCAACGTCCAGAGGCTTCGGTGAGGCAGAGTTTGTTCAGGTCGGTGAGATGATCAATACCGTTCTAGATGGCTTGTCAGAAAATGGTGAAGACGGCAATCGTGATGTGGAAGCAACAGTGAAAAAATCTGTGCTTGAGCTCACCGCGAAATTTCCAATTTATTAAATCAGAATTTGTCGTGAAGTAGCTCAATAAACGTTTCGCCCGTGCATGTTCGGGCGAAACGCTTTGTCAGCTTGCCTGAGTCCATTCGTCCAACGGAATAATAGCGCCGCTGTGACCGATAACGCGCATTGCGCAGTCATGACCGGCATGCAAAGCTGTACGATCATCACCACCATCGAGTATGACGCTCAAATACCCCGCATTAAAACTATCTCCAGCCGCTGTTGTATCAACAACAACGACCGGTTTATCGGTACTAAACTTCAGTTCGATTGACTGAGTCTCCAAGTGTTCGGCTAGCGACAATGGGCCGCGATCTCCACGCTTGAGTGCACCTCGGCTTATGCCATAGCCGCGAAGTCGACTAACAACGCCATCTTCATCGTCATCACCAAACAAATGCTGTTCGTCATCCACAGAAGGAAGTGCTATATCCGTTATTCTCCACGCATCAGACACAAACTTCTGTGCATCGCCTTGAGATTCCCAAAGGGCCGGTCGATAGTTTGAATCAAAAACCACTATTAGATTATTCTTCTTACGCAACCGGTCTAATTCAGCAATGAAAGCGGTTCGAACAGACGCTGGCAATATCGCCAATGTAATTGCAGAGAAATACACAACTTCAGCCTCAGCCAGATGCGAAAAATCCAGCTCGTTGCCATTTTGAAAAAGCGTGCGTGCAGCAGACTGACTGCGCCAGTAGCTGAATGTACGCTCCCCGGACTCATCGGTTGTTATCGCATACAGACCGAGCAGTCGGTCTGCCGATGTATTGATCAGTGATGTATCGATCGACTCCGCACTAATCATATTAAGCAATCGAGATGACAAAGGATCGTTACCAACGGCAGTGACGTACGATAATTCAGATGGCTCTTTCAACAGACGCTTAAGATAGATAGCAGTATTTAATGTGTCACCTGCAAATCCTATCGAAGGTTGTGCGCTTTCATTGTTGCCCAGCATCAGCTCAGCCATGGCCTCACCAACACATAGAATACGACCACCTGTCGGTTGTTTACTCAAATTTTTACCCCTGGCTTTTCAAAGACGCATAGTAAGCAACAACCTGCGGTTCCATTTCTATCGACTTTTGGTGTTCAGTCAGCGCCGGTGCGATCTGTTTAATAAGATCAGTCGGCACGTGCTCCAGATTCCCGGATTGTAGTGCCTTGGTTTGTTGAACCATCTTCAAATCCGCGATACTCAAGCTTTGTCCTGCAAAGTAGCGGCCACCGCCTCGCTGCAGCAGCTCTTCGAGCCCTTTAATAAACACTGGCAGTCGACCGGCAACAAGCGCTTCACGAGCGATTTTCAGTGCCTCATCTTTTAAACCAAACGTCTGTACCACATAGTGGTTCAGATCTTCAAGAGCGCCAAGCACTTCATCGCAGTACAAGGCCTGCAGCGGCTCCTCGGGGTATAAACCGCACATTTTACCGATATAACGGCTGATCGCATTTGACTGTGTTATGGTTTTTCCATCGATCTGGAGCGTCGGAACTGCATGGAATCGAATCGACTGTTGCTTTTCCCCAAATTCTGGGAAGGACCAACGCTCATCGTCGAAACTGAGTCCGGCGGCATGCATAGCGATACGTATGGGTTCCGCACGACCGCCATCAAAATCGAAATAGGTTACCTTGTATTTTTTCATAACCGGTACAGTGCCATTTTTGGTTAAATTCGTTAAGTTAAGTTCTTGGAACAGCACAATACCAAGAATAGTTATGGGCGGAACAGATATTTTATTCTAATTTTGGCTATACCCGCACTATGCAACATATACAGTCACACAATAACGCCAAAGAGGCAGAAAAGCAGCGAGCGCAGCTGGCTCATTCTCTATCGCAACAAGGCTATGTTACCGATCAGGCGTTAATATCCAGCCTGTTTTTGCTGGGCGAACTGGGAAAACCCCTGCTCATTGAAGGCGAAGCCGGAGTGGGTAAAACCGAAATAGCTAAATGTCTGGCACAAGCACAAAATCGAACACTCATTAGGCTGCAATGCTACGAAGGTCTGGATGCGCAACACGCACTGTACGACTGGGATTACCAACGACAGTTACTTGCCATTCAAATGAGCGCTACTGCCGCCGACACACCAGAGCACGAAGCGCAAGCCACTCAATTAAAGAACGCCTTGTACAGCGAAGACTATTTACTTAAACGACCACTTTTTACCGCAATCGCTTCAGAGCAGCCAGTGGTTTTATTAATTGATGAGATAGACAGAGCAGATCAGGAATTTGAGGCACTGTTACTAGAAGTATTGTCTGACTTTCAAATCAGCATACCGGAACTTGGCACATTCAAGGCGCGCTCGCGTCCTGCTGTTATTCTAACGTCGAACGGTATCAGAGAACTCAGTGACGCTTTACGCAGACGTTGCCTTTATCATTACATTGAGTATCCAGACAGTCACAAAGAACAGCAAATAATAAAAACCCGGCTACCCGGCATTGATGAAACCCTCACTCGACAAGTCGTTTCTTATGTACAGAAAATTCGCACTCTGGGCTTGCGTAAAACACCCGGTGTGGCTGAATCTATTGACTGGGCCGGCGCACTGATGGCAATTGGTGTCAATGATCTGCGCGCAGCACCTGAGCTGACCGATAGCACGCTGTCTTGTTTAATCAAAACGCGCAACGATTTGGAGCTACTTAAACACGAACAAGCCGCAATGTATGCAGATGATCATGACGATCGCTCATCACAGACCGTGAACTAATCAGCCGTCTCATCCTGCTGAATATGTCGCACAAGGACCAACAACAACTACCAAGCATAAGCAACCGAATAATGGACTTTGCTCATTTACTTCGGTCCAATGCGTTTCCAGCCAACCCCAGCAGCATCCAGGATGCAATGAAAGTCGCTGCTACCAATACACTTCATGATCGCTATCTTTTCAAAGATGGCCTTAAAGCCTGTTTCTGTAAAACACCAGACCAATGGAAAAATTTTGACAAGTTATTCCACGCTTACTGGTGGGAACATTTTTCCTATGACGACAACGAATCAGGACAGGACAAGCCAGGCACGGTCGGAGAATCGGGGCACCAGCAGCGAATGGTTGGTTTGGCAGGTACATCCAGCGAAAAACAACTTGAAGTTAATGTCTACGGCTCCGGTGATTACAACGCATTGTCGCTAGCCGATTTCAGATTCGTTTTTAATCCGCATGAGAAAAAGTTAATCGATCAATACGTTGATGAACTGGGCCAACGATGCCGGCGGCGATTCATCAAAAAAACGCGTCTTTCAAGCACAGGTACGCGTGTTGCGCTTCACCAGTCCATCAAACAATCGCTTCGGTATCAGGGCTCTGTGTTTCAGCTTCGGTACCATGTCAAGCAGAAGAAATTACCAAGCTTTGTCTTACTGCTCGATATCAGTCAATCGATGGATGTATATGCCCGGCTATTTCTCAGGTTCACACGCAAGCTGCTTGCGGTTTTTGAAAGCTCGCATGCGTTTGCCTTTAATATTGAATTGATCGATTTGGGAAAAGGTTTCCACTCACTAGAGGAATCTGACTTTGAACACACGATTAACACGGCATCACAGGGCTGGGTTGGAGGCACCCGAATCGCAAAGTCTTTTGAAACTTTCAATGATAATCAACTTGGTTTATTGGTGAAATCTCACACAACCATCCTGGTATTCAGTGATGGTTGTGACACTGACACGCCAGATGTACTCGCGGAACAGGTGAGTAGAATGTCACGAAGGGCCAGAAGAGTGGTATGGGTAAACCCGCTACTGGGTCGATTCCCGGATGGACACCCTGACAAACGAATGGAACCTGTACTACCTTATGTAAGCGACTACCTTAGTGCGCACAACCTGCCCAGTTTGTTAAAACTGCAACAAGTTTTATTGCGCTAATTAAAAGCACCGGCAGTTCATCGGTTGAACAACTATCCGGCGGTGAACGGGGCTCAGAACTGATCAGGCAATAGACGCAAAGATCTCATGCCCGCCTTCCCATATCATGACCAGCCCAACGTAGAAAATCAGTGCCAGCCCCACATAGGCAATCCACGGATAACGTTTTAACAGCTTTGCAATCAGTGTGGCGGCAAAGATCATGAACGCCACC
>CALJNA010000027.1 GCA_937981955.1 uncultured Granulosicoccaceae bacterium
GTAAGTGGTGCCGAGAAGAGGACTTGTACGCGCAGTGCAACTGGTCTCACGAGCTATGCTCACCAGTAGATTCAGATAAAGCGTGATTTTAGCTGTGATAAGTGGTGCCGAGAAGAGGACTTGAACCTCCACGAGCATAAGCTCACTAGCACCTGAAGCTAGCGCGTCTACCAATTCCGCCACCTCGGCAAAGGTCGTAACGTTCGGAATTCTTCGAAAAGAGCGCGAAATGTACCGAAGCTTAGCCAAACTGTCAATGTTGTTTAGATCTAAATGTTTGAAAAGTCACTTTTAGCGTACCCTTGTCGTAATTCGTTTAGTAATTACCTATGAACAAACCCAAGCACAAAAAAAATAAAAAAGCCGCCCGAAACAAAAAAGCGGGTGATCCGCATCTGGAACGGGAGAAAGCCAAGTACGGCGAGCCCATTGCCAGTCGTGAGTACATTCTGGCCATGCTACGGCGCGAAAAAGCTCCGTTACATTTCGACTCGTTGGCGAACAAACTTGGCCTGGCTGAAGACGCAAAGGCGTTGGACGCATTAAGTCGACGTATACGTGCAATGCAGCGTGATGGTCAGCTTATCGAGAACCGGAAGCGTGGCCTGGTACCTGTTGATACCGAAGCTTTGATGGCCGGGCGAATCACAGCTCACCCCGATGGCTTTGGCTTTCTAGTGCCTGATAAGAACGATGGTAAGGGCGACGTCTATCTCAATGGCAAACAGATGCGACTTGTGTTGCATGGCGACAGGGCGGTAGTTTGCTTAAGCGGTGTTGATCGTCGGGGTCGACGCGAAGGCCGAATTGTTGATGTAGTGGAGCGGGCAAACAAGTCGATTGTTGGTCGATTTCTGGAAGAGAAGGGCGTGATCGTTATTGCCCCTGACAACAAAAGAATCCATTTGGATTTAATGGTGCCAGAGGCGGAGCGTGGTCAGGCCGTGCATGGCGATATTGTGGTTGCTGAAATTACCGAACAACCCAGCCGTCATAACCCGCCAGTGGGCAAAGTCATCGAAGTACTCGGTAAACACATGGAACCTGGGATGGAGATTGATATGTCTCTGCGTTCTCATGACATTCCATTTGAGTGGCCTCAAGGTGTGCTTGATCAGGCGAACGCTTTTGCAACTGGCGTGCAGGAAAAAGACAAAATGGGGCGCAAAGATATTACGCGTTTGCCTCTGGTTACTATCGATGGTGTTGATGCACGCGATTTTGACGATGCGGTGTATTGTGAAAAAACCAGCAGTGGGTGGCGACTACTCGTGGCCATTGCCGACGTTGCACACTATGTGGAAACTGATGGGTCGCTGGATAAAGAAGCCGAAAATCGTGGTACGTCGGTTTATTTTCCTGGCCGTGTTGTGCCAATGCTGCCAGAAGTACTATCCAACGGTCTTTGTTCGATAAACCCGGATGTAGAAAGGCTTTGCATGTTGTGCGAAATGACGCTGGAAGAAACAGGCGCTATTAAGCGTGCTCGTTTTTACAATGCGGTCATGCTATCTCATGCAAGGTTAACTTATGCGCAAGTCAACGAGATTTTAACCGAAGAAAAAAGTTCGCTGCATGACACTTTCGGCGAGGTCGTACCGCATCTTCAGAACTTGCACGATTTGTATAAAGTGCTTGCCGAAAATCGATCGGGCAGGGGCGTCATTGAATTTGCGTCGACTGAGACAAGAATCGTTTTTGACGAGAACAAAAAAATCAGTGAGATTGTTCCGATTGTTCGTAACGATGCGCATAAGCTCATAGAAGAATGCATGATTCTGGCTAATGTAGCGGCCGCTGGTTTTCTCGAACAGCACAATGTGCCTGCCCTGTATCGTGTGCACCATGGACCTAAATCTGACCGATTGGAAGACTTGCGCTCATTTTTGTCATTGCGCGGCTTGAGTCTTGGTGGAGGAGATAAACCCACCGCACTTGACTATGCTGTTCTGAGTAGACAAATAGAAGACCGGCCGGACAGTTCAGTTATATCAACCATCATGTTGCGCTCTATGCAGCAGGCAGTCTACCAGCCTAAAAATGAAGGTCACTTTGGTTTGGCGCTGAATCAGTATGCGCACTTCACCTCACCAATACGGCGTTATCCTGATTTGCTTGTGCATCGTGCGATAAAACATATTCTTAAGCGCGACAGCATTATTAACTATCGCTATTCGCGTGAGCAAATGAATGCACTGGGCGAGAGTTGCTCAACTACAGAGAGAAGGGCCGAAGAGGCTACCCGCGATGTGGTTAGCTGGCTTAAATGTGAGTTCATGCAAGACCATATCGGAAGTGAGTATCCTGGTGTGATCACAGCCGTAACCTCATTTGGCCTGTTTATAGAGCTGACCGACATTCACGTAGAAGGTTTGTTGCATGTGACTAACCTTTCGCACGATTACTACAGTTTCGATCAGGCTGCACAGGCAATGGTTGGTGAACGTACCGGAAAGCAATACCGCCTTGGTGATCCGATAATGGTGCTGGTGGCTGCAGTCAACCTTGAAGAGCGCAAAATCGACTTCGCCGAGCTTGGTGCTGAGAATAAACAAGCTGGCAAGACCAAACGCAAGTCAGCTTCACCGTCGAGAAAGAGGCGGGAGAAGCTAGAAGAGACTTCGCCGAAAACAGATAAGAAACCAAAGAAGCCAAAGAAACAGAAGGATAAGAAAAAAGCCAAGGACCAGATAAAACCAACGCCGGTGCAGAGCCTGGATGATTCACTTCTGTCCGATGGCAATGTAGCTGCAACAGTTGCATCCAAGCAGAAAAGCGCGGCTGGGCAAAGTGAAGCAGTAACAAAAGGGACCGGTAGTGGTTCGACGTCTGAAAAGCCGGTAACCAGTAAGAAAGCTGCCAAAAAGACCAAATCGAAAAAGACTGCAGCGAAGAAAACAGCAGCGAAGAAGAAAGTTGCGAAAAAGCAGATAGGTAAAAAAGTAACTACGAAGAAAACCGCAACAAGAAAGACGGCTCAGAAAAAGCCTGCATCGAATAAGAGCAGTGAACAGAAAAATCCGACCGGGAAGAAGGTAACTGGGAAAAAGACAACAAAAAAAACCGCGTCCGGGAAAACGGCATCCAGCAAAGTTGCCGCGAAGAAAACAACGTCAAAGAAAAAAGTGACTAAACCATCCGCGTCAAAGAAGGTGGCTGCGAAAAAGAAAGCGAGCAAAAAAGTTGCTTCGAAGAAGACAAGCGCGAAGAAATCGGCAGCGAAAAAACAGCGTTCAAAGAAATCATGAATCGATATGGAGCAAGCTTCGGGCAGGAACTCTTTGTGAGGCTCGGACATTGGCCTGGTTGTCGAGCCCGTGGCTGATACGTCGTTCGTTGGGGGCATGCACAGCGTAAAAGCGCTGCTGAAGGCCAACGCAGCCGACACCGAACTGCTGCTGATTCAGAAAGGGCGCAAAGATTCAAGAATCAGAGCGATCGTGTCTTTGGCGCAAAAAGCAGGTGTGCCGGTTCGAGAGGTGTCGAAAAACGAACTCGACAGCGTTGCAAGTGGCGTCGAACACCAGGGCGTTTTGGCTGAATTTCGTGGAGAGCCGGTCGGTAACGAAGCCAGTTTGTTTGAACAGATCTCTGCCAGCGACGGGGCATTGTTTGTACTGGTCCTGGACGGAGTGCAAGACCCGCATAACCTCGGCGCCTGCATTCGAAGCGCTGATGCCGCGGGCGTGGACGCACTGGTTGTGCCAGTGGATAACAGCGTTGGCATCACACCAGTGGTGCGAAAAGTGGCATCAGGTGCTGCGGAGACGGTGCCAGTGTTTCAGGTAACCAATCTTCAACGGGTGCTGAAAAAGCTGCAATCAGCTGGCATCTGGGTGTATGGCGCTGCAGGAGAGGCGGATTCGTCGATCTACGACCTCGATCTGACGGGTTCGGTGGCATTGGTGATGGGCTCGGAAGGCAGCGGTCTGCGGCGTTTGACGCGGGAAGTCTGCGATGGCCTGTTCAGTATTCCGATGCACGGTAGTGTCAGCAGCCTGAACGTGTCCGTGGCTGCGGGCATCAGCCTTTTTGAGGTTCGTCGGCAGCGACGCTGATCGGATAATTTGCCGCAAAACATCGTTGTCACTGGCGTTCTTGTGATGTAAACTTAGCCGGCTAAGCAGTACGGCAATATTGCCATTCTCCTTGTTCCGGCGAACTGACACGAGTTTCTGACCGGACAAAACCCATAGGGAGCAGTTATGCGACATTATGAAATCGTGTTCCTCGTCCATCCGGATCAGAGCGAACAGGTGCCCGCCATGGTTGAACGCTACCGCGGCATCATCGAGGCCCAGGAAGGTGTGGTCCATCGTCAGGAAGATTGGGGGCGCCGCCAGTTGGCCTACCCGATTAACAAGGTTTACAAAGCCCACTACACGCTGATGAACATTGAATGCAATCAGACTGCACTTGATGAGCTTGGCAGTGCATTCAAATTTAATGACGCAGTTATCCGCCACATGGTGCTGCAGCAAAGCGGTCCCGTTACCGGTGCATCGCCACTTATCAAGAAAGAAGAAACTCGTGGCGATGAAGAACGTCGCGCGCGAAGTGCGGATAGTGAGATTGGCTCAGGCGGTGATGATGACACCGACGCGCCCGCCAGCGACAACATCGTAGAAGGTGCTGCTGACGAATCGGCCGAGCCGGCCTCTTAAAAGAATTGGAGTAAACCTATGTCACGTTATTTTCGTCGTCGCAAATATTGTCGCTTCACAGCAGAAGGTATCACCGAGATTGATTACAAAGATCTGGAGCTTCTCAAGGGCTTTGTAACCGAAACCGGCAAAATTGTACCAAGTCGTATTACGGGTACTAAAGCGCGTTACCAGCGTCAGCTGTCAACCGCAATCAAGCGTGCGCGGTACATAGCGTTACTGCCGTATACCGATCAGCACTAGTTGCAACGATTCGAATGAATCGTACTGAGGCAAGCAGTCTTGTTGGGCATTGCTCGAATTGCTGAAAAAGGACTGTTGCCTGCCGCAGCGATAACGGCTGCGATTGCGTTTTTGGGTGTTATGGCATTCGATATGAGTGTCATGCTCGGATTGCTGATTACACCCATAGCCATGATGATCAGCTCTGCGGTATTGGCATTCGTTCTACTGAGGCATCAGGAACAATCTGCAATGACCGTGACTATGGTTGCTGCAGTGGTTGTCTTTATAGCGGCGTTGTTAACACAGCAGTTCTCGACTCAGGTATTGGTGTTTAACTGCATTTGCTGGGCCGGGGTTTTGTTGGCTGCCAGTGTGTTGCGTCAAACGATCAGTTTAAAGCTTGCTGTGCTGACTGTCGCTCCAATAACCATAATAGTCGGTTTAATGGGCAGTTCGCTCAGATCGGAAATCGTTCACTTCTGGCAAAGCATTTTGCTGAAGAGTGTATCGTCTTTCAGTGAAGCTGAGCTGCAGCAACTGGGTCCGGAAAAGCTGGATTTAATGCAAAATCGCTTGCCGGAACTGCTGTCAGATTCGCTGGGTAGTTGGGCATTTTTTATAGTTTTATGCGCCTTGTTCATTGGCCGATATTGGCAAGCGCAGTTGTACAACGCGGGTGGTTTTCAAAAAGAATTTCATTCGTTGCGTTTTGGCAAAGAGGCGGTTGCAGCGTTTGCGATTGCGACCGGGATTAGCCTGGCATTCGCAAGCTCGATTTTCGCGTTGATTGCTTCTGCGCTGATGTTTGTTTTTTTTATACAAGGCTTATCGGTGCTGCACAGCGTAACCAAGCAGCGTGGATGGAGTCGAAGTTGGTTGACCGGTATGTACATCATTTTGTGGCTACCACCAACCATGCTTCTATTAAGTTTACTGGGAATGGTTGATAATTTTTTCCGGTTGCGACAGCCGTCTTCGTAACGGCAACGAAATTTATTCAGGAACTGTTTCGGGGAAACACATGCAGGTCATACTTTTAGAAAAGATCGATAACGTTGGAAGTCTTGGCGATCTTGTTGATGTCAAGTCGGGCTTTGCTCGCAACTATTTGTTGCCACAAGGCAAAGCTGAAATGGCGACAAAAGACAACGTTGAAGCATTTGCTCAGCGTCGCGCTGAACTGGAGCAGCAACAGGCACAGGCATTATCAGCGGCACAGCAACGGGCTGCACAACTCGAAGGGGTAAGCGTTACCATTACTTCGCGAAGCGGAACGGAAGGAAAGCTGTTTGGTTCTGTTGGTACAGAAGAAATTCGTCAGGCAATTGAAGATGCTGGCATCAGTGTTGAGAAAAAAGAGATTCGCATGCCAGACGGTCCATTGCGAACGGTTGGTGAACACCCCATATCACTGCACTTGCACGCCGATGTTGACTCCGAAGTTACGGTCAACATTGTTGGTGAAGAAGCCGACTAAGGCGACCTGAAACTGTACACATGTCCTGTTTTTGAACAAGAACAGGACATCGTCAAATGTTTGTGTCAATTCTAGTATGTGATGCTCAGTGCTGTTAAGGTAGTTGGACACAGCGCACGAGCTGGTAAGCTGCATAGTTTGATGCACATTTAATTTCATGTTGTGGGGCTCATCAGATGGCTTTTACTCCGGATGACTTTGCTGTTGAGTTCGAGTCAACAAGCGAGTTGGCAGAGCAGCTCAGCGCTGCACGTATGCCGCCTCATTCCATTGAAGCCGAGCAGGCCGTTCTGGGTTGCTTGTTATTAAATTCAGAAGCGTTCGATAAAATATCTGAAACCGTTACCGAAACGGATTTTTATCAGTACAACCATCGCGTTATTTTCCGCGCTATCAACGTGCTTGTTTCCGAGAACCTTGTTCCAGACGTTGTCACCGTAACCGGTCAATTGCAAACCATGGGTTTGCTTGAAGATGCCAATGGTGTGCATTACGTCGGTGCTATCGCGCAGGAAACTCCCAGCGTGGCAAACATCAAGGCCTACGCTGATATTGTTCGTGAGCGCTCGGTGCTCCGGCAATTAATCGGGGTGGCCAATGAAATTGCCGACAGCGCGTTTGAGAGTGATGGAAGAAGTACCAAAGACTTACTTGATATAGCTGAATCAAAAGTGTTCGCGATTGCCGACCAGACCGGTCGCAGTGGCAGTGGAGGTTTCAGCAATATCAAGTCCGTGCTAGCCACTGCAATCGAGCGCATCAACATCCTGTACGAATCGGATGCAGCCATTACCGGTCTCTCCACAGGCTTTGACGAGCTTGATGAAAAAACCAGCGGTATGCAAAATTCAGACTTGATTATTGTTGCTGGACGTCCGTCAATGGGTAAGACAACGTTTGCAATGAATCTCGCTGAACATGCTGCACTGACTGCCGATGCGCCTGTGGCGGTTTTTAGTATGGAAATGCCGGCTGAACAGTTAGGCATGAGAATGATTTCCTCACTGGGACGGGTGGAGTTGCAAAAGCTACGCACCGGGAATCTGGCCGAGCAGGATTGGCCGCGCGTGACATCTGCCATTACCTTGTTGAACCAGAAACGCAATCTGTTCATTGACGATACGCCGGCATTAACTCCGGTGGAATTGCGCGCCAGGTGTCGACGCCTTGCACGGGAGCACGGTATTAGCATGATTGTGATCGATTACCTGCAGTTGATGCAGGTGGCCGGAGGTGGTGAAAACCGGGCAACCGAGATATCTGAAATTTCGCGTTCGCTTAAAGCACTTGCCAAAGAACTAAACGTACCGGTCATCGCATTATCGCAATTGAATCGGAGTCTGGAGCAACGCCCCGATAAACGACCAGTAATGTCAGATCTGCGCGAATCAGGTGCCATAGAGCAAGATGCTGATGTGATCATTTTCATCTACCGCGACGAGGTCTATAACCCGGAAGATGAACAAAGTAAGGGCAAGGCCGAGATTTTAATCAGAAAGCAGCGTAATGGACCCATTGGTTCGGTTGTGCTTACTTTCCTCGGTAAATACACCCGGTTTGAAAACTATTCTCCTGAAGTTTATTCGGGCGAATTTAGCTAACGTACAACGTGGATCTATTGCATGTACCAAGGCTTGTGTTTGCACTTGCGCGGCCCGAGCGATAGCATTTGAAAACACGAGCACTGGACATCTGCGTTGACCTATCGGCGATAACGCATAACCTGTCTTTGGCAAGACAGCTTTCACCTGGACAAAAACTATTTGCCGTCATCAAGGCAGATGCTTACGGACATGGCGCTGTGCGTGTTGCAAAAGCGCTCGACGATGCCGATGCATTTGCCGTTGTTACCCTGAATGAAGCGTTTGAATTGCGTGAGTCGGGAATAGATAAACCCATACTGGTTTTACAGGGAGCTTATACCCAGTCCAGCTATGCTGATTTTATCCAATATGCACTCTGGCCTGTGGTGCACTGTGAAGAGCAGCTTGAATGGCTGTTAGCGTTACACGCTAATAGCGGTATACAAGCGTGGATAAAATTTGATACGGGTATGGGGCGTCTGGGTTTTCAACCGGCCAGGGCGCAGGCAATACTGGATGAACACCACGATATCGAATGGGTTGGAGCACTGACACATTTCGCGTGCGCTGATGAAACCGACAACCCGATGACAACCGAACAGATAAAGATTTTTCGTTCGATAAAGTCCCAGCGCAGTATACAAACCAGTATGGCGAATTCTGCAGGTGTACTGGCCTGGCCAGCTGCAAAGGCTGACTGGTCTCGTCCAGGCATCATGCTATATGGTTGCAACCCTCTTGATAAAAACCACGTTAATACAAAAATGTTGAGACCCGCCATGCGAGTCAGCACAACATTGATTTCCTGCAAGCACTACGCTGCCGGCGCTACCATTGGCTACGGTGCCAACTACGTCTGCCCGGAACCGATGACTGTTGGTTACGCAGCAATCGGATATGGGGACGGCTTTCCAAGAGTGCTTGACGATACTGCAACGGTCTGGATAGCCGGGCAACAATGTCCGATAGTTGGACGCGTATCGATGGATTCGATAGCGATTGATTTACGTCAGATTAAGCGGCCTGAGCCAGGTGTAGAGGTTGTGTTGTGGGGACCTGAGCATTCAATTGATATTCTGGCAAAGGCAGCAGGCACCATCAGTTACGAATTGTTGACGTCAATTGCGGGAACAACAACGTACACGGAGACATAAACGTACGCGGAGACATAAAGGTCATATTACCCATTTGCCCGGGAAATGTTCGTTGTAAGATTTTCAACTCCGCACTAGGATTAATACAAAAGGCGAGTAAAAATGAGAGAAACGCGCGTCAGGTAAAGCATTGTTGCGCGTAACGTGTTCGCAAGGTACGTACCTACCGAACTCGTTAATATAAGCTCGGCTGATGGGTGACCCCCGGGCGGGGTTGGCGCATGTTACCTGAACTAACGTTCAAGTAACTCCAATTTGTTCGGTTTGTCTTCCCATTCCTTGGCGTCCTCTGGCGGGTCCTTCTGAATGGTGATGACAGGCCAGATTGCCGATAGTTCGGCGTTCAGGGCAAGGTAGGGCTCGTCTTCGGGCTTCATGTCCTCTTCAGCCACAATGGCGTTAATAGGGCATTCTGGTTCGCAGAGGGAGCAATCGATGCACTCCTCGGGGTCGATAACGAGAAAATTGGGGCCCTCGTGGAAGCAGTCCACAGGACATACTTCGACGCAATCAGTGTATTTACACTTGATGCAGTTCTCGGTAACGATGAAGGTCATGGTCAAGTCTCTCGCAGGTTTGGCTTTTTACTTGCAAATGGTACCAAAATTGTCCGTTACTAGGGCAAGGCACAGAAGTCTGGTTTGGGCTTCTATCGAAAAGAGTCTGACAAGAGCGGCCCATGTAGGCTGGAGCAAAAATGAAGCAGATTAAAAAAGCAGTATTCCCGGTAGCCGGTATGGGCACACGTTTCCTGCCAGCCACCAAGGCAAATCCAAAAGAAATGCTGCCGGTGGTTGATAAACCGCTGATCCAGTACGCTGCAGAAGAAGCAGTCGCCGCTGGTGTGGACACGCTGATTTTTGTAACAGGTCGAAACAAGCGATCTATTGAGGATCATTTTGACACGGCTTATGAGATGGAACGCGAGCTTGAAGCCAAAGGTAAAGAAAAAATGCTGGCGGTGCTTCGAGATATTTTGCCAGACCACGTCAATTGCGTATTTATCAGACAGTCTCAGGCGCTGGGTCTGGGACACGCAGTATTGTGTGCCAAGCCAGTCGTGAACAATGAACCGTTTGCAGTCATTCTGGCTGATGATCTGATCAACTTCAGCGATCAGGCTTGTTTAAGTCAAATGGTTGATGTGTTCAACTATCAACACTGTTCCATACTTGGTACAGAGCCGGTGCCCAAGGAAGATGTAAGCTCATACGGAATTGTTGCCGGTCACGAGGTTAAACCCGGATTAATGGAAGTGTCAGGCATTGTTGAAAAACCTCCAGTGGCTGAAGCACCAAGTAACATTGCGGTGGTTGGGCGATACATATTAACGCCACGCATTTTTCATCTACTTGAAAACACCCCTCGTGGAGCCGGTAATGAAATTCAGTTGACCGATGCTATTGCTGAGTTACTGTCCGAACAACGCGTACTGTCTTACAATTTTGAAGGACGACGGTTTGATTGCGGTAGCAAGCTTGGTTATTTGAAAGCGCAAGTCGAGTTTGCATTGGCTCACGATGAAGTCGGTGAAGAGTTTGCAGACTATTTGGTTGAATTAAATTCGCGTATGGGTGGAAAAGTTGTTCCCATAGCCAAGAACGCAAAAATTTAGGTCACACTCTCCAGCAGAAAAACTGACCATCTACGGTCAGCATCAACACGTTAGCCAGGTTTAAGCGTAAACCTGGCTGACAAGCATTTTAAGTCATATCCGTTTAGGCGATTCTACGCACGCAGTTTTTCGTTTTTGGGATCAAATAGCGGTTCTGCAACTACCGTTGCGTTCACCGGTGAACCGAATATCTGCACCGAAAGCTTGGTACCGGGTGTTGCCAGATTGGCATTGACATATCCCAGCGCAATACTTTTATCAAGCCGGTAACCAAAGCCTCCGCTGGTGGTATAACCGACGGCCTTACTATTATCCATTATGGTGCAGCCGTATATAGCATCGTATTCGGTGTCATCGAGTTGCAGCTGAACATACAGCAACTCAGTGCCTGTCTGCTGATGTTGCTTCAACGCATCCTTACCAGGAAAGTCTGCATCTTTTTCGGGTTTGATGAATCTTCCAAGGCCAGCCATAACAGGTGAGGTCTCGTGATCGAGTTCGGCTTGCATGGCACGATAGCCTTTTTCAAGCCTCATTGCATCCATTGCATACTGACCAAAATCCCGTAAATCGACACCAGCAGTTTTAGCTGACTCAAACAACGCATTGTATACAGGCAAGGTCGAATCATTATCCAGATGCAGTTCCCAACCCAACTCGCCGATATAGTTAACGCGAAGCGCCATTACCTTGTGACCGGCAACGCTGATTTGTTGCATGGTCAGCCACTTGAAATTGTCGTTGCCAAGATCAACATCACAAATCGGTTGCAGCACTTTGCGTGATTCAGGACCGGCCAGCACCAATGTGCTGTTGTCGTCTGTCACGTCTGATACGCTCAAATTACTGTTCTCAGGCAAGGCTTTTTGTAACCAGTCAAAATCGTGTACTCGGGCTGGCGCACCACCAATTAGAATGAAGTGGTCTTGATTGATGCACGTTATCGTCATCTCGCTCGCAATACCGCCATTCGGATAGCAGAAGTAGCTCAGTGACAGTTTACCCGTTGAGGGCACATGACCTGCTATTAACCCGTCAAGCCAATCCGCAGCACCTGTGCCTTTTAATTCAAATTTGGCAAAGCCACACAGGTCCAGTAATCCTGCATGTGAGGCAACGTGCAGGCTTTCGCGTTTAGCTGCGTCAAACCATGGTCCATGACCAAAACCGTGTTCGGCATTGAGATCATCGCCGTCTTGTGCGAACCATTGCGCTCGTTCATAACCACCGCGTGCGCCGAATTGTGCTGATTTGGCTTTCAGGGTTTCGTACAGTGGACTCGTTAAACGAGGGCGTCCACCCGGCCATTCTTCGTGTGGAAAAAAGATCGCGTACTCTCGACCATAAAGTTCTGCGGCACGTTCAACAACATAGTCCTGATCGGCGTAGTGACCATAGCGTCGTGCGTCCATTGTCCACATATCCCATTCCGGGCGCCCATCAACAATCCATTCAGCCAGTGTTTTACCAGCACCACCACCCTGGCAAATGCCGAAGCTGAAACTGTTGCAATGAAACACGTTGGGCAAACCGGCGGCGGGGCCCACGTTCGGGATACCGTCTGGTGTGTAAGGGATGGGACCGTTGATAACGCGCTGTACTCCGACACTGCCAAGAATGGGCAAACGCTCACACGCTTGTTCGATATACCATTCAAGCCGTTCAAGATCGTCCGGGTATAACTGATAGGCAAAATTTTCCGGCAACTTGCCGTCCGCCCAATGCGGTCGGGCATCTTTCTCGTAAGGGCCAAGAATAAGTCCGGTTTTTTCCTGACGTAAATAGTACGAATCGTCCGGGTCTCTGATCAACGGCATCAGGCCTTCCTGCTGCTCAAGTTCCGGCACAGACTCGGTAACAAGATACTGGTGTTGCATAGATACTACCGGTAAGTACTGCCCGAGTAGTTCGCTGACTTCACCTGCACGATAGCCGGCTGCGTTCACCAAATATTCACATGTGTATGTCTGTTCCGGAGTGGTGACCTGCCACAGGTTGCCTTTACGCTCAATGGCGGTGACCCGGGTAAAACGTTTGATTTGTGCACCCATTTTTCTCGAAGCGGAGGCGAGTGCTTGAGTCAGCTGACTGGGGTCGATATCACCGTCGTGTGGATCCCACAAACCGCCAATCAGACCTTCCGTATTCATTAGTGGCAGGCGCTCCTGCATTTGCGCCGGGTCGAGCAATTCGTATCCGAGGCCCATGGCGTTCGCCATATCAGTCACATGCTGAAATTCCTGCCAGCGAGATTTGCCTTGAGCCAGACGAATGGAGCCGGTCTGGTGATAATTGATTGGGTACTCCGGGCTCTTGGACAGCTTTGCGTACAGTTCGGTGCTGTAGTGCTGCAATTTGATGATGTTCCGGCTACCGGAGAAAGTAGGGATGTTACCTGCCGCATGCCAGGTGGAACCCGACGTTAGCTCATCCATTTCAAGCAACAAGGTGTCGGTCCAGCCAAGTAACCCTAGATGGTATTGCGCACTACATCCGGCAACGCCGCCGCCAATAATAAGAACTTTTGCATCGCTCATCGCAGTCTGGATCCAAGACAGATAATAGGAAGTACAATAGTAACTTGTGCCTCGTTGGTCAGGGACCAGTTTGGCTTATCTTTTAGCGACAATTCCAAGCTTGCCATCGGCGGTTTCTGCCAAGTCGCTAGAATATGCTCACCAGCTCACAAAGAGATTACGTTCGCTCGCTCTTAATGACACTACGCTCTCCAGCTCACAATGAATTCAGACAACAAAATTATTAGTGCCATTTTTGGGGTGTTCTTCATTGAAGCGGCGGTTTTGGGTAACTGGATTCCACGTATACCTGATTTTAAGGAGGCGCTGTCCTTAAGCGATGCCGGTTTGGGCGTTTGTTTACTCGCTGTCCCGCTGGGTACCATGTTGGGCTTAATGGTGGCGGGACGGATAACAGAACGCACCGGGCTGAGAAAGGCATGTCAACTATTCCTGCCAGCCTGGGCACTTTCATTTCTATTGCCGCCGTTTGCGTCATCGCAACTGATGTTCATTGTATTGCTGTTCATTTGTGGTTTAGCCGTCGGGCTGATCGAGGTCGCCATGAACACGGAAGCCGATCGCATAGAACAGGCGTTGGGACGTAAAATTATGTCGCGTTGCCACGGATTCTGGAGTCTTGGATCAATGGCTGGTGCGCTTATTGGTGGAGCGCTTGCTCACGTTGGTGTATCAGTGGTTGTTCATTTTCTCATCGTCATGCCAGTGATGGCGGTGTTGGGATATTTGTTCGCGTCCGGCTTACCGCGAATTCAGTCTGGCACGACAACAGTGGAGAACGACGAAGCTTCTGCTTTGTTTTTATTACCGTCTAAAGCCATTATGCTGCTGTGCATGATGCCTATTGGTGCCATGGTGGTGGAGGGTGCGTTTATTGATTGGTCGGCCGTGTTCGTGCGATCAATTCTTGATGCATCGCCGCTGATAATCAGTATTGTCTATTCGTTTTTTGCCATCGTGATGGCGTGCGTAAGAATGTCCGGAGACTACATAGGCGATCGCATGCCTGCAATACGCATTGTACAAATATCCGGTCTGGCTACGGCCGTTGGTATTGCAGTTTTTGCACTATCGCCAAATGTGTTTGTCGCCATGATTGGTGCGGCCATCAGTGGAATGGGCGTCGCCATTGTATACCCCATAGCCATGACGGCCGCTGCTCGTCGCCCGGGTCGGTCCGCGGATAACGTGGCAGCACTAACGATGGTTTCATTCTCAGCGTTTCTATTTGCGCCACCACTGATCGGGTTTATCTCTCATGAATTTGGCTTACGCATTGCTCTACTAATGCTTGTACCGATAGCACTAAGTACAGTTTTCTTATCGAAAGAAGTGGAGCAAGCTCCGGCACCCAATACAGCCGATTAGTGACAATGCGACTGTGAATCTCATGTTATCGCTGAAACGTGATCAGACTTCTATCAGGTGATTGGGGAGCTCATCTGGTCGACCGTGCTCGGCCGGGAAGTGGGTGGTTAAAATATCGCGACAGTGCTCAACGGTTTCTGAGAAACCTTTTGCAATGTCACCTGCGCGAATGTCTGATACAAAACTATCAACAGTATTTTGCCAGACACTATTGTCGACAACATCGGCCACACCTTTGTCGACAATGATTTCAACATAATGTTCTGCAACCGAAACAAATATAAGTACACCGGTTTTATTGTTGGTTGAATGCAGGTTCTGTAAATAGAATTGTTCATGTGCATGGCGCCTGGCACGTTGAATCTTTACCGCTTTGGGTACAAACCACATGCGCACATTGGATAACTGAAGCAGTGTGCCCAAACCCAGAAACACCAGTACCTGCAACTGATACAAGCGAGCCAATGACCAGGCGGAATCTCCGGGGTAGGACCAGCCGGAATTAGCGAAGTGCTGAAACAGGAAAAAGAATCCGGGGATACTTAACGAAATCAGCGCTGCCCATAGCAACGGAATATAGCGGTAGCCATCGCTTTGCTTCGCAATCACAGTGACTATTTCGCCGCTCGTACCACTCTCGGCCTGTTGAATTTGATCACGAAGATTCTTTTTTTCAGTTTCGGTTAAAAACACTTTTACCAGCTCCCCGAGGCGCCACCGCCTCCAAAGCTTCCACCACCGCCGCTGAATCCGCCGCCACCAAAGCCACCACCAGACCCACCTCTATAATCATTCCGGGTTCGTCCGCCACCAGTTCCACCACCACTTCCTCCGCTGTATGAGCTGAAGATATAGATTGCGGCGAATATGCCGAGCCCAATCAGTATTCCGATAATGATGTTGCCGCTGAGTACGGTTGCGGCAAGGCCGAAAAATCCACCTGGGAAAGCGGCATTAGCGAGTCGATGGAGTCCGCGGCTTCGCAGCAATGCGGGTAATGCCACCATGCCAATAAAGAACAAGGGGATAAAATCAAAGGCTCGACCATTTTGATTGTTTCGTTTTGCCGATTGCGTTGGTGCCGCTTTGTACTCGCCAACTACTGCCTGCAGTATGGCCGTTACACCCGACTGAATGCCTGTCGGATAATCAGATTCTTTAAAGGCGGGTAAGATGTTGCGACTGATAATTTGTCCGGCCAGCCCATCTGGCAGCGCACCTTCCAAACCATAGCCAACCTCTATTCTGACCTTTCGCTCGTTTGGCGCAACCAGCAATATGACACCGTTATTTTTTTCTGCTGTGCCAATGCCCCATTCGCGGCCAAGGCGCAGCGCATAGTCAGCTTCGTCGCGGCCATCAAGAGTATCGACTGTCACGACGACAATCTGGTTAGATGTTTCAGCTTCGTGTGCAGCGAGTTGTTCCGTTAGCGAATCTTCTTCAGCAACGCTGAGTAATTCGGCCTGATCAACAACTCGTCCGCTCAAGGTCGGAAAAGTTGGCTGCGCCCGAGCCACTGGTACTGCAAAAGCCAAACACAAGATCAGTAGCAAGCTTGTTCTACTGGCCCATGTCAGGGTTGCCAGAGCGAGTGTTCGCAAAGCTAACGTACTCATTCGTGAGCACGCCTCAGGCTGGTGCTTTTGCTGCTCAGGTTTACGTTCATGCCGTTGCCACAGTCGTGTTCGGCCGACCTAATTCGTATTGAAGTTAACCGTTGGATTCTCAGTGTCAGCCGGGTCGATTGAAAAGGTTTCCTTAGCAGTCGACTCTGCATACATGAATTTTCTCCACCAACGGCCGGGAATGGTTCGCAATTCGGTGTTGTATTTCTGCACGGCTTTTATGTAATCCCCACGAGCAACAGCAATTCGGTTTTCCGTGCCTTCGAGTTGAATTTGCAGTGTTTTGAAATTTTCGTTGGACTTAAGGTCAGGGTAGCGTTCCGCAACCAGCATGAGTTTGGACAGGGCACCGCCGAGATTCGCCTGATTTTGCTGAAACATCTCGAACGCGGCCGGATCGGATAGCATTTCAGGTGAGACGTTCATTTGAGATACCTTTGCACGCGCTTCGGTAACTTCAATAAATACTTCCCTTTCCTGCTCGGCAAAACCCTTAACGGTCTCCACCAGATTCGGCACCAGATCGGCACGACGCTTGTACTGATTCTGTACTTCGCTCCATGCGCCATCGACGGCTTCATCGAAAGTGGGAATATTATTGATACCACAGCCTGTTAGCATGATGGCTGCCGCCAGAATCAAGGCTGATTTAGAAATGGTTTTCGATAGTGCTGAGTACATGATTTCTACCTGCGAATGCTTACGCATAATAATAACAGGAAGCGCAATTGCGATGAGACCAGAGTGTCGCAAGCGTGTAACAATACCGTATGCTCACCTTTAACAATATTGCCTGTCGGCGTGATCGTTCTCTGTTGTTCGACAAAGTCAGTCTGGTCGTTCATCGAGGCCAGAAAGTCGGCCTTACAGGCAGCAATGGTTGCGGGAAATCGTCACTATTCGCCATGATACAAGGGGAACTGGAGCCCGACGATGGCGAGATCTCCCTGCAACAGAATGTGACAGTGACTCACGTTGCGCAGGAGTCACATGCCAGTGATGCGCCAGCGATAGAGTTTGTTATCGATGGCGACCGGCGTTTACGTGAAATTGAATCCCGGTTAGAGCAGGTCAACGACAACGGCGAAAGGCATGCTGAGCTCTTGGCCGACTATGAGCAAGCTGGTGGCTATAGCGTCAAAGCGCGTGCCGGTTCACTGCTAAACGGATTGGGCTTTCTTACCGAACAACACCATTCACCGGTTTCTGATTTTTCCGGTGGCTGGCGCATGCGACTGAATCTTGCTCAGGCGCTGATGAGTCCGAGTGATTTACTGTTACTCGATGAGCCGACCAATCATCTGGATCTCGATGCTGTGTTGTGGTTGGAAAACTGGCTTAGAGCACGTGAAGGCACACTATTAATGATTTCACACGATCGTGAATTCCTTGATCGAATCACCACACATACGCTGCATATAGAGCAGCAAAAGGCAAATCTGTATACGGGTAACTATTCTGCGTTTGAAACACAGCGGGCTGCGCGACTTGCCAACCAGCAGGCCATGTTCGATAAGCAGCAGCAAACCATGGCGCAAATGCAATCGTTCGTTGATCGCTTTCGTGCAAAGGCAACCAAAGCCAAACAGGCACAAAGCCGCTTAAAAATGCTGGAACGCATGACCAAACTGGCTCCGGCACACGTTGATTCACCGTTCCGCTTCTCTTTCCGAGCACCAGATGCGTTGCCCAATCCCCTGGTTCTGCTTCGCGATGCCAACATCGGCTACGGTGAGAATATTGTTTTGAACAAAATCGGTCTGAATATTCAAAGCGGTGATCGCATCGGTTTACTCGGCGCCAATGGCGCTGGTAAGTCCACACTGATTAAAGCCATCGTTGGCGATCTTGAATTACTAAGTGGTGAGCGACTGCCAGCGCAGAAGCTCAAGCTTGGCTATTTTGCCCAGCATCAGGTTGACCAGTTGCGCGATGAACACACCGCATTGCAAGCTTTGATGGATGTTGATTCCTCGCTAAGTGACAGTGACGCGCGAAATTATCTGGGCGGTTACGGCTTTACCGGTGATCAGGCACTGCAAAGCGCCAAAACAATGTCAGGTGGTGAGCGAGCTCGACTTGCGCTGGCTCTCATTGTCTACACCAAACCGAATTTATTACTGCTCGATGAGCCAACTAACCATCTTGACATTCAAATGCGAGATGCGCTTGCCGAAGCATTGCAACAGTATGGTGGCGCTTTAATGGTTATCTCGCACGACCGGAGTCTGTTGCGATCAGTTGTCGATGATCTGGTACTCGTTGCAGATGGTGAGGTGCGACCGTTTGACGACGATCTTGACGGTTACGCTCGATGGTTAAGCGATTACCGCGCGCGCAGCAGTGCGGCTGCACAGGCAAAGCAGCATGACGGAACCGTCACGAACCCGGAAAACAGCATTGATCGTAAACAGCAAAAACGTAATGAAGCGGCTATCAGAGCAAAACTGCGCCCGTTGCGTCGAGCCGTAGAGCAATCTGAACGAAAATTGGAAAAATGGGTAACCCAACTGTCAGAGACGCGCAACAGTTTAGCTTCCAATGAGCTATACAATTCTGAGAACAAATCAAAGCTTGCAGAGTTGATGGCCCTGGAAGCGACACAAAAACAGCAAGTGTCCGCGTTCGAAGATGAACTATTGGAAAATATGCAGGCGTTGGAACAGGCCGAAAGCGAACAGGCTGCTGATAATTGAACACAGGAGAATGCATATGACTCGTTTTATTGGCTTGATGTTATTGCTCGGAGCTACTGCCTCGCAGGCTGCATCGTTCAACACTTTGCAGGCTTTGTCGCAGGAACAGTTCAGACAACTGTCTGAAAATGTGGCTGCCGCCGCCCAGTTCAAAGGAGTAACCCCACCAGAACCATTGGGTGTGATCGGATTCGATATTGGCCTTGGTGTTTCCTACACCACTATTGAAGCGGATGAGGTATTCGATATTGCCAGCGAAGGTGATTTTGACGTGGCTGGACTTGCTTTACCGAGATTAACGGTTCATAAGGGTCTGCCGTTTGGAATAGATGTTGGCGTGTCTGCCAGCGGTGCTCCCGGCACCGATATTAAAATACTGGGTGCCGAGGTGCGCTATGCGATTATGGAAGGCGGCGTGGCGCTGCCAGCCATTGGTATTCGCGCCAGTGGTTCGGTGGTGCAGGGTGTCGATGAAATGGACATGCAAAACGTGGGTTTGGATATATCGGCATCGAAAGGTTTTCTCATGCTAACTCCCTACGCGGGCATTGGTGTTCTACGCAGCACCGTCACACCTAACGATGCACCCGATCTTGAAGAAGAAACGCTGAGTCTGACAAAAATGTTTGCCGGAGTGAATCTGAATCTGGGGTTGCTCAATTTGACGCTGGAAGCTGACAAAACCGGTGACTACAGTACCGGTAGCTTGAAGGCTGGGTTCAGGTTCTAGCCTGTGCCATTTTGCACCCATGGCAAACCGTTTCATTTTGTCGTTGGTGGCTTGATTGGCACCTTGATTTATTGTTGATGATTTTGTTATTGGTTAAGTATTTAATTGCGACGAACTAGCCATTGACATCGTTCTGATTGTGCGATGCTATATACGTGGTCATACTGAACGAACTGCGTGTGCGTTATCACAGTTTTGGCCATGCATCCGGCCTCAACTACAATAATCAAGGACAGAAAATATGAAACGCTCGCCACTTGCTGTTTTACTCACATGCGGCATTTTGTCAGCTTGTGGAGGCGGTTCAAGTTCTTCTGATAACGCCCCGGTTGATATTGCTACGCTCGACAATGAGGGTTTGCCGGTCATAACCGATAACAATCCGCTTGTACTCGGCGATTCAGATACTCTTGCGATCCATGCTGCTTCGATCGATTTCTACCGTTCGGCACAAGACAGTTGTAGCGATCCTGAAGATTCTCAGTATTTAAGTCTTAGCGAGACGTTCGAGCAAAAAACGCTGCTGTGTGTCGAGTTCAGGACCGAACTAAGATCGTGGCGAAATTATACGCTTCACTACACCATAGACTACCCAGGTTCGGCAATTGACTTTGAAGACACCTACAATGGAATGCAGACTACAAGCAACGATAATGTTAATGCTACAAATATCGTCACCACCGTCACTACCGTATTCGCCACACCAGAGTTATTAGGGGATTTGCCGCAAAACATAGTTGCTAGTTCAGGTATTTACGACCTTGATGGAAATGTTGTTCCACTAACTTCTTCGTCGCTTCAGCTTAACGGGAAATTACCGAGCACCGATGAAACGTCGCCTGAAGGTACCAACATTTCTGTCACCTATTCAGACGATACGATTTTTGTTTTAACTCGCCACCGGAACTTGCCTAGAGATAAGGCTTATTGCATCAATCATGATCGTATCCTGGTTGATTCAGCCACCCGCACACGCGACCGTGAGCATGTTCTCGCGCAGGTAATGACTGACACAGAAAGAGGTTTTCACGTTGCCTATGTTTCGCTGGGCGATGTTGCACCTGGTGAATACGAAGCGCGCGTCTACGAGTTATCAGACGATGGAGAGCTTTGTTTGATTAGCGGGGCCGAGTTTGCGCCTGCCATTGCGTATCAGATAAGGGACTGACCATGTCAGTAGTGATGCCCGAAAGCTGGTGAACTGCGGCTTATTGTTGCGTTCACGCTCCGAATCTGAATCTATGAATGTAACTAATTGTCAGATGGGCTTTTTTTCTGATGAAAGTAAGGGTGTCTGACAACATGATAGTAGTGATGAAATCACCATCGTAATTCAAGGAAAACCCCATGGTTGATCAGACAAAACGCACAACGCTAAAAAAAGCTGCGGGAATTGCCGTTGGCGGCATAGCATTGGCATCCTCAGCCAGCTCGCTTGCGAAACTCCCAAGTTCAGGTGAATTGCCGGAACGATCGGTTGGTGTCAGTGGCGATCTTGCTGATATTCAAATTCGATCGAGAGTATCAGCGCAAACCAACGATCTGGAAGTCATCATAACGAATGTCGGGTCTGAAACTGCAAACATTACTGACATGACACCGGCAGAAATCAATACTGCTCGAGGTCGGTTCGACTTTGATGCACTGCTTAAAGATGGCCCTATCAATTTGGACGTCGGTCAAAGTGTTTCCGTGCCTATGCAACACCACACAGTTGTACTTGATGGCAACACCATTAACAAGCGTTCAGCCATCTTATCGGCTGCCTTAAAGCAAAACGTGTCTATTGTGACTGATGGAGACTCGTTGGCAGCGATTCGCATAGTCGACCAATTTACAGCAGCCTGAACGGCTTAACAGAACAGCATTTTTAACAAAACTCAATCGCCGCCCAGCGTGTGGCCAGTCGATGGCTACAGGGCGGAGATTTTGGTGATTTGTTTTTTCAGTTGTTCCAGCGCACTTTGAGCGTCGGTGAGCTTCTGCTTTTCTGTATCAACAACCTTTGCGGGCGCTTTGTCGGTAAACCCCGGGTTGGATAGTTTTGCAGATAAGCGTTTCACTTCACTGTTTAGCTTATCGACCTCTTTGGCCAAGCGTTTTAATTCAGCGTCTTTGTCAATCAGACCTGCCATTGGAATCAGTAGCTGCATTTGGTCGACCAATGCAATGGCTGAATCGGGTTTTTCGGCAGTCGCATCCAGCACAGTGATATCTGAAAGCCTGGCCACGAAAGAGAGTAAGGTGCTGTGTTGTTCAAGTCTTGAAAGGTCTGAAGCGTTTGCATCGACAACTTTTAAAGGCAGTTTCTTGCCTGGGTTTATATCCATTTCGGCGCGTATTTTCCGTACTCCCATAACAACGCGCTTTACCCATTCAATATCGTCAAGTGCGGCTTGATCGATTTTGTCAGATTCGCTAACGGGGTAGGGTTGCAACGAAATGCTTGGTCCGGTTTTACCTGCGAGCGGAGCAACTTGCTGCCAAAGCTCTTCTGTGATGAAAGGCATGATCGGGTGCGCCATGCGCAGGGTTGCTTCGAGCACCCGCACCAGCGTGGTCCGAGTCGCGAACTTCTCGGCATCGTTTGCATCACCAGTTAATACCGGTTTGGCCAGTTCCAGGTACCAGTCGCAGTACTCATTCCAGACAAATTCATATATGGCAGTCGCGGCAAGATCGAATCGGTATTCCGCAATATGATCAGCAACCAATTTTTCGGTGTGCTGTAGTTGACTGATGATCCAGCGATCAATGGTATTAAGTTTGGAAGGCTGTGCATTAGCATCCAGACCTTCCGTGTTCATCAGCACATATCGAGTTGCGTTATAGAGCTTGTTGCAAAAGTTTCGATACCCTTCAACCCGTTTCATGTCAAAGCGGATATCACGGCCATTGGACGCCAGCGATGCAAATGTAAATCGCAAGGCATCAGTTCCATAAGAAGCAATGCCATCAGGGAAGTCTTTGCGTGTTTGCTTCTCGATCTTTGGCGCCATGAAATCCTGCATGAGATTATTAGTGCGCTTCTCAACCAGTTCTTCAAGAGAGATACCGTCGATAATGTCGAGCGGGTCAAGTACATTGCCTTTTGACTTCGACATTTTATGTCCGTTTGAATCGCGCACCAACCCGTGCATGTATACATCTTTAAAAGGCACTTCACCGTCCATGAAGTAGGTGCCGAACATGATCATTCGGGCGACCCAGAAGAAAATGATGTCATGTCCGGTAACCAGAACTGAACCTGGATAGAACGCGTCGAGTGCTTTGGTTTTCTCGGGCCAGCCGAGCGTTGAAAATGGCCACAATGCCGAGCTGAACCAGGTATCGAGCACGTCTTCATCCTGTCGTAGGCTGACATCGGCAGACAAGGCGTATTTTTCTCTGGCGTCATTTTCGGACTCTGCAACATAGATGTTGCCGGCATCGTCATACCAGGCAGGTATGCGATGTCCCCACCATATTTGTCTGCTTATGCACCAGTCCTGAATATTCTCAAGCCACTGAAAATAGGTGTTGGCATAGTTCTCTGGTACGAACCGGACACGACCGCTTCTCACCGCATCAATCGACGGCGTAGTTATCTTGGCTTTTCCTCCGGGTCGTCCGTCTGCTTGCACATCACGCGTTAAATCGACATACCATTGGTCGGTCAGATAGGGTTCAACCACCGTGCCCGAACGATCTCCTCGCGGCACCATCAATTTGTGCGCGTCGATTTTCTCGAGTAGTCCCAGTGCCTCCAGATCGGCAACGACTTTTTTGCGTGCATCGTACCGATCCATTCCACGATAGGCTTCGGGAACGTTTTCATTCAGCGATGCGTTGTCATCCAGGATATTGATGAGTTCAAGATTGTGCCGCTGGCCAATGGCGTAATCGTTAAAATCATGCGCCGGCGTGATTTTTACACAGCCCGAACCGAATTCTGGGTCGACATAGTCGTCAGCAACAATTGGAATTTCACGACCCACCAGTGGCAGCGTAACGCTTTTACCAACCCACGATTTAAAACGCTCGTCTTCGGGATGAACTGCAATCGCGGAATCGCCGAGCATGGTTTCTGGTCTGGTGGTAGCTACGATGACATGACCACTGCCATCGGTGAGCGGATATTTAAAATGCCAGAGTGAACCGTTTTCCTCTTCTGAAATAACTTCAAGGTCAGACAATGAGGTGTGCATGACCGGGTCCCAATTCACCAGTCGTTTGCCGCGATAAATGATGCCTTCGTCAAACAGGCGGATAAACACCTGTTGAACCGCATCAGACATACCTTCATCCATGGTAAATCGTTCACGACTCCAGTCGGGTGATGCACCCAGACGCCGAAGCTGCTTGGTTATGGTACCGCCGGACTCTTCCTTCCATTCCCACACCCGCTCAACGAAGGCATCGCGACCCAATGCGTGACGATCGGTTTGCTGCTTCGCCAATTGGCGTTCAACAACCATTTGAGTGGCAATACCGGCGTGATCACATCCGGGCTGCCACAGCGTGTTGTAGCCACGCATGCGGTGATAGCGAATCAGGGAATCCATAATGGTGTCCTGGAACGCGTGCCCCATATGAAGCGTGCCCGTAACATTGGGCGGGGGAATCATGATGCAGTAAGGGGAGCCTTCGCCTGAGGGTGCGAAATAGCCATTTTCCTCCCAGGTCTGATACCAGCGTTGTTCGATTGCCTGGGGGTCGTAGGATTTATCCATGAAAATGCAGGTTTGTCAGGTATGTTGTTTTACGCGATTCAATAATCGCCGGATGTCTTTTCGCAGTTCAGTTATGTGCCGGTCCACGACGTCGTCAATCATAAGCTCAATTTCATCGTCGTTGTTGACCGATGATGCCCTATCTAGCGACGAGTTTGCACTTGAATCGCCCATCATGAGAGCCAATTGGCTTTCTGAAGCGATAGACTCGTCGCCTTCTTCTTCCTCATCCGCATCCAGGATATGCTCCTGCAGTACAAATTTGACGGGCTCGGATTCTTGCAAAACCTCGAGCTCGCGAAGCACCTCACGGCCGAGGCGGCTGGATTGTATGATGGATTCGTTTCCAGACTCGACCACTGCATTGAGTACTGGCACGCTGTCTTCTTTATCCTGTCTCATCGATTCACCCTTCTTTTGACTTAAGCAGTGCATAAAGAAGAGTATAGAACTACATTTTGTGGTGGTGCAGCGGATAACCCCTTTGTTGGTAGAACCGGTAGCGATCACGGCCGGAATCGCGCACATTTTTGGCTTGGTTGACCACTTCCAGCGTTCGCTCGAACCGGCTGAAGAAAGTCGGTACCTGGCTGGCCAGATTAATCAGCACACGCCGGTCGTTACCCGGCTCTCCGCAAGAGAGCTGAACGGGGTCGATGTCGACCTGATTAGTCAATTCGGAAGCATCCAGGAGCCTGTGCGGGACAAAGCTGTCACGACGGAATTGCCAGAGCTGTTCGTCGAGCTGTTGTAGCAAGGAAACATCGTCTGAATGGATGAACACCGGTTTGTCATGCCGAAAGGCTTTTTCAGCCAGTTTGCAAATCAGCATACAACGGTTCATTGCATCGTCATCGGACAACACATAAAAGTCGACTCTGGTCATAATTTAATTTCTATGCCATTGATGGATGAGTGCAGGCATTGAGGGTGAACAGGATGCTTGCACCGATTCGGTTCGCTGACATTCAGTTCGCTTAAACAAACTGCAGTCACGTCCAGCTGCTATGCGTGGTTCAACACGTAATCCATTAGCAACGATACCGGTTTGCCTGTCGCACCTTTTTCGCTACCGCCTTTCCATGCAACGCCGGCAATATCCAGATGAGCCCAGCGATAGTTTTGTGCAAACCGGGACAGAAAACAGCCAGCCGTAATTGCCCCGGCGGGGCTTCCACCAATATTGGCCATGTCTGCAAAATTCGAATCGAGTTGAGTTTGGTATTCGTCCCATAAAGGCAGTTCCCAGGCAAGATCGCCACTGGTCTGACCCGACTGGTACAACTGGTCGGCAAGCTCATCGTCGTTACTCATAACGGCTGTGCAAACTTTTCCAAGCGCCACAACGCAGGCACCCGTCAAAGTGGCCACATCAATGACAGCGGCGGGCTTGTAACGCTCAACATATGTCAGCGAGTCACACAAAACGAGTCTGCCTTCTGCATCGGTATTGAGTATCTCAACGGTTTGCCCCGACATGGTAGTGACCACATCGCCTGGTCGCGAAGCGTCTCCGTCGGGCATGTTTTCGGCAGCCGCGACAACGCCGATGACGTTACTTTTCGGAGATAGCTCGCTAATGGCCCGCATTGCACCAAAAACGCTTGCCGCACCGCACATATCAAATTTCATCTCGTCCATAGAAGCCGAAGGCTTTATAGAGATGCCGCCGGTATCGAAAGTGACACCTTTACCTAACAACACGGTCGGCTTTTTCTTTTTATCAGCGCCGCGATACTCCATGCAAATAAGTCGACCCTCTTGTTTGCTGCCGCGCGATACTGATAAAAATGCACCCATACCAAGTTTAGACATTTGCGCTTCGGTCAAAATTTTGGTGGTGAACTTCGAGTTAGTTTTCGCTAGCTCCTGGGCCTTTTTTGCCAGATAAACCGGGGTGCATATGTTTGGCGCAAGATTCCCGAGATCGCGCGCCAGTGATTGCCCGTTGGCAATAGCCAAGCCTTGTCGTGCTGCAGTTGCACATGCCCGCTGCTCCTTTTCAGGCACCACAAAGATGGCTTTTTTCAGCCGGTTGGCTGGTGTTTTTTCTTTGCTGTGGAGTGTGAATTGATATTGCGAGTCAACCAGAATACGCGCAAGCGTAGACGCATGCCAGGCAGCAGATTCGCTATCGACATAAACACTTTTTTCCAAATGAATGATGGCCAGTGCGGCGCCACTTTTTTGCAGTGCATTTGCGATTTCCGTACAAACTGTTCGAAATTGAGCTCGCGAAGCCTGGTTGCTTTCTCCTGCACCGACCAGTAAAACTCGATCACTGCTTATTTTATCCAGCTCGAATAGCATCAGCGAGGAGCCGATATCGGTTTTCGCATCGCCGCGTTTAATTGCCCGTGAAATTGCATTGCCGCTGCGACTATTGATCGAACTGGCAGCACCACTGAGTTTCGATGCGGTGTGAACAGGCACGACTATGCAGGCATTTGTCTGTTTTGCCGGTGCTTTGGCTGCAACTTTGATATCCATTTTTACCTTCTACGGTTAAATTTAAGCAATGAATCGGGTCGGAAACACTTTTCGAGCAGGAAACGACCCACAAAGGTTGCAGTTTAATGTGTCTAAATCATTCCGTCATCTATGCGTCCGGTTCGAGGAAGTGCTAGATTCACCCTGATAAAACTAATTCTTCTCTCTTGTGCGCATACTCGATCGCTATTTGATGAAAGAGATGTTGGTGACGTGGATTGCGGTCACCCTCGTGCTTCTTGTCATCATGATTGGCAACGTATTGGCTCGTGGCCTTAGCAAGGTCACCGACGGTGCGATTTCTGCTGATGTTCTATTGGTGCTGGTGGCTGTTCAATCAATCAGTCTGCTGGTCACACTTATCCCGTTAGGACTCTATCTGGGCATCCTTTTAGCCCACGGACGTTTCTATCGCGATAATGAAATGACTGTCATGCAGGCGACTGGATCCGGCTGGCTGGACCTGTTGCGTCCAACAGCGCTGGTCGGTTTGCTTGGTGTATTCCTTATCGCGACTTTGACGATATTCGCATCCCCCTGGGCGGCACGCTACGAACAGTTGATCAAGAAAGAATTTCAGGAAAAATCGGCCATTAGTTTGCTGACTCCCGGCAAATTTATCGAATCAAGCGATGGCAGCACGGTGCTGTTTGTCAAAGACATCAGCGCCGACAAGTCACAATTCAACGATGTTTTCATGTACCGGAAGCAGGAAAAAACGCCACCTGTAATCGATACCGCGCGTATTGCTTCTTATCAGGTGGACAGCGAAACGGGCAACGAATACCTTATCTTTAGCGATGGTCAAACCAGTATCGGAAAACCCGGCGATGCTGACTACACAGTCACGGAGTTCAAACGGCAAGGAGTACTCAGACCGAAAACCGAATTGGCAGAACCGAGATTGCAGAGACGCAGTAAAACCTTGAAACAGTTACTGGCCAGCGATGATCTGGTTGATCTGGCAGAAGTGCAGTGGCGAATATCAATTCCGTTGGCGGCACTGTTGCTTGCGCTACTGGCCGTTCCACTGAGTTATACATCGCCGCGTGAAGGGCGCTTTGGCAAGATTGCTATAGCAATTCTCATTTACATTCCTTATGCAAACTTACTCGTACTGGCCAGAAAATGGATCGCAAACGGTACGATTTCACCGTGGGTTGGACTTTGGCCGGTGCACATCGCTGTACTGATGTTGGTTATCTATCTGTTGGTTAAGCGGGTAGGTTGGTCTTGGTTTCGACACGGTAGGAAAGTCGCCGCATGATATTTGGCATTCTTGATCGCTACATCGGTCGATCGATTCTGACGACCAGTCTGCTGGTGCTTTTAACGCTGGTAGCGCTGGCCGGTATATTTGGCTTTATCAGCGAGTTAGATGACGTTGGTAAAGGAAATTATACGGTTGCGAATGCATTGCAATACATCTTCTTAACGCTACCGAGTAAAGCTTATTTACTGTTTGCACCCGCAGTGCTGCTTGGCAGTTTATTGGGCTTGGGTGCGATGGCTTCGAACAGCGAATTAACCGTTATGCGAGCGGCTGGAATATCTAATGGAAGAATAATTCGTGCCGTATTGATGACGGGTGTTGCATTGATGCTGCTGATTGCGTTGCTTGGCGAAACCATTATGCCCAAGGCGGAGCAAATCGCTGAAGAAATACGTTTAACCGCGTTAGAACAAAGATTATCAGTGAAGGGTAGAAACGGTTTATGGATTAAATCAGGTGATAGATACGTCAATATTTCAACGGTTATGCCCGATTTCACGCTTTTGGATGTACACATACATGAATTCGATGGTGTTGAACTTATCAGTTCCATTCGTGCAGCACGCGCTATTAAAGCAACTGAGTTCGACGCAAAAGACTGGTTGCTACAGGAAGTTGAAACAACCCGATTTGATGCGGAATCGGTTGAAATTACTCAAACTGATGAACAGTTGTGGAGTGACGTAACTGATGTGGCCAACACCGGAGAAGTGTTGCCTAATTTGATCAGTGTTGATGTATTGAAAAGCCTGAAAGGCTCATCTGAAAGCCTTTCAGCCCGAAATCTTTATGATCAAATGCAGTATCTAAAAGAGAATCAACTTGATAGTCGCAGTGTTGAACTAGCGTTTTGGACAAAGATTGCAAGTCCTTTGGCTACTATAGTGATGCTGATGCTTTCTTTACCATTTGTGTTTGCTTCTCAGCGTTCCGGAGGTGCCGGACAGAAAATATTCATCGGCATTATGCTCGGGATAGTTTATGTGCTTGTTAACAAATTGTTAACGCAACTTGCACTTGCAAATGGCATGTCGCCATTGGTTAGCGCGTCATTGCCACTTGTCTGCTTTCTCGTTATCGCAATTTTAGGTATACAAAGAAGCGCTTAGCAGTGTTGCTCATAAGTTTGTATTGCACATCCCTCCAAGTACTAAAAACACGCTTTTCAAGTCGCTGATTCGGTCAACGTTTCTTCTTTAACTCTTTGTTTTTAATAACTATTTTTGTTTTCGACCATGTGTCGTGAAAACCTTGTCCGGACTTGCGTAACACGGCTGCGAAAAGCGTTATACCGAATAAAAACGTACCTGCTAAATAGCGTTGAACACATTGTTTATAAGTTATTTGTTCATTTGATTCGCTAATAACTTTTATACGCCAGGCTTGCATACCCAATGTTTGTCCGCCATGACGCCAAAACCAACTGAAGAATAAAAAACCAACGCCGTATAAAACAAGTTTGAATGCATGATTTTCGATTGCCTGACCCTGATTAAATGCGATTGAGATGCTTGCAACGACAAAAAAAATGGCAATTAGCAATAAACTGTCATAAAAAAATGCGGCAATGCGTCGAAACACAAATGAGGGTAAAGATGAATTGTTTTGCATGTTCGCAAAGTTAATTTTTATGCTGAAACGCTATATATACAGTAAAAAAACGAATTCGAACAATTTGCGTGTCGAACTTGCAGCACGCGAATAATTTGTAAATCCGACAACTTGGTCTACGTTTATTTTAATAAAAATATAACTTGTAGTTGAAATAAGTTTGAACTATGTGGACAATGCGCACCTTGAAGCGAAGTATTTGCGTTCGTTGTTATAGTTAATTTTGAACAAGATCGATTTGCTTTTAAACGTTTTAAGTAACAATGAACTAAGTTAAAACGTTAAATTAAACGCAAGTTGATATGAATTCTAAAACGCAAGTTGATAAATTTTTATTTGTTGGCCTGTATTTTGGATGTGTGTATGCAGTCATTAGGTTGGCTGCTTGAGGAGTCTGGTTTACCTGGCTCCTGATTTTTTGTTTAACAATTCATTCGTCAGGAGTTATCCATGGCTCGAATCAGTAAACCGGTGAAAGCATCACCTGCTAAAGCTGGCAAAAAGAAGGCAGCTGGTAAAAAGGCTGGAAAGAAGAAGTCAACTGTCCGCAGAAAGAAAAAGGCAGCTGGCAAGAAAAAAGCGACCAAAAAGAAGGCCGCTAAGAAGAAAGTAACCAAAAAACGCACTAAGAAGAAGGCAGCGGGTAAGAAACGCGCCAAAAAGAAGGCCGCTGGTAAGAAGCGCGCCAAGAAAAAGGCCGCTGGTAAGAAGCGCGCTAAGAAAAAGGCCGCAGGAAAGAAGCGCGCGAAGAAAAAGTCAGCCGGTAAGAAACGCGCCAAGAAGGGCTAGAAGACCGACCAATCGCTTGATAGAAACCGTGGCGAACCACTCGCCATGGTTTCAGTCGGGCGATCTGGCTTTTTACAAACGGGTTCGCTGTGAAGCGGCCCGTTTTTGCGTTTAGGCAGAATTATAATTCAAGCACGTTAGTTTTGATTGTCTCCGGTGCCATTTTGGAAGCGCCAACCCACCCACCATGCATAAATTCGTAAATCAGTAGCACGGTTGTCTGTCGCTCACAGAATCGATTCCGAGAAATGTTCAAAAGGAATCACGGACACGGTGGTCCCTTTTTTTACGCCAGCGTTGTCAAACCCTAACTCGACAAAACAATTTGCCCGGTGCAATGAAGTAATCACATGCGAATCCTGCAATCCGGTTGTTGAAACCTCCCAAGTGTCATCACTGGTACGTATAAGCATTCCACGTTGGTATTCCACGCGACCTGGCAGTTTTTTCAAATCGGTATTCAAAGTCGCGGATATGCGAGGCAGCTCTGTTGCAGGCTGATTCAGCAATTTTTGAATCGTTGGTATAACAAACATCATGCAGGTAACCGCTGCAGAAACAGGGTTTCCCGGTAATCCAAAATACGGCTTGTGTTTGTCCAATAAACCAAAGGTCAGTGGTCGACCTGGTTTCATGGCGATTTTCCACATGTGTAATTCTCCCGCCTTTTCGAGCACAGGACGAACAAAATCAGCATCACCGACGGAAACACCACCGGATGATATAACCAGATCAAACGCTTTACATCGCTCGAAGGCATCTTGCATAGCCTCGATGCTGTCTTTAACAATTCCCAAATCGGTGACTTGAACGGCTGGATTATTCAGTAACGCTGCAAGCAGCGCGCGATTCGCATCGTAAATGTGGCCTTCGGGAAGTGTTTCTCCAGTCTCTGCTAACTCGTCTCCTGTAGAAAAAACGCAGACACGTAGCGGTTTAAGTACATCAACATGTGTGATGCCATGCGAATACAAACAAGCAATCTGTGCTGCCGCCAAACGTTGTCCCGCACTCATCAGTGATGAACCTTTTACGCTATCTGAACCCGGTGGACGTACATGAAAACCTTTTACCGGTTTTTTCACGATGTGTACTTTGCCATTGCGAACTTCAATGTTTTCCTGCTGAACGACGGTATCGGCAAAATCCGGTACACGGGCGCCAGTTGTAATTCGATGGCATTCATTTTTGCCAGCGTCATTGTCGCTTGGATGCCCGGCCAGTGAATGAGCACTGATGTTCAGTGCTGTAGATGCTTCATTAAAACGGAAAGCATAACCATCCATCGCCGACGCTCTAAAAGGTGGAACATTTATCGGTGAAGCGACCTCATCTGACAAGACACGTCCAAGCGCACTTGCAACCGGAATGCGTTCGGTCTGTGACAGTGTTGGTAACCGAGAAAATATGATGTCTCTTGCCGCTTGCATGCTAATCGACGTTGGATCGGCATCGCTGTCATTGACTGGTGTTTGATCGGTCATGGTGTTTCGACGAAGTTCGTGTGTTTGTTTGCTAACATGTACCTATGCAAAGCGCAATAAAAGACGAGAAACCGGTTCTCGATTCAGATTCCCGGCGCCTGCTTTTACAGTTTAGCGATATGTTGCTTGTGGAGCGCGGATTAAGCAAACACACCGTATCCGCCTATGAGACCGATATCAAACTATTTGCATTGCATTTGCAGTCCATTGGCAGTGTTTCGGTTAAAAACGCAAACAGAGCCGACATTATGGGGTTTCTCGGTACCCGAGTTGAATCCGGCGGGAGCGCCCGAAGTGCAGCGCGTATGTTATCCGCGCTAAGGCGTTTTTACGGGTTTCTAGTGCGTGAACGGTTTGTCAGTGAAGACCCCACCGTTTTAATTGATGCACCTACTATCGGGCGACCGTTACCGTCTACGTTGAGCGAGACAGAAGTGCGAAAGCTGCTAAACGCGCCGGTGATCAGCACCGATATTGGTCTGCGCGACAGAGCCATGCTCGAATTATTGTATGCGTGTGGACTCAGAGTTACCGAGCTGGTCTCGTTAAACGTTGATCAGGTCAATTTGCAGCAAGGTGTGGTTCGCGTTTGGGGTAAAGGCAACAAAGAGCGACTGGTACCTATGGGTGAAGCAGCTTCAGACTGGATTGAACGCTATACGCGTGATGCACGTGATAATTTGGTAAAAGGACTCACCAGCACACTGTTTCTGTCACTCAGAGGCCGAGAGATGACGCGACAGAGCTTTTGGCATCGAATAAAGGCGCATGGGCTTGCTGCTGGAATAAACGCGCATTTGTCGCCTCACACGCTTAGGCACGCATTTGCAACGCATTTGGTCAACAACGATGCTGATTTAAGAGTGGTTCAGCTATTGCTAGGACATAGTGATCTCTCGACAACACAAATTTACACACACGTTGCAAGAGAAAGGCTCAAATACATCCACGCCGCACATCACCCACGCGGGTAAATCCCTGTGGCCAAGTTTGCGTGGTTGAAATCGTCAGACCTTATTAATCGTTACAAATAACTTGGGTGGGTTTTCGTGAAATCCTGATTACAACGGTAAAACTGAACTTAATTTAACGAAAACACACTAAAACAAATTACCCGCAGGTAACTTACACATGTCGATACTCACTTCTATATCTAACAACACCGCGGTTGCAATTGCAATTGCTGCTGCGATTGGCTTTGCTGCGCCGGTTTTTGCTCAAGACTCCGCGGCGAAAACAACCATGGCTGAAACGCACGATGGAAAACCGGCTATGGCGGAAGAAATCGCGGGCATGATCAATACACCAACCGATGAAAAACACAAAAAAGTGTTTGATGCATTCAGAGCGCGACTGCCAGGTGTGCCCATTGAATCACTGAGTGACGGCCCTTACCCCGGCTTGTACGAAATCATCACAAATTCGCAAGTGATCTACGTCGACGAAGAGGTGTCTTTATTGTTTCAGGGTGATCTGATCGATATGAACACTGGCACCAACCTGACAGAAGCGCGCCTTACCGGAATTCATATGGGACTGATAAACGCCGTTGGTGAAGAGAATATGCTGGTGTACAAATCAGAAAAACCTTCTGACCGGAATATCACAGTTTTCACGGATATAAACTGCGGCTATTGCCGTTTGTTACACGGTGAAATAGATACCTTGCTCGAAGGAGGGGTCAATGTGCGTTACCTCATGTTCCCGCGCGCAGGTCTTCAGAGTGATTCACGTACAGCACTTGAGAGTGTCTGGTGCGCGGACGATCCTCAAGCCGCAATGACTTCTGCCAAAGCTGGTAATCCAATTGAACCAAAATCCTGTACAACACCTGTGGAGGAGCACTACGCGTTGGCTGAACAAGTAGGCCTGCGAGGTACGCCGCTCATCTATTTGGACAACGGAACGGCTATCCCAGGCTACCGGGAAGCCAAGATTCTGGTCGAGATGATTAACAGCACAGAGCCGCAACCCCAGCAGTAATTAGCTGGTTAACTGGCGAAGCTGCTGATACCCCGATACCGAAGCTGATATGCTTCGGTTTAGAAACAGGTTCAACAGCGCGACTAACGAGATGTTGAAATAAGGATTGCCTGCGTTGTTGTCTGTAGTAAGACTTGAGGAGGTCTGTGCTGCTATGTCCACGCGCCGTATTCTAATAAATCTTAGTTTATTACATCTTAGCTTGCTAAATCTTAGTTCGCTCACTTTCTGGCAAAACAGGCACGCCCGGCCAGGGTATCTGAATCTACCCGCAATCGCTGGTGCATTCATTCTGCTGACGGCTTTTGCGCACCCAACATTCGCCAATGCTGATCAAAGTGACCCCCAGCTCGACGAGCTTTTCGACTCACTTAAACTGGCGCAATCCAATTCTGAATCAAAAGAAATAGAGAATCAGATATGGCGTATCTGGCTTGAAGCGCCCGATGAATACAGTGCAGATTTACTTTCTCAGGTCACCTACGCCATGTCGGTTGGACAGCATGAGCTTGCACTGCGTATATCCAATGAGCTTGTCGACAGTGCACCAGAATACGCTGAAGGGTGGAACAAGCGGGCTACCTTGCAATACATTCTTGGCAATCATGGCTTGTCGGTAGCTGACATAAAAGAGACCTTGATACTCGAGCCCAGACACTTCGGAGCGCTGTCTGGCCTGGGTCTGATATTCATGCGTTCGGGCAATCTGGAAGCGGCGCATGATGTGTTTAGTCGCGTGGTTGAAATTACTCCCGGGTCGGAAAATGCGCGCGGTTCTCTGGAAAGAGTTGAATCAATGTTGGGTGAAAAAATCTGATTGCACCCTTGTCACTCACTCTGAGCTTATCGTTTGTCTAAAAGCGCTAAACTCAACCGGGTAATGAGCCTGGAAAAGTGTTGTAATGCTCCATCGTTTTATCGCAGTGTTGTTATCGCTTTTGCCTGTTTCATTCGCTGCTGCCAGTTCGGTTACCGGTAACTTTATTCAGCAGCGTGCGCTCGATCCTTTCAAGTTACAAACCGGCTTACCCTCTGCGGCGAGTCGGTTGGTTTCCTCCAGTGAACTGCAGCTCTCAGTTGTGCACAACAACGTATTTATGGGCGGTTCAACTCTGAATGAGCGACTTATACTTGATGGCGAGAGTAGCCAGGTCAATTTACGGTTCCGTCATCGGCTAAATCAATGTTGGCAGGTAAATGCCAGTGCGAGTTGGCTGTCCCATTCTGGTGGCTGGTTCGATAACCCGGTTGACGATTGGCATCAGTTCTTTGGCTTGCCTGACGCCATGCGTGGTGAAACCCCAGCCAACCAGCTCGAATACTCCTACGAAAATGGTACAGAAAGACGCGCACTCACTGATGAAAGCCACGGTTGGGGTGACAGTCAGCTGCACCTTCAACGCAGTATCGGGTGTGTGGACAATGCACCGATTTTACGATTTGGTTTGAAGTTGCCTATCGGTGCAATCAATGAATTCCGTGGCAATGGCAGGCTGGACGCATTTGTTGATCTGCAATCATCATGGCAACAACGAGCGCCGAGTTCACGCTGGAAATGGGCAGCGAGTGTCGGTGCACTGACCACCAGTGGTGATTCCGGGCAGGTGTTGGAGCAGGAAGCACTTGTAGGGTTCGGTGTGATCGGGTTGAACGCAAGACTGGGGCCGCGCATTCAGTTGCTGAGCCAACTCGACTGGCATACGGCTATGTTTAAAAGTGATTTACGCGAACTGAGTGAAACCGCAGTGCAGTTATCGCTCGGGTTGCGTTACTTGACGCACTCCCGTGGTTCCTGGGAAATCAGTTTTTCGGAAGATGCAGTCATCGATACGGCACCGGATATTGTTGTCAGGCTTGCCTGGATATCACGTTTCGATTAGCCCTTTGCCACCATAGAGCTCTCTACCCAGCTGGTGGCAAATGTGTGCTTGAAAATATCAAAACTTAAAACAATATCTTGTAAACATCGTCGTATGTGGCGGCAAAGTGTATTTTCAATCCTTTGGTTATGTGCTTTGGGAGCTCTTTTACATCACCCTGATTGGCATCCGGCAGTACCACAGACTTGATGCCAACACGTCTTGCTGCGATCAGTTTCTCTCGAATACCTCCCACTGGCAGCACTTTGCCTGTTAATGTTATTTCTCCGGTCATGGCAAAGTCCTTTTTTACCGGTTTTTTCAACGCCAAAGAAAGCAGAGCGCTGGTCATGCTGATACCTGCACTCGGTCCATCCTTTGGTGTTGCTCCCTCAGGTACATGCAAGTGCAGACTGTTCTTCATGAAATACTCATCTGTCACACCAAAACGCGTGCCGTTGGTGGTAACAAAGCTGTGTGCGATCTGGGCAGATTCTGTCATGACTTTACCAAGCTGGCCGGTCAGTCTGATGCTTCTGTCTTTGCCGTGTACGCGAGTTGCTTCAATGGGCAGTGTCGCACCGCCCATAGCCGTCCAGGCAAGACCGGTGACCACACCAATGCCGCTCAAGCGTTTCTCGTTTTTAAACGGTGCTTCACCGACAAACTCAACCAGATTCTTGTTAGAGATGCTGACGCTTTTTTCTTTGCCTAGTAGTTTGACAATGCTTTTGCGCAAAATGCGATTCAATAATTTTTCAAGGTTTCGAACCCCGGCCTCTCGTGCGTAACCTTCGATTAAGGTACGCAGAGCGGAGTCTGAAATTTTGACCTGACTTTTTTGTACTTTGTTTCTCTCGAGCAACCGTGGCCACAGGTGTTTTTGCGCAATTTCCAGTTTTTCCTCGGCTATGTATCCACCGTGACGGATCATATCCATGCGATCGAGTAACGGGCGCGGAATGGTATCGAGCTGATTGGCAGTACAAATGAAAAGCACTTTTGACAGATCGACTCGCAGATCGAGGTAGTGATCAAGAAATTCGCTGTTCTGTTCGGGGTCGAGTACCTCGAGCATGGCCGAAGCAGGATCGCCCTGATAGGACTGACCCATCTTGTCGATTTCGTCGAGCATAATAACGGGGTTGCAGACATCGACTTCTTTCAATGCTTGCACAAGTTTTCCGGGCATCGCACCTATATAGGTCCGCCTATGACCTTTTATTTCAGCTTCATCGCGCATGCCACCGACACTGAAACGATAAAATTTGCGGCCGAGACTTTCTGCAATCGATTTGCCGATAGAAGTTTTACCAACGCCCGGAGGCCCGACAAACAGCAAGATAGACCCGCTGACTTCGCCCCTAAACGCTCCCATGGCAAGAAATTCGAGAATACGGTCTTTTATGTCGGCCAACCCTGCATGGTCGCGATTCAAGATGGTTCTGGCCGATCGCAAGCTGAACTTGTCTTTGGAGTGATTACCCCAGGGGACAGAGCATAACCAGTCAACATAGTTTCGTGTAACACCGTATTCGGGTGAACCGGTTTCGAGTACGCTCATCTTTTTGATTTCTTCATCAAACCGATTTTGCACGTGCTCCGGTGGGGTACGCTTCTCCATGCGTTGTTTGAAGTCGTCAATATCGGACGTTCGATCGTCTTTGGCGATACCCAGTTCGCGCTGAATAATTTTTAGTTCTTCGCGCAGGAAAAATTCGCGCTGGTGTTTCGTCATCTTCTGCTCGACCTCAGAGCGAATTTCGCTTTGCAGTCGCGCTACTTCGAGTTCCTTTTGCAATAACACCAGCACTTTTTCCATACGCTTTTGCAGCGGTACTGTATTCAGAATCAATTGCAAGTCAGCACCTGGAGCGGTGGTAATGGCAGCAGCAAAATCGGCCAATGGTGAAGGCTCATTCAGATTGAAGTGATTGAGAAAATTCTTCAGCTCTTCGTTGTACAGCGGATTAAGTGGGATAAGCTCTTTGATCGACTGAATCAATGCCATTGCATAGGCTTTAATTTCTGGCGTCTTAACCACTTTCTCTGGTGGATAGGTTACTTCAGCGGCAAACGGCGGTTCCCTGCTAATCCAGTCTTGCAATTTGAAGCGCTGCAGGCCTTGTGCGATAAATTGAATTTTTCCATTGCTGCTAACGACATTATGCAGCTTGACCACGCAGCCAATTTTGGCAAAATCGTCCGGGTTGGCTTTAGCGCCTTCCTGATCGCCTGCGTAACACAGCCCAAGCAGGTGCGAGTCCATTTTGGCAAGGCTGGCAAAGGTTTCCTGCCAGGGGTCTTCATCAATGACCAGTGGCTGGACCTGTGCTGGAAAGAAAGGGCGCTCGAATATTGGCAATAACAACAGGTGGTCGGGCAGGTTCTGATCCGGCAGTATTAGATTGGTTCGGGACTCGAAATCGGAACCAAGCGTTTCCTCGCCACCTGATTCATCAGTCTCATCCATAACGATGCCGGATTCGTCGTCGTTGCTACTATTCATACCGCTGTGCCTTGGGTTCGTCCGTCGAGGTCGGAATGACTAAAGATATGTAATATTGTGTTCTTTTCAAGGCTCATGCCGTTGATGGTAAGGCGGCGCAAAATGGCAAAACCAGGCAGACGCCGGTTCGGTAAAGTGCTGATTAATCGTCAGCCAGCATGTCCATCAAGCCCTGCAACGCCTGTTTACCGGCCACTCGCTGCGCACCAGTATCTTCCGTGCCCACTTCACCTAACACCAGGACATCTTCCGGGGGCAGATCGGCGAGATACCTGCTCGGTTCGCAGGCACTTAATTCGCCATACTTCTGACGCGAGCGCGCCCGGGTAAACGTCAAAGTATGCTGCGCTCTGGTCATTCCAACATAGGCCAGACGACGTTCCTCTTCCAGCGCGTTATCGTCTACGCTATTGCTGTGTGGCAGAATTTCTTCTTCCATTCCGACCATGAAAACGTGTGGAAATTCCAACCCTTTTGCAGCATGAAACGTCATTAGCTGAACCTGGTCGTGGCCTGCGTCTTCTTCCTGTCTCGATAGCATGTCATGCAGACACATACGAGACACGGCATCGCTTAATGGGACATCCTTGCCATCTTCATCAACCAGCATTCGACCCAGCCAGCCGAGAAACTCTTCAACGTTAGCGATTGCTTTCTCTGCTTGCTGTGGCGTATCGGCTTGTCTTTCAAGCCAGCCTGTATAGTCCATATCGTGGAACAGGGTATTGACCACATCTTTCGCATTACCGCGCTCCGCGTTATCAGCGGTCAGGGTTAGCCAGTTGGCAAAACGCTGCAAGCGATGCAGCGGCTTGCCACTGAGCGATTCGGCAAGTCCCATGCTATGACACGCGTTAAACAAAGTGGAGTTGGACTGTCGGGCATATTCACCCAGTTTTGACAAAGTAGTTGGCCCAATTTCCCGTCGCGGTGTATTGATGCATCGAAGGAACGCTGTGTCATCATCCGGGTTCACTAACAGCTTCAGATAGGCGAGCATATCCTTGATTTCAACGCGATCGAAAAACGAACTGCCGCCACTGATGGAATAAGAAATCTGTTTTTCCCGCAACGCTTGCTCGAACACACGTGACTGGAAGTTACTACGATACAAAATGGCAAAATCACCAAAGCGTCTGCCTTTTTGAAAATGTTGCGTCATGATTTCAGCGACAACCCATTCCGCTTCATCGATTCCGTGTCTGCAAATGGATATGCGCAATTCATCACCGATACCCAATGCACTCCAAAGCCGCTTTTCAAAGATGTGCGGGTTGTGACTAATCACCTCGTTCGCACAGCGAAGGATTCGCTGACTCGACCGATAATTTTGCTCCAGCTTGATGACTTTTAAGTTCGGGTAATCGGTTTGCAGGTTCATCAGGTTTTCAGGTTGCGCACCGCGCCACGAATAAATTGACTGATCATCGTCGCCAACTGCCGTTAAAGCACCAAAACGGTCAACCAGTAAGCGGATAATCTCATATTGAGCAGCGTTGGTGTCCTGGTACTCATCGACTAACAGATGTCTGGTTTTGTTTTTCCATCGTTCCTGTACTTCGGGGTGTTCGCGTAACAGTTGCACAGGCAGGCTGATTAAATCGTCGAAGTCGACTGAATTGCAGGCGCGCAGCAAGCGCTCATAGTCCTTGTAGAGCAGGGCGGCTACTCTGGTCTGGTCATCAGTTGAATCGCTGAGCGCTTTGTCGGGTGTAACAAAGTTGCTTTTCCAATTGGAAATAATCGACTGCGCTGTTCGTTCTTCCATCGCACTGTTCTGTTCGCTGATGATTTCGCGCAGTGCTGATTGTGAATCGCTTTGGTCCATAATCGTGAAGCCGCGACGTAATCCAATGTGCTGGCCGTCCTTGTGCAACATGTTCAGACCAAGGCGATGAAACGTTGAAATCGACAAACCACGCACGGTTTTCGCGTCGAGTTTTTTGCGCAAACGATCGCGCATTTCCGTGGCAGCTTTGTTGGTAAACGTTACTGCGATAATGGAGCTTGGGGAGTACTGCTTATCGGTTATCAGGTGAGCGATTTTCTCGGTGATAACCCCGGTCTTTCCGCTGCCTGCACCGGCGAGTACAAGCACAGGTGTGTCAATGTGAAGCACAGCGGCTCGTTGCTGAGGGTTAAGCTTATTCATGGGTGTAACGCGATAAGTGGAGCGCTAGTCTAGCGGCTTCGACGCCAAAGGTCAGCGTTGACAAATCGTGAAATAGAAGATTCAACTTGCACGCACAACTGCGATGCTGAGTATCGCCTTATAATTGGCATGAAGCGGTGATGGTGTCGATCGGCAGCGGCTAATATTTGTTTAAATTCTGATCAACTGTTTCTGGCGTATCTTTGCTGACTTATCAACTTATCTACTGTTGCGAACCTTATGAACCCTGCGGAACTGGAACAAGCACTCAACGTTGCGATAAAGGCGTCTGATGCGGCTGAGAACACCATAAAAGATCATCTTGCTGCAGAAGACTGGTCTGTGAGTTACAAAAGTGACGATAGTCCGGTAACGGAAGTCGATGTGGCTGCCGAAAAAGCGATTCATACCGTGCTGACTGAACATTCTCCGAACGCAGCTTTTTTTGGTGAAGAAACAGGCCACACGGAAGCGGCAAACCTGTCGAGTGACGCCGAGCCTTTGGTCGCCGGTGCCAGCACTGAGCTGCTGTGGCTGGTGGATCCAATCGATGGCACGAAGAGTTTTATTCGCAACATGCCTTTTTACTCTGTACAGATTGCGTTGCAGGATGCAGGTGAATTGTGCGTGGGTGTATCGAACGCTCCGGCTTATGGTGAACGATTAATTGCCAGCAAGGGTGGTGGTGTACTGCTTAATGGTGAGCAAGTCGTTTGTAGAAAAACGCAAGGTTTGTCGGACGCATTTTTGTCCACAGGCAATCTTGACAGGCTTGCCAAAAACCCCGATGCCTGGAACGTGTTCGGCCAAATTGTCACAACGGTTCGTCGCGTTCGCGGCTACGGTGATTTTTGTCATTATCATCAATTGTGTTGCGGCCAAACAGATTTAATTATCGAATCAGACGTGAACATTCTCGACATAGCTGCTTTAACGGTCGGCGTTCGCGAAGCCGGTGGGATCATCACAGATTTGGCTGGAAAGCCTGTGGGACTCGAAACGACGTCTGTTTTGGCGGCAGGGACTAAAGCTTTACATGAGCAAGTGTTGGGGATGCTTCAGCCGACGGGTGTGGGCTTTTAATTGGCAGACAGGGAAGTTGATACTATTTTTTAGATAGATTCAGCGTACGCAACATGTTAGTAGCGTTTGGATGACCTGATTGGTTGAGCGCAAGCGAAGAACTAGCAACTGTTTATCGTTGCCTTCTTCGCGTCGCATCTGTTTCTTTGTTTTTCGCTATGAGAGCGTAAACAGTGATGGCCACAAAAATACCCAGTGCAGGCAATAGTACATAATCTAGCCAACCGACCATTGCTGACAACCCCACAGCCCCCAACAACAGCACTAGCATCGGCGTGAAGCAACAGAGCGCTGCGATTACGGTACCGATTAATCCGGTCGTGAAGAGTTTTTTATTCATGAGCGTGTTTTTTGGCAGTTGCACTATTTAGAGCGACAAATGAGCCAATCGTTCCAAAACTGCTCCAGATGAGTGGGGCTGGTATCACGCTAGCCCCACTCGTTAGTTTGCTTAGCAGCGCGCTGTTGCAGCGTGCGGGGAGCAAGATTTAATAGTTTCAATCGATCACAAAACACATCGATGAAAATATCCATG
>CALJNA010000028.1 GCA_937981955.1 uncultured Granulosicoccaceae bacterium
AAACTCTTCTCCGATCTGGGTCCTCGTTTTTCAGGCCGACCCGGCGGTTACACACGCATCATGAAGTGTGGCATGCGTCCAGGGGACAATGCGCCAATGGCAATTATTGAGTTTGTTGATCGCTCAGAGTAGCGTTTAAACCTCATTAGTGATTATGAAAAGGCCCGGTTTGGCAACAGACCGGGCCTTTTTTTGTTTGGGCTGCGGACCGGGCATCGGCATAATGAATAAACGAATATTTCTTGATCATCGTCACTGACTTCGACACGCTTGATTCATATGCTTGAATCCACCACCAGTTTTGGCGCTTTACTGCACCTGCTGCGATACGCCAGAGGCTATCGGCGACGCATTGTGCTCGCCAGTACTTGCTCGGCGTTGAACACGTTCTTTGATGTTATGCCAGAGATCCTTATTGGCATAGCCATTGATGTGGTCGTGAATCAGGAATCCAGTTTCGTTGCATCACTCGGATTTGAAACACCAAAGTCGCAAATTCTGGCGCTGGGCCTTTTAACCTTGATTATCTGGATAGGTGAATCACTGTTTGAATATCTGTATCTGATTCTGTGGAGAAACCTTGCCCAGGACCTGCAAGCCGATTTACGCCAGGATGCATACGAGCAGGTTCAGCGACAGGACATGAGCTTTTTCGAATCGCGCGGTTCCGGAGAGCTCACCGCCATATTGAATGATGACGTGAATCAGCTTGAACGCTTTCTCGATGGTGGAGCTAACGATTTTTTGCAGGTGTTCGTCACGGTGATTCTGGTGGGTGGCGTTTTCTTTTATGTATCTCCAACTATTGCCATGCTGGCGATTATGCCGATTCCTTTCGTTATCTGGGGTGCGTTCTTTTTCATGCGCAGGGCAACGCCTTTGTACGCCGATGTGCGAGCGCAGGTTGGAAGCCTTGCTAACAGGCTGGCGAATAACCTCGGTGGTATGGCTACCATCAAATCGTTTACTGCAGAACAACGCGAAGCTGCTCGCTTGCGTGAAGCCAGTGATCGCTACGTTGCTGCCAATCGCCGCGCGATTAGCGTTAGCTCCGCATTTGTTCCATTAATACGCATGGTTATATTAGCCGGCTTTCTCGCCACATTTATCATCGGGGGATTTAAAACACTGGATGGAACGCTAAACGTTGGCGCTTATGGAATGCTGGTTTTCCTGACACAACGACTGCTGTGGCCACTAACACGGCTTGCTCAAACAGTCGATTTGTATGAACGTGCCATGGCTAGTACCCGACGAATACTGCGGTTAATCGAAACCCCAAGCGATGTCCGAAATACCGGACGCGAAATACTGCCGCAGCCCACCGTGGGCGCAATACGTTTTGATGCATTGCACTTTCGGTACAACAACACCGACGCCGGAGTCGAAAACGTAACGCTTGATATACCGTCGGGTAAAACGGTTGCTTTAGTCGGTGCAACCGGTTCCGGTAAGTCAACGTTGATTAAACTGTTATTGCGTTTTTATCCCGTTGAAGCGGGTCAGATTTGTATTGACAATATGCCCATCAATTCACTGACGCTAGCATCATTACGCGGTTCCATAGGCCTGGTGAGTCAGGATGTGTTTCTATTTGAGGGAACGGTGCGAGACAATATTGCCTACGGTAAACCGGGTGCAAGCGCAGAAGATATCGAGCAGGCTGCCACATCAGCCGAAGCGATGGAGTTTATACGGCAACTGCCGCAAGGCATGGAAACGCTGGTTGGGGAACGCGGTGTCAAGTTGTCCGGTGGCCAACGGCAGCGCTTGTCGTTAGCCAGGGCGATAGTAAAAGATCCGCCCATACTGATTCTCGATGAAGCAACCAGTGCGGTAGACAATGAAACCGAAGCGGCTATACAACGATCGCTGGCTACGCTTTCCAGAAACAGAACGGTTTTGGTAGTGGCGCACAGACTCTCAACCATTGTTGGAGCTGACAACATTGTGGTACTCGACGGCGGTAAAGTCGTAGAGCAGGGTACACATCAGGAGCTCATTGAACTTGATGGTTATTACCGGCGACAATGGCAAGTGCAGACCGGTGCATCCATGGCTGCAGGACACTAGTTCATTGAAATTACTAAATTCAGCTGCGTTTTTATTAATCGCAACCGGTACCTTGCTCGGTCTTACTTTTCCTCTTGGTAAGCTGGGTACTCAGGCCGGAATATCGCCGGTAGTGTGGGCTTTTCTGTTTTCGTGTGGTGCGTCACTCGCCCTGATTTTTTTTCGGCTTGTCAGGAAACAGCCGTTACTGATCAATCGCGGCAACATCGTGTTCTATTTCGTTGCGGCGACGGTTTCATTGGTGTTGCCAAACGTGCTGACTTATCGCGTCATTCCAGAACTTGGTTCTGGGTTTACCGGGTTATTGTTTACGCTATCGCCATTGTTTACGCTGGCTTTGTCGTCAGTATGGCAGGTTCGCATGCCAAATCGGCTTGGCTTAGCCGGCATTGCGTTTGGTTTTATTGGTGCCGTTATTGTTGCGATAACGCGTGGTGAAGTGGGAAACCCTGCGAGCATTGGTTGGTTGCTTGCAGGGCTGTGTATTCCGGCGTCTCTGGCGACGGGTAATGTGTATCGAACCATGGCATGGCCTGAAAAAGCCCAGCCAATGGAGCTGGCAATCGGAATGAATCTGGCTGCCGCCGCCATGCTGCTGTTACTCGTTGGTGTATCGCCTGGCATAAGTTTGCCAGGTGGTCTGCAGACGATCCCCCTAACCGTACTTATAACGGTGTTGGTCACCAGTGTAATGATTGCGCTGCACTCGCGCCTGCAATTTGTAGGTGGTCCAACCTACCTGAGTCAGATTGGCTATATTGCGGCAGGTGTTGCACTGCTGCTGGGTATGTGGGTGTTCAGGGAATCTTACTCCTGGCTTACCTGGACGGGTGCATTGATCATTCTGATAGGAGCGATGCTCAGTATTAAAGCACAGAGAAGCTAATCTACTAATTTTCGCTTGCGAAAAAGTATTCTGCAATATGAAAATCGGTAAAAACTCGAACCAGTAAAAAGTGCGCGGATGTGCAGACGAGTTAAACCATAAACAGATTGAATGGACAGCGAAGACGACTATGAAAATTCTCATTACCGGTGTGAGCCGTGGTCTGGGACGTGCACTTTGTGAGGCCTACGCTGAGCAGGGTCATGAAGTGGCAGGCTGTGCCCGAAGTAAAAAGCCAATAAGTGAGCTTCGAAAGTCATTGGGTGCCGAGCATCACTTCACCAGTCTGGATTTAACGTCCGATGCGGCTGTTGGTGAATGGATAACCACGCTGAACGATAAGTGGGGTGTTCCTGATCTGGTGATTAACAATGCCGCCATAATCAATGAAAACGCGCCACTGTGGGAAGTGCCGTTTAAAGACTTTGAGCAGCTGGTAGCTATTAACATCACCGCTGTTTTCTCCGTTATCCGTCATGTATTGCCGCCAATGATAGAGCGAGGTAGTGGTGTTATTGCCAATATCAGCAGTGGATGGGGGCGCTCGGTTTCTGCAGATGTTGCATCGTACTGTGCCAGCAAATATGCCATTGAAGGAATGACGCAAGCGTTGGCGCAAGATCTTCCGCCAGGTCTTGCGGCGGTACCTGTGAACCCGGGCATTATTAATACCGACATGTTGCAATCGTGTTTTGGTTCATCGGCAGACGATGCACCTTTGCCCGAAAACTGGGTTAACAAGGCAGCGCCGTTTTTCCTGAAGTTAGGCCCGAGCGACAATGGGCAGCAGCGTTCGGTTTAGCTTGATAAGCTACTATTTTAAGTTAAAGCAAAATGTTGAATAGGAAGTTCCATGCAAGATAACCGCATTACAGTGCTTGGCTCAGGTTCATGGGGTACTGCACTTGCCATACAAATGGCTCGTTCAGGTACCAAGGTCACTTTGTGGGGCAGAGACCAGAGCTTGCTGGAATCAATGGTGGAAACGCGTGAAAACAAGCGCTACCTGCCAGATGCCGCTTTTCCGGAAACACTTAATGCAGAACCTGCCTGGGACAAAGCGCTGGAGGGTGCTAACACTATTCTGGTTTCGGTACCCAGCCATTCGTTTCGCAGCATTTTGGAACGCTTAAAAGGGATGCCGTTGTCGATAGCCTGGGCAACCAAAGGTCTGGAATTATCGACTGGCATGCTACCGCACCAGGTTGTACGAGAAGTATTGCCGGATTGCAGGCAATATGCTGTCTTGTCGGGTCCTACCTTTGCAACTGAAGTTGGGCAGGATTTACCAACCGCAATAACAGTCGCCGCATCACAGCCTGAGTTCGCCAATCGACTTGCAGGCTTTTTATCGAGCTCGTCTTTTCTGGCCTACACATCAGAAGATATTGTCGGGGTAGAAGTCGGAGGTGCTGTTAAAAATGTGTTGGCCATCGGTGCTGGATTGTCAGATGGCCTGGGCTTTGGTGCAAATGCGCGGGTGGCTCTTATTAATCGTGGCTTAAGAGAAATGCAGAAATTTGGTGTAGCAATGGGTGCAAAGCCGCAGACATTTATGGGGCTGGCAGGCATGGGCGACCTTGTTCTGACTTGCACCGATAATCAATCGCGCAACCGGCGTATGGGCCTGGCTCTGGCTGCCGGCAAAACCGTTGCCGAAGCCGAGGAAGAAATTCAACAGGTGGTTGAAGGGGTCCAGGCATCACGTGCAGTGTACGAACAATCACAACGTCTGGGCGTCGAATTACCGATTATTGAGCAGGTGTATAAGGTACTGCTTGAAGGGGTTGACCCGCGAGAAGCGGTCAAATCGCTGCTTGAGCGTAATACCGGTGCGGAAATGTAGGTAAAAATGTCTCAGGTTTGACACCCGCGCAGCGCCCACGTATGTTCTGAAGTATCAAGACGTTTGGTTCAACTGATTGCCAACAGCAGGATTTGTTATGAAACTGACAAACGAGCAGCTCAACGAGTTTGATGAAACCGGTTATCTGTTTTTTCCGGGTTTGTTTAGTGAAGCTGAGGCAGCTGTACTTAAAACCGAAGCACGAAACGTCTATGCTTCTGATCGAAAAGAAGTCTGGCGCGAATCTTCCGGCGTTGCTCGAACAGCGTTTGCCGCACACACATACAACGAAGGTTTCAAAAGGCTGGGTGCCCATCCCCGATTGATCGAACCGGTTCAGCAGTTACTCGATGGTCCGGTGTATATGCATCAGTTTAAAGTGAATGCCAAAGCGGCTTTCGATGGCGATGTATGGCAATGGCATCAGGACTACGGTACCTGGAAGCGTGATGATGAAATGCCAGAACCCCGAGCCATGAATATCGCGGTGTTCATTGATGATGTCACTGCTGCCAACGGTCCGTTGTTATTTATACCGGGTAGCCATAAGCAAGGTGTTGTCGCTGCCGGACACGATCTGGAAACTACATCCTACCCATTATGGACACTCGATCGTGACACAGTCAGTAAGCTTGCCGAGCAGGGTGGTTGTGTTGCACCGACTGGTCCGTCGGGAAGTGTGCTGTTGTTTTCATCCTTGTTGGTGCATGCCAGTCCGGCAAATATTTCGCCGTTTGATCGAACAATCGTGTACTTATCCCTGTGTCATGTAGATAATCATATTCGTGCATTCAACCGTGAAGAATGGATTGCTCATCGTGACTTTACACCGATAAAACCTTTCCCAGATGATTGTCTTGAAAAAATGCACAGCGAGAAAGAGCGTGCCGTTGCAGATACTGTTAGCTAACGTATTTGTGCTGTGTTCTTAATATGAGTTGACGCCAGTGTATTTTTATAAAGACTTACAAGCCAGAGCAGATGCCGACAAGCCTGTTCGCGTTGGACTGATCGGCGCCGGAAAATTCGGCAGTATGTTTTTATCTCAAGTGCCCACCACTCCCGGACTGCACGTTACTCACATCAGCGATCTTGATCCGGCGAGTGCGCAACAAACCTGTGCAAATGTCGGTTGGCCGCCCGAGCTCATTTCAAAAACACGATTTGGTGATGATGCGCTAGATATGATGCGAAAAGGCGAGGTCGATGTTGTTGTTGAAGCGACAGGTAATCCGCTGGTTGGTGTAACACATGCGCAAGCTGCGATTGAAAACGGGTTGCACATCGTCATGGTTAACGTGGAAGCTGATGTGCTGGCCGGTGCGTTACTGTCACGGCAGGCAAAGGCTGCAGGCGTTGTTTATTCAATGGCATATGGCGATCAACCGGCGCTCACTTGCGAACTGGTTGAATGGGCGCGTTCCTGCGGTTTTAATGTTGTTGCCGCAGGTAAAGGTACAAAGTATTTACCCGAATACCACAGCTCAACACCTGATACTGTGTGGGACCACTATGGATTAACCGCAGCTCAGGCAGCTGATGCGGGTATGAACAGCCAGATGTTTAACAGCTTCCTCGACGGCACTAAGTCCGCCCTTGAAATGGCTGCAATTGCTAACGCTACCGGCTTGTCTGCCCCGGCTGATGGTTTGCAGTTTCCAGCAGCTGGCATGGACGATCTTGCGCATACCTTGCGACCTGTTGCAGACGGTGGACAGCTCGCCGAGAAAGGGCAGGTTGAAGTGGTGTCATCCATTGAACGTGATGGAAGGCCTGTGTTCCGCGATTTACGCTGGGGTGTGTATGTTGTCATTGAAGCACCCAACGACTACGCCGCTGCATGCTTTGTTCAATACGGAATGAACACTGATTCTACCGGTCGCTACTCGGCCATGTACAAACCGTTTCATCTGATCGGACTCGAATTAAACATGTCCATTTTTTCGGCAGCCTTGCTGTCCAGTCCGACTGGGTCAACTGAACATTTTCAGGCTGACGTTGTTGCATGCGCCAAACGAAATCTTAAAAATGGAGAAATGCTAGACGGAGAGGGCGGTTACACCGTGTGGGGAAAATTAATGCCGGCAAGCCAATCGCTTTCCATTGCTGGTTTGCCAATAGGTTTGGCTCACAATGTGAAGTTGAACAAAGACATTAAGGCGCATCAGCCGATCAGTTGGAACGATGTTGATATCGATGCGAGCCTGGCAGCGGTTACAATACGACGAGAGATGGAAAATCAGTTCAAACCCTGCTGATGTACGAACGTGTTTTTGCCACGGTTCAATTTCAGCTGCATTGGCCTATTTGAATCAACTCATTTCTGGCCGCAATTCCTGCGAATAACGAGTGTTCCTCGTAGACTCTGTAATGACTGCTTTGGGAACCTTGTCACCACACTGAAATGCTCTTCTCGGCTCATAATTGGCAGGTATTGATGACTCACTCAGTAGCATAGCGAATCATCACGTCGAATACACACGCTAACGCCAGTACTTTCTTGGAACAAGGGAGTTTACTTGGATAAAAAACGGCCACAAAAGCTAAATGAAATCTGCCAGAGTGACAGAGCTGGAGATGTGCGCCTTATCTCAAAACCCTGACACTGTACTGAAGATGGATAGTACGCTGTGCGATAGCTGGGTTCATGGTCATTCTGAATAATGGGTCCCGGTAGAAAATATGTCGCCTGCTATTCCTGTTTTAATAATGTCAACAATGCTGCTCGTACTCTGCGGCTGTGGTTCCAGTTCCGATAGTAGCTCTCGCTCATCTGATAGCTCAGGCCCGGGAGCAGCTCAGGCTGCTACTGAATCAGGCGTTGGCGAAGAGACGTTGTCTGGCCCAGGGCAGGTGAATGGTAGTGGCGGTGAAGCTACTGGTAGTGTAATTGGTGGTGGCAATGAAAATTTTCAGAACAGCCATTTCAATATTGATCCTACATCACCCGAGTTTATCGAAAGCGAGCCGCTACACTTTCGCTCGGCTTTACGTGGTGTTTGGATGGCATCTGACTGCCGTCAGGTGGATGATTTACTTACACAGACAGCGAGTTCCAGAGCAGTTTTCGTGTTTGAAGAAAAGGAATTAATGGAAACGGAGTATTCGTATAATACTGATGATTGTACGGGTAGCCCTTCAAGCAAATGGTATCCATTGCCCATTCGAAGCTGGACATTAGGTGAATACAGAACGCTGCTAGATGGAACTGATGTATGGGAGCTGGATACCAGCATCACTCAACGTGGAGTGTATGGTACAGACGTAGGCCTTAGTGTTGGGTCAAATAGTTACGTAAATATTGGTTTTGTTAATGGAGAATTAGCATTCAACAAACTGGTTGAGAACTATAAACACACAAGACCTGACACTCATCCGAGTATCTATTTCAAGAGACTGATACCCAGTAGTCTTCCATCTCTTAGCGCAGACGATTTGTTAGGTAGCTGGCATGCAAGCTGTACAGGTCGATTGGAGTCTACCTACGAATTTAGTGCTAATAGTTTAATTATTACAGACGAGAACTGGGCCGATGTGGGCTGCGAAGGAGATAGCTATGCAGTACGTAAAACCACATTCGACCTACAATACGGAGACTCTTTTATCACTCTTTTTGGAGATGAGTTAATAGCTGTCACACTAACGGCTGTAACGAATGAATTAATCAAATTCGATGATAGTCAAGGATTAGACAGGCCCGAGTTTAAAGTTGAGCAAGGTAAAACAGAGTTCAGAGCGTTCACGATTGAAAACAACACGTTAATACTTGGTTATTGCCTATTTCGCAACAGTGGTGAGGATGATTGCCAGGATAGTGAGATGCGTAAGCCAGATATGGTTGATCGTAATTGGGCCGTTCGGTTTACAAAAAATTAATAGGCGTACGTCGCAAAAATTGTAAATTGAATAGTTGCAGTTAAAAACGGGTTAGTTGGTGGACGATATTAACTCTATGGCGACAGACTATGCCTCGCAGGGATGACGCAATAGATTAACAATTAAACGTATGAGCCGAAACACGGCTCAGCCATTTTCGACTGAGGAAGTACTTTAATGAAAAATGTAAAACAAAAAATTAAACTGTTCATTACCAAAGAAGAAGGCTTAACAACCGTTGAATATGCTGTTGCAGGCGCGGTAGTAGCATCAGCCGTATTATTAGCATTTACTAATCTTGGTACTGCAGTTGGTACCAAAATAGGTGCGATCACAACATCGATCGGCGGTGGTTAATCCACGTAATCAGGGCTTGGCTGCAACAACTGCAGCCAAGTTTCAGTAAGAAACTTCTCTAAAAGTCGACATGTTTGCGGTTAGCGTTCTAATAGCCTTGTTGACTATCTCTATCATCACTGATCTTAAAACCCGACGAATTCCAAATGCACTGGTTTGCATCGGTACTCTGGCTGGTTTCTTTCTTTCTTATTTCAATCTGAACGGTGATATCACGCTATATCAATCTGTTTTTGGAACAATCTTGGGATTATTGATGCTTCTACCCGGCTATTTTGTCGGGAAAATGGGAGCTGGCGATGTGAAGCTATTGGCTATGTGCGGTAGTTTTTTGGGTGTTCAAGCGACGGTAATGGCAGGACTCTGTACTTTGTTGTTGGGTGGCATTTTCGCTCTGTGTTGGATTTTTCTGGTAAAAGAACTGTCCATTAAAGATCATCGTTATCCTTATGCGCCCGCCATTGCTGTGGGAGTTGTTCTAGCCCCGTTTCTCCATTTTAGCTAATAAAAACAAGAACTCGCAAAATTGTTCAACATAGGGTGGTTGCGGCCGCTATAGACGGTTGGATAGGTAAGAATCTGGTTTGAGGACACATATGCTGAATGTAAAGGCGGGTGTTATGTTCCTGTTAGCGCTTATGCTCGGCACAGGTGCCGCCATGATGGCATATGGCTGGATCCAGCAACTATCGCCTACCGAAGCGACTATCGATGCCGATACGGTGCTTGTATACGTTGCTGCACGCGAAATCCCCTATGGCAAAACGATCGACAAATCCCACTTAAAAACGGTGGAATGGCCGATCGAACACGCGCCGAAAGGCGCAATCCTTGCTACTGAAGACTTGATTGGGAAGATAGTTAATCAGGAGATATTACCTGATGAGCTGCTTATGAGTGCCCGAGTATCCGACAAGTTGCCGGGGAGCCGCCTTTCATCGATTGTAAAGCCCTCGATGCGCGCTATTACTGTACGGGTAAATGATGTAGCTGGTGTAGCCGGTTTTCTACTGCCTGGCAATCGAGTGGATGTATTAGCCACTCGCATGGAAGACAGAAGAGCCATAACGACAACGTTACTGCAAAACATCAAAGTCTTGGCTGTTGACCAAAAAGCCAGCAGCGCAAAGGATGAGCCCATTGTTGTGCGTGCAGTGACACTCGAAGCGCATTTAGAACAGGCGGCCCTGTTGGCAAGTGCGACTGAAGAAGGAAACATTCAGCTGGTGCTAAGAAACCCAGATGACCAGAGCACGCCGTTGGACGCGACAAATACATTGCTAAGAGCGCAAGCCATGGGAAAGCCGGAAACTAATGTGCCCACTCTCGGGGCTGCTCAATCGGTGAAGAAAGTGAGTAAGCCCGACAATAGTCTTACGATTATTAGAGGGACTGAAGTTGTTAGAACAACTTTACGGCAATAACAGTTCTAGGGACAGGTGTTCGTACAGATCAAAACGCGCTAGGGAAAGCGATCAATAGGGCAGAAGATGTATCACATTACTTATAGTCGCTTACCTAATAAGGTGATCATGCTAAGAATGATAGTTCTGGCCATTTGCTGTTTTATGTATTCTACATTGAGCGCGAATACAGACGAAATGGATTTGGTCATACCTCTTTATAAATCCAGTATTTTGGATTTGAACAAAAAACCGATGCGAGTATCGCTTGGAAATCCCGCCATTGCCGATATAGTCGTGCTGCGAAACGATCAGGTTCATGTTGCTGCGAAAGCTCTAGGCACTACAAACGTGGTGTTCTGGGATAGAAACGACCGGATATTTCAATCGCTTAATATTGAAGTCACTCACGATCTTGCGTCGTTAAAGAAAAAATTACACAACATGATGCCTGAAGAGGCAATCAAAGTTTTTTCTGCTCAGGAGAAACTTATATTATCGGGTGAGGTAAGTTCCGCTACAAATGTTGGGGCAGCGATCAAAGTTGCGCAAGGATATTTACCTGGTTGCAACGCTCAGCCAAATGACAACGTGGACAGTGGAGACGGCGCGTTGAGCTGTGGCAATGCGGAAGTCGTTAATTTACTCAAAGTGGTTGGATCTCAGCAAATCATGCTTGAAGTAAAAGTGGCTGAAATGTCCCGAACGTTTTTACGTACATTGGATACCGATTTAAATTTGCTTAATTTTGCTTCGGGTGCTGGTGTTACAAATGGTGGTAGTTCCTGGCCAAACGTACTCGTGAACAACGAAGAGGTGCCTTTTTTAGCTGGTGGTATTCCAGACGGATCTGTCCCGATAATCGGGCCGGTTGTAAGCAAGTTCCAGCCCAATACCCCCAATATTAGTGATAAGGGACTGTTCTTCCAAGACTTAGTTGGCGATACTTTCTTTCATGCTGCGCTGGAATTGTCTCGATCAAAAGGACTTGCAAAAGTGTTGGCAGAACCTAATCTGACTACCCTGACAGGACGGCCGGCTGAGTTCATTTCAGGTGGCGAATTTCCGGTGCCTGTGCCTCAGGACGGACGTACAAGTATCGTGTTTAAAGACTACGGTGTGAAAGTAAAGTTTATTCCTACAATACTTGACTCGGATCGAATCAGCCTCGATCTAGACATCATTGTTAGTGATTTGTCAGAAGGTCGGCAAGTTAGTATAGCCTCAACAGGCGCCAGCTCTGTATTCTCTATTCCTACCTTAACCAAGCGTGGCGTTTCCAGCACAGTCGAGTTGGCGGATGGCCAAACAATAGGTATAGCAGGACTAATTCAAGACAACGTTCGGGAAGTTATAACTACACTGCCGGGTATCGCCGACATCCCCATACTCGGGCAATTATTTCGAAGTCAGGAATTTATATCAGGCCAAACCGAGCTAGTTATATTTGTAACCGCACACCTTGCTCAGCCGATTGCCAGTGATCAAATCAAGTTGCCCACTGATAGTTTCGTACCGCCAAGTGACCTTGAGTTTTACTTATTAGGGCGAATGGAATCACGAGCAGCCGTGGATCAGAAAACATCTCCAACATTGACACCTTTAGCTGGCGGTGTTGATGGCTTGAGTTTTGGGCACGATTTGTAAGGATACATGATGAACGAAAATATAGAACACAAAATACGGATTTTTGTCATTCTGCTCGTTATGGGGAGCTTGTCTTCCTGTTCCTGGTCAGATCCTGTCAGGGTCGAGGACGATTTCGGAAATTCGGTCCGACACATGATTGAGCAACAAAAACAAGCGCAATCTGAAGAAGAAACCAGCTCAGATTATAAGCCGACTGAGCTCGATGGTGATTCTGCGCTGAACAGTTTGGAGCAATATCGGGCAGCGCAAAAAAGAACTAACCAAAAAGACTCTTTAGACTCCTTTGGCGTGGATTAACTGGCGGAAAGATGTCCATGGAGCCACTACCTAAAATTAAAACAGCGTTAACACCATATCATCAGAAAGGTGCAATGCTGCCAATAATTGCCTTCGGAATGTTGGTTTTACTTGGAATAGCGGGCCTTGCCATTGATAGTAGTCATATGTTTCTTAACGGCACCCGATTGCAAAATGCTTTGGATTCAGCCGCCATAAGCGCTGCAAAAACGCTCAACCGATCGGGAGGTAATACAGCTCTTGCTACTCAACACGGGACAGAAGCGTTTGAACTGCACCTTGTTGGTGAATTAGATGAAGCAGCGGTAACGCTCGATTTCGAATATGCAAAAACACTTAATCCGTTCGAATCCGCTGATATAGACGCTCGGTTTGTTCGAGTATCTGTTGCCGACTATAGGCAACAATTCTGGTTTGCTCAGGTTTTGCCTGGGGTTGAAGAATCCACATTACTAGGCGCGACAGCCGTGGCTGGCCCAATTCCATTGGGCTCGGGTAAGGTCTGCGATATTGCACCTATGATTGTGTGTGGCGACCCTAGTGACACGGACAGTTCTGACGGTACTTACCTTGGAATGAATTTTGGTGACGAAGTAAATGTGCAATGCCTAAAGTCGAGTAGAAATAATTTTGGTGCCGATGACAGCAGTAGGATAGGGTATCGCGCAAACGGAAACGGAAACGGAAATGGAAATGGAAATGGAAATGGAAACGGAAACGGAAACGGAAACGGAAACGGAAACAGCGATATTCCGCCGCAATGCCAACCACCAATAGATAGTATAGGCCCTGGGAATTTCCAACTCTCGCAGTTAAGTTGTGGTAGTGGTGCAAATTGTGTGCGCTTGTCGTTAGCGACAGACGTATCTAGTTGCGTATCCAGTTCGGGAAGCATGACTACCAAGCCAGGTAATTCTGTTGGTCCTACTGCGCAAGGAATTAATACACGTTTTGGTATCTATAATGGCCCGACGAATGCCACTGATCACCCAGCTGATCTTGTATCTCAATATCCGCTTACTTACAGCCAGTATGAAGACGCCTATTTTAATGAGCAATTTGATCAGCCGAACGGCAGCCCTCAACGAAGAATTTTAGCTGTCCCTATCGGTAACTGTAGCGTGGCAGGTAGTGGCACGACCAGTATTCCGATATTAGGCTTTGGCTGCTACTTTCTTACGCAACCAACCCAGGGAACAGGACAAAATAATTGGGTTATTGGACATCTTATAGAAGGATGTGAGGTTGGTGGAACTCCGGGTGAAGATCCAGTCAAAACCGGTCAGGGTTATTCGACTTATAAAATAATCCTGTACAACGACCCAGATAATCTGGCTTCATGAATATCCCGATGAAAAGGCAATCAGCCAAAGCTGGTAATCAGCGTGGAATCGCAATGGTTGAATTGGCTATTGCGATACCTGCTATGTTGATGATCATGTTGCTGACTGTAGAAGTGACTCGGGTAATGTACCAGTACAATACTCTAACGAAAGTGGTTCGAGATGGATCGCGTGCTATTGCAGCTAATCTACTTAGAGGCAGTGCGCTTACAGGCCTTTCAAACGATGATTTACAAACTGCCAAGCAATTAATTGTTTCAGGCAAACCTCAGGGCGGTACTGCACTACTAACAGGGTTATCAACCGATGATGTATCAGTTGATATAAGTACATTGGGTTCTGGTGGCACGCAAAGATACTACGTTCAGGTATCTGCCAGCTACGACTACGTCCCTCTCTTTGCATCAATCGGAGGTAACGGCTTTTCACCACAAAGTGCATATCTCGATTTTACCCTTACTGCACTCAGTAGTATGAGAGCTCAATGAACGCAATAACGAATAAAGGCCGACAGAGTGGTGCTTACATCGTTGAATTCGCTTATTCGATTGGAATTTTTATGTTTATTCTGTTTGCTGTAATCGAGACAGGACGCATTTTATACACTTGGTCAGCGCTTACGCTGGTGACACAGCGTGGCGCACGAGTTGCGGCTGTTTGCCCTGTTCATGATGAAATGATTGCTCAGATCGCTGTGTTTGGAGGAAGCAATGGTGGCGCGTCATCGATAATACCAGGTGTAGGGACCGACAATATATTAGTGAGCTATCTGGATGAGGCTGGTGCTGCAAGCAATGACTACGAGAACATAGTTTATGTAAACGTCAGCATTGCTAATTACACGCATGAGTTGCTAATACCATTGTTCCTCAATGAGAGTATTACGCGGAATATTCTAGCGCCAACGTTCTCAACGACTTTATCTGTTGAGAGCCTTGGCTATGACCCATCCAGTGAATCAAGAGTGTGTTTTGCTTGAGGCAAAATGAGCACTGTTCGAGAAAAAACATGAATAAAGATTTACGAGTCATTTTAGTAAGCCATTCCAGCTCAGCTTTAAACAGGCTGGAAAATACATTACAAGAGAATGTAAGCCTCAAGGTAACTCGCACACTTTTAAATGAAGAAGACTATTACCCGTTGATATCAGAAGTTTTAGCAGCCGATGTGATGGTTCTTGCTTTGTCTGAATCATGGGAAAATATGCTTGACGTATTGGCTGAAAACAATAAAGCAGGTAATCGTCCAGCCACCGTTATCGTTGGTCCCGATGATAGGCCTGAAGTTATCAAATCTGCTCTGCGGGCCGGGGCTGCTGATTATGTTGGGGAGTCTGAAGAAAAAAGCAGTTTGTTTGCCGCAATTGAAAGTAGCGCTAAGGCGATGAACTCGGCGACAAACTCTACTAGTGATTTAACCTTATTCGTTACCCCCAAGGGCGGCTCAGGTACAAGCACATTAGTTGTTAACTTCGCGCACATATTAGCGCAACGCGAAGGCACTAATGTGTTGGCTATGGATCTAGATGTCCAATATGGAAATTTACCCATTTTTTATAATGAAAAACCTAGTACGCGTTTGGCAAATGCGCTAATTAATGGTGAGCCTATCGATAGTACGATACTAGACGCTTGTATTAACAATAGAGGAAAGAATCCGAACGTACTAGCGACATACTCTGACCAAGTCATATCACCTTGGGATTTAAGCACTGAGCAAGTCACCGATCTATTCGCATTGCTGGAAGAGAAATACAGTCATGTACTCGTTGATCTGCCACGATCAATTGATCCGTTGACCTTCTATGCATTGGAACGTGCAAAGAGAATTGTTGTAATAGTACAGCAGACATTATCGGATATGCGCACGGCCAACCAATACATACGTCTATTGCTTGATCAGGGGATAGCGTCAGATACCATTTCTATAATAATAAATCGTCATGAGAAGCGAAATATCATCCGGATGCAAGACTTTGCCGCGGCATTTCAGGGATATGAAATACTGGTGATACCTAACGATTATAAACGCGTGAACTATGCATCAGACAACACAGTTGCGCTGATAGATCGTTGGAGATCTGCGCATATTTCCAAGTCACTATTGGCGGTAAGTAATCAAATATGGCCGACAGAAGCTACCTCAAAAAAGTCCTTATTCTCGATTAATTCAAGCCCTGATAAAGCTGCGTAGGAGTTTTTCTTGAGTTCAAATAAGATTAAAACCAATTTACGCTTCGCCAATAGTAACGATAAGGCAGGTGCCTCAGCGGCCGGAGTTAAAATTTCGGAAATAAGTAACAATCGGTTGGCTGAACTGGGTGACAGTAGTGATAATGACTGGATAAAACGCACCCACGAGTCGCTACTGAAAGTGCTCGATCTATCACGTGTTATTACGATGCCAACTGATAAAGCACGAGTGCAAATCAGGGAGGCGGCAACCAAGTTATTAGACGACGCAAATGCACCCTTGTCTGCAAGCACGCGTCAGCGGGTGGTTAAAGGGGTAGAAAACGAAATATTAGGCCACGGTCCATTAGAGCCATTGCTGGAAGATCCGTCAGTTTCAGACATATTGGTCAATAGTTTTGATTCTGTCTATGTTGAAAGAGGTGGGAAGCTAGAGAAAACACCTATTCAGTTTAGGGATAATCAACATTTGCTTACCATTATCGATCGTATTGTCTCCAATGTTGGACGTCGAGTTGATGAGTCTTCGCCGATGGTAGATGCCCGGCTGGCGGATGGCAGTCGTGTTAATGCGATTATTCCTCCATTGGCACTTGATGGGCCTGCAATGTCTATTAGACGGTTTATAAGAGACAAATTATCCACCGAAGATTTAATCAATATAGGCAGTATAAATGACGCCATGGCGGAAGTGCTGGCGGAGATAGTGAAAGCCCAACTCAATATAGTGGTATCTGGAGGCACCGGTACAGGTAAAACCACCATACTTAACATTCTGTCGAGCTATATAGGAAGTACTGAACGGATAATTACCATAGAAGATTCAGCTGAACTTCAATTGCAACAACCTCATGTTGTTAGGCTTGAAACAAGGCCGCAAAATATCGAGGGAAAAGGCGAAATATCGCAGCGGGAATTGGTTAAGAATTCACTTCGGATGCGCCCTGACAGAGTCATTATTGGAGAAGTTCGTGGTAGTGAGGCACTTGATATGCTCCAAGCCATGAACACCGGGCATGATGGTTCGTTGGCGACTCTGCATGCCAATACACCGCGCGATGCAATTAGTCGGTTAGAGAATATGGTTAGTATGGCGGGGTTGAAAATGCCTATGAGCGCGATGCGATCTCAAATTGCTTCGGCTGTTGATGTGATATTACAGCTTGAACGTATGGAGGATGGAAAAAGGCGCGTTACCAGTATCACAGAAGTGCAAGGTATGGAAGGTGACGTGATCACCATGAGTGAGATATTCACTTTTGTCCGTACAGGTTTAGATGACCAAGGTAATGTATTAGGTCACTTTACTGCGACTGGTGTAGTTCCAAATTTTCACGACAAACTTAAAACTCGTGGATCTGATATTTCTACAAGTTTGTTTAATCCTAAAACTGCTTCCAGGTTAGCTTCGTAGTGTCGAATTTACACGCTTTGCTATTTGCAGTATTGGTTTTTGGATTCGTTCTGCTTTTGACATCTGCGCTGTTTATACCGACCATGAGTACTCGCGCTCGTGCCGGTAGAAAAATGCGCAGACGTATGCGTACCACTTTGACACCCACTGACGATGATCAATCATTGATCAGGGACGGCTATGCTGAATCAAACAATAGTGATGGTTCTTATCTGAGCCTTTCGTTATTCCGAAGAATTGATCAGAAAATTAGGCACGCCGGGCTGAAGACTACGGTTAAAAAAATTGTGCTTATGTCAATAAGCTGTGCGGGAATTTTGTTCTTGTGTGTGCTTGCGCTATCACAGTCGTGGGTATTTTCGTTCATTGCTGGCGCGGCTGGGTCACTTTTTCCTTACTATCGTTTGTGCGTTTTGGCCCAGCGACGATTGGATCTGTTTGAAAAGCAGCTGCCAGAAGCACTGGATATCATGTCCAGAGCGCTAAAAGTTGGGCATCCATTTAACGAAACACTGAATTTTGTCGGTGAGGAAATGGATAACCCAATAGCAGAGGAATTTGGTCGTGTTTTCTCTGATATGAATTATGGGCAACCCTCTAAAGCCGCATTTCATGCGCTGCTGGATAGAGTCCCCAGTGTAAGTCTTCAGACCTTGGTAACCGCTGTATTAATTCAGCAAGAAAGTGGTGGTGCGTTGGCGGAGATTCTAGAGAAAGTATCGGATGTTATTCGTGGGCGTTTTCGATTGCAAAGAAAACTGAAAAGTCTTTCGGCGGAAGGACGAATGTCTGCATGGGTTCTAACCATGATTCCTTTTGCACTGGCTGGTATGCTAATGATTGTTTCACCAGATTATTTGCCGATATTAGTAGCAGACGAGATGGGGCGAAAAGTTATTGCAATCGGGTTGGGCTTACTAGTCGTTGGTGCCTTATGGATAAAGTATATTATTAATATTAAGGTTTAATGCTGTGTTGAGCGTAACTACATGTTAGATCAATTTAGCCAAAGTATAGCGGGGATGATCGCCTTTTTCATCAACTCAAAATTATTGTTTGCAGTAATTGTAGGGTTGAGTATCACTTGTTTTATTATCGTTGCTTTTAATATTATTAAAAGCATAATGAATCCGGTTCGAAAACAAATGCGTGATCTATCTTTGGTCGGCGATGCGACGAGTCGAAAACGATCTACAGATATATTGGATAATAGTGTTTTATCTTTGCAGCGTTTTTTATTACCTAAATCAGAGAAAGAAATTTACCGAACTCGGAAACGATTAGCAACTGCAGGGCTTAGACGCGATAGCGATTTAGTTTACTTCTATCTGGCAAAAATTACTTTCTCCTTAATATTCGGCATGGCGGCTTTACTTATTAGTAGTCAACGAATCGATATGAATGCTACTGAAATATTATTTTCAGTTTGCCTTGGATTTGCTGTTGGCATGATCATACCCAGCTACATTCTTGATAAGAAAATTCGAAAAAGAAAGATGCGAATTATCAACGGATTTCCCGATATGCTTGACCTGTTGGTTGCTTGCTCCGAGGCCGGACTTGGATTGAATTCAGCAATTCAGCGAGTTAGTAAAGAAATTCATTTAGCGCACCCAGAGTTGGCCTGGGAACTCAAAAAAGTCAATTCTGAAATGCTTGCCGGGATAGATAGAATAGACGCGTTAAAGGGTCTATCACAGCGTACGGAAATAGACGATATTTCGGGCTTTGTAGCAATGTTATGCCAAAGTGTTCGATTTGGTACTGGAATTGCTGAAACATTAAGAGTTTATGCAGACGAATTTCGTGATAAGCGCATGCAGCGTGCCGAAGAAGCTGCGCAGAAAGTTGGAACTAAACTACTATTTCCACTCGTTCTGTGTATGTTTCCCGCCTTCTTTATAGTAGCTGTGGGGCCTGCTGCGGTATCTATTATTAAAGCCTTTGGAAATTAACCATGATAATCCGGCAGTGCCTGTCAGTTGTTTTAGTTGCATTGTTCTGTATTATATTTCTGGTTTCATGCGTATCAAACCAAAGCAATCCAAGCACCGCAAATACAAGAACCTCTGAACCGTTATCCGAGCAAGCACTTATTAGCCTAATCGCTAAAGGTGATGAAGCGTTATCAAATGGTGCTTATAGTGAAGCTCAGGTGCAGTATGCGTTAGCAATTAAGGAAGAGCCCAGTAATATTGAGCTTTTATACAAGCTAGCGATCGTACATTATGAAAAAAATTCGTTTGATGTTGCGAGAGGGCTACTCAGAACCGTCATAGACAAAGATCTGGTGCACATTGGTGCCTATGAGATGCTTGGTCTAATCGCTTTGAAAGAGGAGAATATTGAACTCGCTGAGCAAAATCTTGAAAAAGCGATAGAGTTGGATAATAGTCGCTGGCGATCTCAAAATGCGATGGGTATCGTTAAAGATATGCAATCGATACATACACAAGCTCAGTTACATTTTAGGCAGGCTTTGCTTAGCGGTCACGACAAAGCTCAGATCGAAAATAATCTGGGTTATTCTCATTATCTGGAAGGCAATTATAATCAAGCTGAAAAGCATTTTCGTAAGGCAACTCAAATAAATCCAAAATATGAAAAAGCCTGGGCAAACCTGGGATTAGTGTATGTCAGGAGTAAACAGTACGAAAACGCTCGATATGCGTTCCGCAGGGTAGTAGATGATCATGTTGTTTCTAACAACCTCGGTTATTTAGGAATGTTGCAAGGTGACCGTGATATGGCTCGACAGGAGTTGTCCAGGGCGATATTGTTAGCGCCCACCTATTACCCGAAGGCCAGCGAAAACCTGGCCTCTCTAGACACTAATAATGGATTCACTGACTCTGTTGCGCTACGAGGTGTAAGTGAACCAATGGTTCAAGGTAATAACACAACAACTCCTACGAAAAAACTATCTAAGGCCATCAACAATAAGCACGAAATAAATGGCAATAGTGCCGCAACTGAAGTAGCAAAATCCAATGCAATTAATAATGCAGATGAAAATTTGATCAATGGTGCTGAGATAATCGTTAGAGAAGCTGCTTACACCTCATCTGCGAAAGTTCAGGCAATGGACGTTTCAATTCAGAGCAAAAGGGAGATGCCCAACAATTTGGCTAAGCAGTATTTAGAGGTGCTCGGGCACAATATAACCGACGATAAAAATTCGTTGTACAGTTCTGTGTTGAGCTTTCAGGCAAATCATCAGCTCGAGCCTACGGGTGTATTAGACAACAAGAGTTTGAATTTATTAACGAAACAAGCTAGAAAACGAGTTAATTCAGTGCTTGCTTCACTGAATTATGATGTCAATATCAGTAGTGAAAATTTGGATGAAGATTCTGTTGAATCTTTGAAGCTATTTCAACGTAACAATTCAGTGGCTGTGAGCGGCAAAGTTGACGAACACACATTGCTTGTACTTACTCGATATTTGAGTGGTGGAGACGTTGTGCACAACGCCTACTAAGCGTTCCTACACCAGGCTCATGCAATGTGATGCAAAGTTGAATTCGCCTAAGCGGGTGTGTGTGGGTTCAGCTTTTGTTCGCGATAATAAACGTAGGCACCGCTGGCGACAATAATCGCTATCCCAATCCAGGTCCATTTGTCTGGCCAATCGTTAAAAAACAGCCAGCCCAACGCTGTAGCTGCGACAATTTCAATATAACCAAACGGCGCAAGCGCCGATGCCGGGGCTCGGTTCATAGCCATAACTACAAGCAGGTGTCCACCGGCTGCAATTACACCAATCATGGCCAACCAGAACCACTCGCTAAGGGTGGGTACTTTGGGTGCCATCGTTGCGCCAGGCCATTGATTGGCAACCAACAAAGCGATGGATAAAACAATCACAGCAGAGACGCCCGACGAGAATTGCATGGTAGCGGGATGATCGATATTGGCCACGGCGCGGGTTAATGCCAGATAGCTTGCAAAGAACACCGCCGCACCAAGCGGTAACAAAGATGCAACTAAAAACGCATCAGTACCAGGCCGAATTATCAGCAAAGCACCAGCAAAGCCTGTTAACACCGCTACGCGTCGATGCCAGCCAACATGTTCATGCAACACAAACGCAGAGATAAGCGTAAGGATCATGGGCTGAACGAAAAATATGGCAATGGCATCTGCTAGTGGCAGATACCGTAAGCTCGTGAAGAAAAACAAGGTTGCGGTGGCGAGCAATACACCGCGAATCGCATGTATTAACGGTTTTTTGGGCACGAGCGATCTTGGTCCCAGTGTTATCACTAATCCAACGAGCATGATAAGCGCTTGAAAAAAGAACCTTCCCCAGGTTATCTGAATAGGGGACATTGAATCACCAAGGTATTTGGCGACTGCATCCATGACGGGTACGATTGACGTACCCAGTGTCATATAAAGAATGCCGCGCTGCAGTTGAGGTGTTTCGGTGGTTGAGTTGCTTTGGCTCATCTCACCATGTTTGCTCAGTTCCAACTTCATCGGATAACGCAGCAAGAAATGCACGCATGCTCTGAGTACGTTCTTCTGCAATGGCTTTACCTGATGTCGTCTGCATGGTTTTGGCAAGCGTTAGTAGTTTTACTTTGAAGTGATCAATGGCATAACGTTTGTCATCCAGAGCACGATTATCGGCGAACGGGTCATCGCCGTGGAAGAGTTCGGAGTTCATTTTGCCGGCAATGTAGAAAGTACGGGCTATGCCCAACGCACCAAGTGATTCAAGCCGGTCAGCGTCCTGCAAAATTTTCGCTTCAATAGTCTTGGGTTCTATGCCAGCGGAAAAGCTGTGTGCGGCAATGCAATGCTGAATAGCTTCAATATCAATAGCGCTGTAGTTAAGCCTTTCTAATATCGGTGCCGCCGCTTCTGCAGACAATTGCGATGCCCGATGCCGATCGGGTGCGTTTTTTGGCAGATTAATCAGATCGTGCAGATAGGCCGCAGCCGTGAGAATACGGAAGTTCCCTTGTTGCTCACGACCAGCAATAGTTACAGCGTTGCGTCTTACCCGACGCGCGTGGTGGACGTCATGACTCGCGTCGTCACCCGCCTGTACTTGGTTCAATGCCTGTTCAAGCTCGGCAATTCGTTCATTTTCAGTGTGCTTGGTCATGTGTCGGTCGGTTCGGGTAGTCACAGTCAGATGTTACCTGCAGAAAGGCTTTTATACTGCCTGGGAGGAAATATTTTGCCGTTCTGGCATTGGTAGCGGTGAGATTCAGACTTCCGGCGATCAGACTGGCACACAGAGCAGTCTGCTTGGCACTAGGCATGCTTGTAACCCCCCAAGGCGACACGAAGCTTGTTCAAAAAAGCAGCGAAAATGGGATTGAGGGTAACTGTGGATTTCCATCAAGAGCACATAACGTGCTCGTCAAAAAACACACGTGCCGGACGAAAACTACCGGCTCATGCACTGATGTTTTTGATAACGGTTTTTTTGGTTGCCGAATTCGCGCTAGCCGATGAATTTTTTCATGGCAGTCGCAGCTTCAATCGACATGCCTATGTTGGTACGGGTTTGGGTCTCAGTCAGTTAAATCCGGATACCAGCGAAGTCGAAGTGGATGTTAATGACCGTGTGAACGGTGCTGGCCAAATTACCATTGGCCTGGATGTGCATCGCTGGTTTTCATTGGAACTTCACTCGGCTGATCTAGGCAGTGCCGGATTATCTAGTCAGGGCCGTATTAATTATCACGTGCATGGTGGCAGTGCTGTTTTCTACATGGGCAAGAATCGTAAAGCCCATGCGCGACGCGGTTTGTCAGCTTATGCCAGAACCGGATTGGGTTATTTGCAAAACAGCCCGGTAGGTGATGTCAGATTTCAACGTGAAAATGCGTTTCACTTGCTATTTGGCGGTGGCGTTGAATACGCCACACGGTTTGGCCTTGGCGCGCGTGCAGAAATTTTCTCTTTTGATAATGATGTGTTCTATAGCCAGCTTGCATTAGTGTATCGCTTTGGCCGAAGCACAAATAAATGGATTGCCTTGAGCGATCTGCCATGGATTCCCATCGCTGAAAAAACTCCTGTAACGGTACCCGCTGTACCAGCGGTGGTGGTAATTAATCCGGACAAAGATGCCGATGGCGTACTCAATGAAATTGACCAATGCCCGTCAACCGGTGAAGCTGTGTCAGTCGATGCCACGGGTTGTGCTTTATTTGCAGGGGTTGCCGAAGGCGTTAACTTCCATAGAAACTCAGCCCGATTAACACGTGACGCCAAAGTCAAGCTTGATGAAATTATCGCAACGCTAATGCAGCACCGAAAAGTGAATGCAACAATAAGTGCGCACACAGATAACTGGGGCGAAACTGACTACAACCAGAGTCTATCCGAACGCCGTGCGCAATCGGTGCTGGATTACATGAATGGCAAGGGCATTGAACGTGTTCGTTTGCAGGCAGAAGCGTTTGGCGAACTAAACCCGATTGCCAGCAACAAGACCGAGCAGGGGCGCCGTTTGAATCGTCGCGTTGAAATTGTGGCCAAAAAGACGTTGCGATAAGCATAGTGTTCTCTCATTCGCCTTCCTGTGGCTGAGCATCGTTAATAACACAACGATAGTGAATCGATTGACAGGCAAACGATTGCTAGAAATATCTGCAGCTATTATCACGCTAACAGCGTCCATTAGTTGGACACTTTATGGCTTACAACTACCAGCCCGGTTTTGGCAACGATTTTGAGACCAAGGCTGTTTGGTGAAATCCGACAGATCCTAAAACAGGCCGGTTAGGCTTGAAACACGCGATTTAGCTCACAGAGGTCGCCCAAATTATCCTGAGTTTGGTGCAGTAGTACGACTGCCCGCGCACACTGATGTTTCACAGTGTTAAAACAGTGAACTGGTACCACTTCAGCTCTGAAATTGGCAGTGCAAATCGTCGCTAAAAGATACTGCTATGCGTCGTACCCGGCTTGCATGATTTTGTACTTTGGTGCAACATGACAACGGTCGGTACAGGATTTCAGTGGTATAGAGTAATTCTGTCGGCGAAATGTGGGAGAGACCAACCGATCTATTTTTCTGATCAGGTTGGCGCCGAAGGAGCAACGCCCAGGAAACTCTCAGGCACCCGGACCACATTTCGCTGCAGACATCTGGAGAGCGACGAGTTCACACTCGTCCACCGAAGGGGTAAGTCTGCGCCAGCTCTGGCCAGACCAAACTCTCAGGTTCCAAGACAGATGGGATAGCAGCGGTGCACAGTTAAGGTTAATCAGTTAACCAGTGCAGCGCATACTTGAATCTGTTATTGGAAACTTGTAATCATGCAACACATCGCCATTATCGGCGCCGGAATCACTGGTGTCACGACTGCCTACGCCTTACTAAACCGAGGGTACTCGGTTACTGTTTTTGACAAACATCGCTACGCTGCCATGCAAACATCGTTTGCCAACGGTGGGCAATTGTCTGCATCCAATGCTGAAGTATGGACACAGGCATCGACCATACTCAAAGGCATAAAGTGGATGTTGAAAAAAGATGCTCCTTTGCTGGTCAATCCCATGCCGGACTGGCACAAGTATTCCTGGATGGCAGAATTTGTCAGCAATATCCCGCGATACGAGCAAAACACAATTGAAACTGTACGCCTGGCTGTTGCTGCTCGAGAGCACTTGTTTGCCTGGGCTGAAAAAGAACAGATCGATTTTGATCATGAATCGCGTGGCATTTTGCATATCTATGCTAACAAGAAAGGCTTCGATCACGCCACGCGTGTGAATGAGCTGCTAAAGCAAGGTGGTTTGCACAGGGAGTCAGTTACAGTTGAAGAAATGCGCCAGATCGACGCTTCACTGGTTGGTGATTTTTACGGCGGGTATTACACGCCAAGTGATTCAACCGGCGATATTCATAAATACACACGTGGTCTTGCCGATGCGTGTACGCGCCTTGGTGCAAACTTTGTATTCGATGCGAATGTAGACACGTTGAATCATAACGGAGTCACTATCGATGTGAGCTACACAGAGGGTGAGGCAGCCAACTCAACGCAAACCACATTCGACGGTGTTGTGGTGTGTGCAGGTATTGAAAGCAGACGTTTTGCATCACAGCTAGGAGATCGCGTAAACATCTACCCTGTTAAAGGTTATTCAATCACGGTTGAGTTAAATGATGAAGCCAGTCAGCAAGCGGCTCCGTGGGTCAGCCTGCTCGATGATGACGCTAAAATAGTGACCAGCCGTCTGGGTGATGAGCGCTTGCGAATTGCCGGTACCGCTGAATTTAACGGTGTGAATTATGATATACGCAACGATCGCATTCAGCCATTGACTCAATGGTGTCGATCGCTGTTTCCAGAGGTAAACACGGACAAAGTCATTCCGTGGGCTGGATTAAGACCAATGATGCCGAACATGATGCCACGCGTTGGCGCAGGCAAACAATCCGGAGTTTTTTATAACACGGGTCATGGTCATCTTGGCTGGACGCTCTCTGCGGCAACAGCGGATTTGATCGGTCAATCGGTAGAGGCGTCTATGCCTGTAAATGCATCGGCTGTAACAACACCCGAATTTCGTAAAGCCGGCTAGCTACGCAAAGTTATTTTGTCCAGCAGCCTCGATGAGCATAGACGCTTGAAAGCGCCAGCCAGGTAGGTTGGCGTAGTAACGTAATAGCGAGGCTTTGGATTGTCGCTATCCAAAGCGCGCTTTAATTTTTCTGTTACAGCAGAGCTTGGCAATTCGAATCGGTCGGGCTTTCCGCCAAGCGGGGCATATAATCGAGGTTCAATGACCTGTTTATATGCCGCTTTATGAACGGAATTTTCGTTGTCTATCCACTTTTCGTAATGCGGTTGGGAATTCACGCGAATTTTTGTGCTGATGGGTCCTGGCTCAATTAACACAACATGAATGCCGCTGTTGTGCAGCTCGAGTCTTAGCGTATCGGTTAGTCCTTCCATGGCAAACTTGCTCGCGTTGTATGGACCACGATATGGCATGGCTACCAAGCCCAGCACTGATGAGCAGTTGATGATATGTCCATGGCCTTGCTTGCGCATTGCCGGTAGCACCTGATTGATCAACTCAAACGGTCCGAACAGATTGGTTTCGAACAAATGGCGCAGGGCGTCACGTGGGACATCTTCAGTGAATCCGGGAATGCCGTAAGCACCATTGTTAAACAAGGCGTCGAGTGTGCCACCGGTGCGCTCTAATGCTTGTGCCGCACCATTGCACACAGACTCGGAATCGTTGTAGTCCAGAACAAAACTTTCAAGGCCCTGTTCTCGGAGTGCAGCGCAATCGTTCTCCGCACGGCAGGTTGCCAGTACTTGCCAACCTTCAGCATGTAGGGTGGTGGCAGCGTCTAGTCCAATGCCAGAGGAACAACCGGTGATCAGAATGGATTTTTTCATGGGTCGGGGTTCATCCGTTGAACCTTGTGTTGTTTAGTGAGCGCTAACTATAACTGAAAAAAGGTGTCAACACTCCTGTCTGCAAGTTGGCTGAAGGGAAACCTAGGCAGCCTCTTTTTCTTTAGTGGTTTCCTGATTATCTTCAAGCGTGTTGCGCGCTGAAACGATATGCCAGCTTGACTGTGCACCGCGTTTGGCTGCTTTTTCATCACAATATTCGCGATACCAAGTCAGTGCCCGGTTTTGCAGTCGGGCCAGAGCGGGCACATCGATTCCGGGAAACGGATTAAATGGGTTGCTGCGACTAATGCTCCAGATTTCTGTGCGCATACTTCGTTTGGCTGCATCGCCACGACGATGAAAGCCGTGAGTGTTAGCGATAACGAGTGTATTGGCCGGAACAGATAAACCGATTGGTTGACCAAATCCCATGCTGAGTAAATCTTCAGGCGTGGCGCGAAACGAGCCGTTGCTGGAATACTTGTCACCTTGTTGGGCAATCGTAATGCTTTTACGGTATTCCCATTTTAATCGTGCCAGAGTAAGTCGTTGTGACCCTGGCAAGTAGGTAAACGGGCCATTGTCAGAATTGCAATCGTCAAGGAAGTACCAGCTTTTCATGGTTGGATGAAAAGTATCGGAGTGAAGGTTTTTCTGCGGATCAGCTGGCCCATCGACAAAGTGATTTTTTATTGTCTGGATGTACGAAACTGGTCGGCCGTTCTTGCCCGAGGCAAACTTGTGCAGAGTTAAATACTGATTACTGACCAGCATGTCATGGCAAGCGGGCAGGGTGTCGGTAGTCTTTTCGTCAATCAGGATACGATGTGTCAGGGTATCGCCTTGCTGACATTCTCTGACTTCAGCGTTGATCGACCCAACTTCGCGTTTTATTTTCTGGAATTTCTCAGCCGGTAGTGCATCTTTAATTACGATGTAGCCATCGCGATAGAAAGAGCGCTTTAACGACTGGTCTATGCCGGTGCCCAGCATCATGAAGCGTAAGCGCATGATGCCCTGCGCCAGAACAATGCGAGCCACATGTAGTCCGCACCGATTCAGTATCAGGCTGCCAATGACGGGGTTGCTGCGGAACGACTTCGCTTGTGTGAATAGCTGGAGTATCCACACGGGGAAAAGCAGTATTTTCATGTTGCAAACCGTGGCGTACAAACCATTATCCGGTGCAATTGCCACGCCATTTGTGAGCTCCCAGACTAGTCTTTACAGGCCATTGTTGGACATTGCCGGAAGCCTGCCGGCATTCGAAAATGCCATGCCCACGAGTTAACCCGACAAGCCCGTAGGCTAAATTCGCTGTGTCGCAATTGTTTACAGTCAGATAAAGCATTTCAAACGAGCATATATGGGGCCTGTACGATTCAATGACTCCACAGGTCTGGAAACGTTAATCGCAGCGCTTTATCGTCTGCGCAATAAGCCGATAGCGCTATTAACGAAGTACTGCCCCGTTGCCAGTGCGTTAAGTAAAAAACTGCGATTTTCCGAGAAACTATCAGTTCACACCGAAGCAAAGTACCGAGCCATCCATAACCTTGAACATAACAGTGAAATCAAAATTACCTTATCGCGTTTTGTCCATGGCTGTGTTGTTGTTCGCTGTCGTAGCCTGTACCTCGACACCGCTGGAAAAACTGGAAGTACCAGGCTACGCATTTAACAAGCAGTCGCGTTACGCTGTTTTATGGATAAAGCCCTGTATCGGCAAACCCCTGGGTGGTTGTGAAGAAGACGATGGTCGAACCACTGAAGCCAAGCTGGCCATTCACGGTTCACCGACGCGTATTGATGTTGCGCAACAGTATGAAGACGAGGTGGCGTTGAGTGCATCCATTGCTCGTGTGAATGCCAGTGAAACCATCGAGCAACGCTTTCTGAGATTGTTTAAAGATGACATGACTTCTCGAGGCCTGGATGTGGTTTCCGTTGCAAACCCGATTTATGAAGGTGCGCTTAAAAAGCACGGCAGCACTCGCGTGAGTTTTCCTGATCAACCTCGACTTAGTGCGACGCAGTTTCCGCTCCAGGTTAAATCCAATACTTTTGATTTCTCACCTGTTTACCAGAATTTGGGTGTGGACTTTCTTTTAGTGCTCGAACTATTGAATTTCAGCGTCGATCGGCACTACGGTCCAACCGGAAAACCGGCGGCGAATCCGCAAGTGGTTTCGGCTGTTAGAGTTTATCTGCACGAGCGCAACACAGGTGACGTGTTGTTTAACGACTTTTCATACCAGTTTGCGCTTTCTGAAGATGATTGGGAAAAGCCACCTTACTATCAGGATTTAGCCGATCTTCTGATCAATACTCTGGAACAGAGTATTGAAGATTCACGAAAGAATCTGATGCAGCTGAGATTTTAAAAATCTGTTCGTGTGGCGAATAAACGCGTTTAGCCGAGCAGGCGTTTCAAATATTGCCCCGTGTAAGACGACTTTTTCTTGACCACGTCTTCAGGTGTGCCTGCAACGACAATTTTTCCCCCACCGGCACCACCTTCGGGACCAAGGTCGATTATCCAGTCCGCAGTTTTGATCACATCCAGATTGTGTTCGATAATCACCAGGGTGTTGCCTGCATCCCGAAGCCGATGAATGACAGCGAGTAAGGCTTTGACATCTTCGAAATGCAGCCCGGTGGTGGGTTCATCGAGTATGTATAAGGTATTCCCGGTATCTCTTTTCGATAGTTCGCGTGCCAGCTTGATCCGCTGCGCCTCACCACCGGACAGTGTTGTCGCATTTTGGCCTAGGGTGATGTAAGACAAACCCACATCCATCAGCGTTTCCAACTTTTTATGTAACACCGGCACAGCCGAGAAAAAGTCAAACGCTTGTTCGACAGTCATATCCAGTACTTCGTGAATGTTCTTGCCCTTGTAACGAATATCGAGCGTTTCGCGGTTGTAGCGTTTTCCTGCGCAGATATCGCACGGCACATACACATCGGGCAGAAAATGCATTTCAACCTTGATCAGACCGTCTCCCTGACAGGCTTCGCAGCGTCCACCTTTAACATTAAAACTGAAGCGGCCGGTTTTGTAACCGCGTGATCGTGCTTCGCGCGTGTTCGAAAACAAATCTCTGATTACTGAAAACAGGCCGGAGTAGGTGGCCGGATTGCTTCGCGGTGTTCTGCCAATCGGGCTTTGATCGATTTCAACAATTTTATCGAAAGCTTTCATACCGGTGATGTCTCCAACCGGAGCAACCACGTGTTTGGCATTGTTTATCTCTGCGGCAGCAAAGCGATAAAGGGTATCGTTGATCAATGTTGATTTACCGGAGCCGGAAACACCGGTGACCACGGTAAGTAGCGCATGCGGAATTTTCACATCAACGTTGTTCAGGTTGTTGCCCGATGCCTTCTTGATATTTATCCAGTCCTTGCCCGGCTTTTTGCGTTCTGGTACTGGAATACTTTTTTTACCAGAGAGATATTGGCCAGTCAGTGACGCCTTGGATTTCATGATATCTTTTGGCGAACCTTTGGCAACAATCTCTCCGCCGTGTCGCCCGGCGCCCGGACCAATGTCGAGCACATAATCGGCGCATCTTATGGCATCTTCATCGTGTTCCACGACAATGACCGTGTTACCGATATCGCGCAGGTATTTCAGTGTTTGCAGCAGCTTGTCGTTATCGCGCTGATGCAATCCGATAGACGGTTCATCGAGTACGTACATGACTCCCATGAGCCCGGCCCCGATCTGGCTAGCCAGTCGAATGCGCTGAGCTTCACCACCGGAAAGCGTGCCCGCACTTCGATCTATGGACAAATAATCCAGACCTACATTGACCAGAAACGAGAGCCGTTGAGAAATCTCAGCCGTAATCTTATCGCCGACTTCACGACGTTGGCCTTTGAGTGCAAGTGAATCGATCAGGTCTTTGGCTTCGGCAATGGATGCAGCAGTGATGTCTTGCAGGTAATGCCCGTCAACCGTTACGTGTCTGGCTGTTTCGTTTAACCGTGCACCATTGCATGTCTGACAATCTCTAACAGACAACAACTTTGACAGCTCGTCTCGCACCGCGTTGGAGTCGGTTTCTTTGAAACGCCGGTCCATGGTGGGGATGATGCCTTCAAAGGTACGCACAGTTTTTCGTGTGCCGCTGCCTTTTTCGTTTTTGTACACAAACGTTATTTCTTCTTTGCCGCTACCGTACAACACGATGTTCTGCCACTTCTTGGCAAGCTTTTCAAACGGCTTGTCAAGATCGAAGCCGTAGTGCTTCGCAAGTGATTGCATCATCTGAAAATAAAAGGTTGATCGCCTGTCCCATCCACGAACAGCGCCGCCGGCAATGCTGACCGCCTTATTGGTGATAACAAGTTCAGGATCAAAAAAATGACTTTGCCCGAGTCCATCGCATTCCTGACAGGCACCATGCGGACTGTTGAATGAAAACACGCGCGGTTCCAGTTCAGGAATCGAGTATCCACAGATTGGGCACGCGAACAGCGTTGAGAACACAAGGTCGTCAGCGCTGCCGTCGAGTGGTGTGACAATAGCGGTGCCCTCGCCAAGCTGCGTTGCTGTCTCAAGCGATTCGGCCAGCCGTAAACCAATGTCTTCACGAACTTTGAATCGATCAACCACCACATCGATGGTGTGTTTCTTTTTTGCGTTAAGTTTTATCTCGCCTTCAAGCTCGGTTATGACGCCATCGATGCGTGCGCGCAGATAACCCTGATTGCGCAGATTCTCCAGAACATTGGCGTGATCACCTTTGCGATCTTTTATCACAGGTGCCAATAGGGCCATGGCGACGCCCGGAGGTTGCGCGATGATGTGATCGACCATCTGGCTGATGGTTTGTGAATCCAGTGGCTCCTTGTGCACGGGACATTCGGGTATGCCGGTGCGGGCATAGAGCAGGCGAAGGTAATCGTAAATCTCGGTTATCGTGCCAACGGTCGATCTTGGATTGTGGGAGGTGGATTTCTGTTCAATGGATATCGCCGGTGACAGTCCGTCGATAAGATCGACATCGGGCTTCTCCATGACCGACAGAAATTGCCGGGCATAGGCGGAGAGCGACTCGACATAACGTCTTTGGCCTTCGGCGAACAAGGTATCAAAAGCCAGCGATGACTTTCCCGATCCGGACAGACCGGTGATGACGATGAGCTTGTCGCGCGGCAGATCAGCATCAACGTTTTTCAGATTGTGGGTACGCGCACCGCGTATTCGAATGCTGTCCATCTGGGGAAAGTCACTTTATTTAAGCGCTGTGGAAATGCGCATCAAGTCTTGTGGGCCAAGCTGCTAATATAGCGCGTTTGTTCTTGTTTAAGGGTCCTGTTCACTTGCCAGCTTCATCTGCATCCAGCGCCATGCTACCGGTTGAACGTCGAACGGCAGCTTCCCTGGCACTAATCTACATGGTTCGCATGCTGGGTCTGTTTATTATTCTGCCCGTGTTTGCGTTGTTTGCGGCTGACTTTGAAAACAGCACACCGTTTTTAATGGGCCTGGCTCTGGGCATCTATGGTTTGCTGCAGGCGATGTTGCAGATTCCATTCGGTTTGTTATCTGATCGCATTGGACGCAAGCGCACCATTACTATTGGTTTAGCGTTAATGGCGCTGGGCAGTGTTGTTGCAGCCATGTCAGACACCATTTATGGCGTCATTCTGGGGCGAGCACTGCAGGGTTCGGGTGCCATCGCCGCTGCACTGATGGCGCTTGCTGCTGATCTCACTCGCGATGAGCAACGCACCAAAATGATGGCCATGCTTGGTGCCAGCATCGGCTTTTCATTTATTGTTGCATTGTTATTGGGCCCACTGTTGATAAAAGTATTCTCTATCAGCATGTTGTTCTGGTTCACAGGGTTAACCTCAGTTCTGGCCATGATTTTGTTGCACACCACTGTGCCCGATCCAACCGGTGGTGGCTATCGCGCCGATACCAGCGCAAATGTTGCATCGCTGGGGCAGTTGTTTTCTCATCCGCAGCTGCGTCGGCTGAACGTGAGTATCTTTTTTCTGCATCTGCTGATCACTGCAAGCTTTGTCGCTGTGCCGGTTCTATTGCTTAATGGTGGGTTGGAAAAAACTGATCACTGGCAGGCTTATTTGCCTGCCATGTTGCTGTCGGTGTTTTTTATGGTTCCAATGATCATGATGGCTGAACGTTATAGTCGTATGCGATTGGTGCTACTGATTTGCGTAGTGGGCATGTTGCTCACGCAGGTATTGTTTGCTGTGTTGCCGGGTACTTTGTTCGCGCTGTTGCTGGCGGTCGTTTTGTTTTTCAGTTTTCTTAATACGCTTGAATCCCTGCTGCCGTCTCTGGTGTCGAGAATTGCACCAGCCGGGTCACGTGGCGGCGCTTCAGGGATATATTCGAGTTGCCAGTTTCTGGGGGCATTTGTTGGTGGTGCCGGCGGTGGCTGGTTGCTCGGTACGGCAGGTTTTAGTGGTTTGTTTTGGGGTTTGGCAGGGGTGTGCGTGTTGTGGCTCGTGCTGTTGTTTCCATTTGAAGCGCCTCGAAAGCTGGCATCTCATCGTTACAAGCTCAGCACTGAAGAGCAGGGGCGTGGACCGGCGCTAATGAACGATTTGCTGGCGCAACCGGGGGTGGAGGATGTGTTTCTGTCTCCCGAGGAAGGGGTCGCATACATGAAGGTGGATAAGCAGGTGTTTCGACCCTCAGACGCTTCCTAAGCCATTGGCCGTGGTGTGTGGTGTGCGTGCGGTGAGATTTTGGAAACAATGGCTTGTGCACAAAGAGACACAGACCATGAGCAGTGTTATGTCGGCGGTCGATTGAGGTAAACTAGCGGTGGCGCCCCAACAGCAGGTCAGACCAGCAGATCAGGCGCAAGCCCGTTCGTACGGACGCAACGGGTATCACCACATATTTAGGAGAAGGAAGCATGAGAGGCGTTAACAAAGTTATTATTGTCGGCAACCTTGGAGCCGATCCGGAAGTGCGATACACGCCAAGCGGCAGCGCGGTGACCAATATCAGTATTGCCACATCCGAATCCTGGACCGATAAAAACACCGGTCAGAAACAGGAACGTACCGAGTGGCATCGTGTCACTTTATTTAATCGGCTTGGAGAAATTGCTGGCGAATATTGCCGCAAAGGTTCACAAGTTTACATAGAAGGCTCGTTGCGAACGGACAAGTACCAGGACAAGAAAACCGGGGAAGATCGTTATTCCACCGGAATCATTGCCAACAGTTTGCAATTACTGGGCAGTCGTAACGATTCAGGTGGTGGCGATTTTCAGCAACGCGGTGGTGCGCCAGCGCAAAATCAGCAGAAACAGCAACCCGCTATGGCTACCGCCAGTGGCGCAGAATTCGACGACGACATACCATTCTAGGGCCGTTCCGGGCCCGTTCCGGGTATGACCTCGCAAATGGGTGCATTTCGGGGTCATCACTCGGGAAATTCAGGAACGGGACGTTAGCCGCTTAAATCGGTCGTTCCGATACCTTGCCGTCCCGACCGGGGCATGGCAAAACCGGATTTAGGTACAGTATCTGCAACATCCGGGAACTATTACTCATGACTAGTTGTCTGCAATTTGGCTGGCAATCACGGAGTCGTTCATTACCATGATCAAATGGTCTTTGATTTCATTGTTACTGCTGACATTCAGCGTTGCTTGCGGATACGAAAGTCGCGTTGAAACCCCGAACGAATTAAAAACGGCAAGCCAATCCTCTTTTGCTGCAACGCCAACGGCTGAGCAAAGTCAGCGTGTCGCGACGCAAACTGAGCTGGCTTTGGTTAAAACTGCACTCCCTACCGAACGAGCAGCGCAAGCTCGCATGGTAAACCTGCGAAAGAATCTTGGCCCGGAAAACATGTGTGAAGGGGCGATTACCCATTCCGATCGCATGGCAATTCCACCGGTAGCGAAGCCACCGTTTAAGAAGTATTTCAAGGACCCCGCCTTCGGCACCCGGACCATTCGCATTACCAATGGCAAGCATGGCGAAGTATTCAAACCAAAGTACAGCACCATGCAAGCCTGGAATGCTGATGAATCGTTGATGATGCTTTGGTATCGCGGCGAGGAAAGCTATCACATCTTGCTTGATGGACACACTTATGAACCGGTACGAAAACTCGATATTGTGCCGTCCGATCTGGAGGAAGTTTTCTGGAGTCATACAGACCCGGACGCTTTTTACTATGTGAGCAAATATTATCGTGATTTCGGCAAGCTCAAAAAGTACAGCGTCAGTGCTGACAAGTCGAGCGTGATCGCTGATTTCGGCAAGTTCTGCGGAGCAAAAGGATTGCCCACCAGTGGCAACGATGTTCATATGCAATCGCTTGACGATGATACTTTCGGTTTTCGCTGTCGGACAGGTGAAGAAAGCTACCTCATGATGTCTTACCGATTCAGTACAAATGAAATTGTTACGCAGGATATTGGCAAAGGAACAAAATGGTTGCCCTGGACAGCGCCAATTCCCGGACCCAGCGGCAAACGTTTTTGGTTTCAGGGAAAAGTACTGGGACCGGACTTAACCACGGTTGAGCGAGAACTTGATTTGTACAAGCCCGGTGAGCATTCCAATATCGGGCTGACACACGATGGTCAGGACGCCTTATTTCAAACGGCCTTTAATAACAGCCCGAACGGATGTAATGGCGACATGTGGCAGGGCGTTGGGCATTTGATAGAACACAATATGGAAACCGGTGCCTGTCGACCGATCATTAATGAAGCTCAAGGTTACCCGTACACAACCAGCAGTACGCATGTTTCTGCGCAAGCTTATCTGCGTCCCGGTTGGGTCGCCATGTCGAGTATTGGTAGTGTTGATCAGTTTGAATACTTTACGAACAAACGTATGGCACCGGCTTTGTTGTCGGAAATTTATCTGGCTGACACCGATCCGAAGCACCGCGTAACCTGCCGTCTTGCACACCATCGATCGTACGGAAAGGCGGCCAAAAATGGCGGTTATCCTGCTTACTTTGGGGAACCTCACGCTACTATCAGCCCGTCTGGAACCCGGATTTTGTATGGATCCGACTGGTACGATTCCGGGACGGTAGACAGCTATGTGCTCGAGTTACCGGGCTACAAAGCACCTTAATCGGACTGTCTGACCACTTTATTACGGCCATTTCCAGCCTGTCACGTGTCGGGCCCTTTTCGCCGGAAGGGTTCAGACTCGACGCGCTTCTTTTAAAATCCAATAAGAATCAATAGCCTAAGTAACACCACGGGGTCAAGATAGCGCTCACTGGCCCAAAAATGGCTAAGACAACCGCCAGTGCCGTTTTTATATAAAGATATAAAGAAATCTTTATGTGTTTATATGTACAATAGCGGCGATTTTTCCGACTTGAGACTTGCAGAATGGCACAAGACTATATTTTCACCTCTGAATCCGTATCAGAGGGACATCCAGACAAAATGTCCGATCAGATTTCGGACGCGGTTCTCGATGCGTTACTGGCACAAGACAAAAACGCGCGTGTTGCGTGCGAAACCATGGTTAAAACCGGACTCGTTGTTATCGCCGGAGAAATAACCACCAATGCATATGTCGATCTCGAAGATCTGGTACGCAAGACTGTACTGGAGATTGGTTACGACCGTTCTGAAATTGGTTTTGATGGTGCGACTTGTGCGGTACTCAACGGGATTGGCAAACAATCTCCTGACATTGCTCAAGGTGTTGATCGATCTGCACCCGAAGATCAGGGTGCGGGTGACCAGGGTTTGATGTTTGGTTATGCCAACAACGAAACCGATGTGTTGATGCCAGCGCCAATAACCTATTCACACCGTTTGGTTGAACAACAAGCCAAACAGCGTAAATCGGGCAACCTGCCATGGTTGCGACCGGATGCAAAAAGTCAGGTTACCCTGAAATATTCCGAAGGCAAGCCAGTTGGTATCGACGCGGTCGTACTTTCAACGCAACATGACCCTGATGTGTCTCTGTCGCAGCTGCGCGAGGCGGTCATGGAAAATATCATCAAGCCTGTATTGCCTTCAAGCTGGCTGGATGCTTGCCCAAGCGAGAACATTCACATTAACCCGACCGGCAACTTTGTTATCGGTGGACCAGTAGGTGATTGCGGTTTGACCGGTCGAAAAATTATCGTTGATACGTATGGCGGTATGGCTCGGCATGGCGGCGGTGCTTTCTCCGGAAAAGACCCATCCAAAGTTGACCGTTCAGCTGCCTATGCTGGCCGCTATGTTGCAAAGAACGTGGTAGCCGCGGGTTTAGCTGATAAGTGTGAGATTCAGGTGTCATACGCCATTGGTGTTGCCAAGCCGACGTCCATCACGGTGGACACATACGGTACCGGCAAAATTGATGATCGTCGTATTGAAGAAATCGTGGGTGATGTATTTGATCTTCGCCCGTACGGCATTGTCACCATGCTCGACTTGATTCGCCCGATTTACCGACAAACAGCCGCTTATGGTCACTTTGGTCGTGAGCATGCAGATTTTACCTGGGAGAAAACCGATCGCGCCGATGCGCTCGCCCAGGCCGCAAAAATTTAGGACAGGAAATAACTATGAGTACTGCAACAGCAGCAGCAACTGAAGACTACAGAGTCGCCGATATCAGCCTGGCTGAGTGGGGACGCAAAGAAATTACCATTGCCGAGCACGAAATGCCCGGTCTGATGGCCCTGCGTGAAGAGTACGCTGGTAAAGAGCCACTGAAAGGTGCGCGCATTGCCGGTTGCTTGCACATGACTATTCAAACAGCCGTGTTAATTGAAACACTGACTAACCTCGGTGCTGAAGTTCGTTGGTCTTCTTGCAACATTTTCTCAACCCAGGATCAGGCCGCCGCAGCTATTGCTGCTACCGGTGTGCCGGTATTCGCGTGGAAAGGTGAAACTGAAGAAGAAGCGGAATGGTGTATTCACCAGACCATCAAAGGTCCTAACGGTTGGGTACCGAACCTGATTCTGGACGATGGCGGCGACCTGACCACCATGATGCATGACGACTACCCTGAATTAATGAAAGACATCAAGGGTTTGTCAGAAGAGACCACAACCGGTGTTCACCGTCTGGTTGAAATGGCAAAAGCCGGTACTCTGAAGGTACCTGCAATCAACGTTAATGATTCAGTGACCAAATCAAAATTCGATAACCTTTACGGTTGCCGAGAGTCACTGCTTGACGGTATCAAGCGTGCAACTGATGTGATGGTTGCCGGTAAGGTTGCCGTTGTACTTGGTTATGGCGATGTTGGTAAAGGTTGTGCGCAGGCTTTTCGTGGCATGGGTGCAACAGTTATGGTTACTGAAGTTGATCCAATTTGTGCTTTGCAGGCGGCGATGGAAGGTTATCGCGTTGTGCAAATGGATGACGTTGCCGATCAGGCAGACATGTTCGTGACTTGCACCGGTAACATCAACGTTATCACGCACGATCATATGAAGAAGATGCGCAACGAAGCGATCGTTTGTAACATCGGACACTTCGACAACGAGATCGATGTTGCTGGCCTGCGTCAGTACACATGGGACAACGTTAAGCCACAAGTTGATCAGGTAATTTTCCCTGACGGCAAGCGTATTACACTACTGGCTGAAGGTCGCCTGGTTAATCTGGGTTGTGCAACGGGTCACCCAAGTTTTGTTATGTCTGCATCGTTCACTAATCAGGTGCTGGCGCAAATTGAATTGTGGGAACGTGCAGAGCAGTACTCTGTTGATGTACACGTTTTACCAAAGTCGTTAGATGAAAAAGTGGCATCTTTGCACCTGAAGAAAATTGGTGCGAATTTAACGCCTCTGAACACTGAGCAGTCTGACTACCTTGGCATTGCTGCGGACGGACCTTACAAGCCGGATCATTACCGCTACTAAGTCGACGCTGTTGTGGCCTGGCCGGGGCTCATTTCCGGCCTGGTAACCGATAGTTTCAGCAGCGCTCGTTTTATGAGTGATGAAAAAACCAGACCTTGTGTCTGGTTTTTTTTTGCGTCCAATCTAATGCCTCATACAGTCTGGCAGCCAATCAAAGTCTAGGGTTTTTCGATATAGACCCCGGTGAAGTCGACCTATAGAGTGGTTGCTATTTCAGTGGGAGCGTTACTGTGTCTACCATTCGCAAAACACTCGCCGTTGCTGGTGTTGTTTGCCTGTCGTTGTTGTTAGCGGGCTGCGGCTTCGACTACGGGGATAAAATAATCGGTACCTGGAAAGATGTCAGTCAGGAACGCTACCTGACCATCGAACGTCTGCCATCAGAAAACGCATCTGCCCTGCAAAGTCATCAACCGAACCTGGCGGCAAACCCGACAGGTATACGATACCAGAGTGTTATTTATGCTCCCACCGCTCAGCAAGAAGGTAACCGGGAAGGCAGCACAGAAGGGGCATCACAAGTCGTATCTGAAGGCCTTTGGGAAAAAAGGGCAAAGCCAACTCTGAACCACAGAACCCTGCCATCCGTCATGCACGATGGCATTCTTATGCTCAAAGTTGACGCGGGGTCTATCCCGGTATTGTATGATCCGGTCAGCGAACGTATTGTATTGAACGGAACTGAAGAATTTCGCCGAGTACCTGACGACCTTGCCCGACGAACGCTTGGCTCCCTTAAGGTTGCAGATGCAAAGGTTGCCAACACGAGGGCAGCCAACCACTAGCGATGACACATGCCAGAATTCGATTACGCACTGATTATTCCGGCCTGGAACGAGGCCGACTTTATTCAGCCGTGTATCGCCTCTGTGCAGCAAGCAATGCAAGGTGTCGAATACCATGGTCAGCTGATCGTTGTCGATAATAACTCAACCGACAATACAGCAGCGCTGGCAGCGACTGCTGGTGCACAAGTCGTATTCGAACCGGTTAATCAAATATCCCGTGCAAGAAATGCTGGTGCAGCCGCTGCAGACGCTCACCTTTACGTGTTTGTTGATGCCGACTCGCAAATACATGCTGCTCTGCTGGCAGAAGCCATCGATGTGTTGACTCATCAAAATGCGGTTGGCGGTGGAGCAAATATCAGAACCGATCGTCCGGTTAACTGGTGGGCACGAATAACGGTTAACGGCTGGAATTGGCTTTCAAGGCAGTTCAAGCTGGCAGCCGGTTGTTTTGTCTATTGTCGGGCCGACGCTTTTCACGAAGTGGGTGGATTCAGTTTGAAACGCTATGCTGGTGAAGAACTGGAATTGTCCCGAGCTCTTCGTCGTTGGGGGCGCACTCGAAATATGCGTTTCCATATTATTACTGACCACACGATAGAAACATCGGTGCGTAAGATGGACTGGTACACGCCGGGTCAGTTGCTACGTCAAATGATTGTTGCATTAATACCTGGAGCATTGAATTCGAAACGTTTTATGGGTACCTGGTACGACGACAAAACGCGGCGTACGCGTAACGATAAATAGGAACATGGAAAAACAACAAGCTTTTGGAACCTGGGATTCGCCGATAAGCGCCGAAATGGTAACCACGGCTGGTGTCAGACTCGGCGGTGTTGCCTATGCGGCTGGTGCTGCGTTCTGGTCAGAAGCACGACCACAAGATGAGGGTCGAAGTGTTGTTGTTAAGCAGTTACCGGGGCAATCACCTGTTGATGTCATTGGCGCGCCATTCAACGTACGCACGCGTGTGCACGAATACGGTGGAGGTTCCTGGTGGGTTGATGAACAACACCTGTATTTTGTTAACTGGAGTGATCAGCGCCTATATCGTGTGGCTCATGGAACAGAAAGTAAGCATGAACCCGAAGCTTTAACGCCAGAACCATCCGATCCACAATCATTGCGCTATGCCGATGGTTGTTCCAGCGTTGACAGTTCGGTGTTGGTTTGTGTTCGCGAACGACACGATGCGTCTTCCTATGTGCACAATGAACTGGTCGTTATCCCGAACACCAAAGTCAGCGAAACCACCAGTGCAAATATTTGCGTCATTGCCAGTGGTGCAGATTTTTATTCAACACCCAGGTTCTCACCTGACGGTCGATTTCTTAGCTGGATTCAATGGTCGCACCCGCAAATGCCCTGGGATGGTACTGAACTGGTGTTGGCCAGTGTTGAGTCGGACTGGTCGCTATCTAATGTTCGAACCATTGCCGGTGCAATCGACACCGCTGCTATGGGGCCAGCCTGGAGTCGCACGGGTCGTCTGATATTCGCCAGTGATGAATCCGGATGGTGGAATGTAAGCAGTTACGATCCCGATATTTCACAGCGGAAAACGCTTACGTATTTCACTGATCGGGAAGTTGGCTCACCGGCATGGGTATTTGGAACACAACGTTTTGTAGAGTTGGTCGACGGCAACAAGGTTTTAGGGCTTGCGCTATTGGTCACTCATCAAGCCCGCGATCAGTTGCAAGTGCTTAATACCAAAGGTGATCTGTCTACCGTGGACACACCGTTCACAACGATAAACAGTATCGCCGCGACTGAATCGGGCAGCGTGTTGCTGAATGCTCAGGGAGAAAAAACGGATGCCTGTGTGGTTCAGATTGATTGTCGATCAGGTGAGTCGCGCTTAAGCATAACGGAGTTAAAACCAGCTGCTGAAACCAATATTGATAACGCCTGGTTGTCATCACCTGAAGCCATCAGCTTTACCTCCGGCGATCGTCAGGCGCATGCGTTTTTCTATCCTCCTGCCGGACTTAAACTTGGTGGTACACCGGGTGAACTGCCACCTCTTATTGTTATCGGGCACGGTGGACCGACCAGTCACGCAACCGCTGGACTCAAACTCAGTATTCAATATTGGACGAGTCGAGGTATCGCAGTAGTCGATGTGAATTATGGCGGGTCTTCAGGGTTTGGTCGTGATTATCGCCGTCTGCTGAACGGGCAGTGGGGTATCGTTGACGTGCAGGATTGCATTGCGGCTACTGAGTACCTTGCAGCTACCGGTCGCGTTGACGAAAAACGCATGGTTATACGCGGTGGCTCTGCGGGTGGACTGACAGTTCTCAGAGCCTTACAAATCAGTGAGCGTTTTGCCGGTGGAACCAGTTTATACGGTGTGACCGATTTGGAAATGCTCGCCGGTGATACCCATAAATTTGAAAGTCGGTATCTTGATGGATTACTTGGTGGCACTTATCCTGAACATAAGGCAATTTACATTGAACGTTCACCGATTCATCATGCCGAACAGCTCAGCTGTCCCATTCTGGTCTTGCAAGGCGATGAGGATAAAGTGGTTCCGCCAAATCAGTCTGCAGCCATTGTTGCTGCGGCAGCCAAAAAAGGATTACCGCACGCTTACATTCTATTCTCCGGTGAACAACACGGGTTCAGACAATCCGAGAATATTATTCGCGCCTTACAACTCGAGCTTTGGTTTTATGGCAGCGTGTTGAACTTTACGCCGGCGAACGACATTGCAGCTCCTGATGAAGCAACAGGTTTTACTTGATAGCTGTGTTTAATTGAAAACGTTTTTTTAATAACATTTTTTCTGAATAACTTAGCGCCTTGACACAAACTGCACTGTATTCGGGTCGAACCAGGTTCTGGAAAACTCTGCCAAACGACCCTGCTGATCGCGTGATTGCCGTTCTACATAACCACAGCTTGTTTGTTTATCTAATGTCCACTGTGTTGGAGCCCAAACGGGGGTGCTTGCAACGCTGACACGATCTTCAGTACGCGCAATCCAGAACCCCAGGTGTTCTTTGTAGAACAGGTACATTGAATCGGACACATCTTCTGATCTGATTGATTTGGCATAACTGCCGTCAAGCCAGATTTCTTCCAGAGCGGCAGTTATCCCACCAATGCGTCTTAAACGACGAAATCTAAAAGCATGAGAAGACTCGCCGAACGGCGGCAAATCATCCGGTTTCATCTGACGTTCTACAGAGAGCAATTCGGCCGTTGGTGCACCTTCGCCGTTGATCAATTCCAGGCGAAACAGGGCGTAAACGTTATTCGCATCAGGGTGATGGTTGACGTAGTTGCCCGAGCCCTGAACCCGTTGCAACATGCCTTTTTCCTGCAATTCCTGCAACGCTTTTCTAAGTGTGCCCACTGAAATGCTCAAGCGGGCAGCCATTTGCCTTTCCGGAGCCAGTTTTTCACCGTCTACCAAGACGCCCGATTGAATTTCGCGAGCCAGCATATCGCTGATTTGTAGGTGCAGCGGCATTTTGGCTGCAGCTGAGGAGGTTTTTAGTTGCTCTGAGATCATTTTTAGATAACCAGACAATAGGTCATTGAAATATTGATTTAGTATTGTACCATTGATTTACTATTGTATCATTGATTCTTTATTGATTTATCTATGAAAGGATGCCGTAGCTTGATGCGGATAATATTCAGTCTTTATTTTGGTTTTTCGTATGTTAGCTGGGGGTTAAATCGAGGCTGAGGGCTCTTTGCAACGTCCTATACTTTTCGAGTATCGCGGTGATCTGGAGTCGATTAACGGCAAATGGAATACATGTGCGAAACGAGCATGTACTGCTTGAAACCGGTTGACTCGACTGATCGATCATTAGCATTAGAGCACCAGATGTATTTCAATTTTTTCCCGCAATTGTTCATGATTTGTTCCCGGTTAAAGTCAGGGGGCCTTCTGTATGCACTGTTGATATGGGTCTGTGTAAGCGTGGCACCGCTGAACGCAGCTGGTTTGGGTGCTTTGACACTGCATTCAAGTCTTGGTCAACATCTGGATGCAGAGATTGATATTACCGGTGCCGCTGCCGGGGATTTCGAAACCATGCAGGTGGTCATGGCCCCGTCGGAGATTTTCGAGCAAATGGGTATTCCGGTACCCTCCGTACTGCAACACATTCGATTCGATATTCAATCTGAACCAAAAGATCGTGCTCGAGTAAAGCTCAGCTCGGTAATGCCCATTCGCGAACCATTCTTGAATCTGGTGGTTGAATTGACATGGGCTCAAGGTACGTATCTGCGTGAATACACTTTTCTGCTTGACCCTGTATTAACTCACCGATCAGACACGTTAGATGCGGGCGGGTCGAGTGATGCGGCTGTTGTTGGCAACGCTAATGATCAGATCAACGAATTTGCGTCAGCCTCAGCGGACGACGAAGAAATGATTTTCGTAGACGCCATAGAGACCGAGCCGGAACAGATAAGCGGGTCTGCCGGGTATGTGGTGCTTGTACGCCGCGGTGCAACTCTGCTCGACATTGCGAAAGAGCATACCCCCGAGTATCTCAGTACAGAGCAGGTGGCAATGGCAATCTATGACACGAACCCTTCTGCCTTTTACGGTTCGGTGCACCAGCTGAAGCGCGGTGCAGAACTTGTTATTCCGGATTTTGATCAGGTACAGCTGAAATCGCTCGCAACGGCTAGAAAAAATTTGGGGACTTCTTCGCGTGTGCAAAATCGGCATACCATGGCCAAACACGATGCTTCCGTGAATAACTCATCAGAAGTTTCCAGTGTTGAAAGCAATGACTCCGAGCTGTTACTTGCTGCGTCCGGCGCGGATGGGGCGAGTGAGACCGGCGTAACAATGGAAAATGCAGGCCGATCGGCGTTGGTTGCATCCCAGAGTATGGGAACAATGCATCGCCCGGAAGCTGCCCCGTCTGCAAGTGCGTTACGGAATCTGATTGCCGAGCTTCGTAAGGCTATGGTTGGGTTGGGAACTGAGCTGCAGCTTAAAACGACACAGCTTGACGAAATAAGTGAACGAGTTGATCAGTTGCAACAGCGACAGGCAATCAGTACGTCAAGCGGTCCTGATACACGGGCTGGTGTTGTTGGTGCTTCAGCTGCGCTCAAAGTGGTGCCTGATGTGCAAGCATCATCGACGCTGACAAAACTCACGAAACAAATATCACAGCCAAGTGTAACGACTGGCGAAAACAAAGTTTCCGATTTAGCTGCGACCAGCCCGGCTGCATCTGCTTCTGCACACAGCGCATTGTCTGACAGTGCAGATCAAAGCATTGAACCAATCAGCATGCTTGATCAAAGCCAACTGGACTCTCCCACTCTGGTTAAACAACCGACACAAAACCAGAAGAGCACGCAATCACTGTCTGTTGACCAAATCAATTTGCAAAAACAGAATGAAACGGTTGCGGTTGAGTCGACGACAGAAAACGAAGGTGGTGCGCTCGCCTGGTTCTTTGATGACAGTCAAAGCCAGGTGGTTGGTAACCGGATCCGGGACGCAGGACTATTGTCACTGGCGTTGCTACTCGGATTTATTCTGGTTCGAAAGGCTTTGACCAGTGTTCGCATGGTCGATGTTGAATTGCAGAAAGGTGTGGTTAACGCCGATAGTATCGCATTGGATCTGACCACCCATCCGGTTGAAGCAGGGGCCACATCTGATGTGGTTAACCCGTTATCGGCGATTGAATACTTCCGCGAACAGCTCACCAGCGAACAACGCAGAGAGCACGCACTGCGTGATTCGCTAAGCGATGACCCGCATCGACAGGATTTACGACTCGAACTACTGCAGGTTTATCATGAGCGTGGTGCTGTAGAAATGTTTGGCCAAACCGCTCGGGAAATGTACAACCAGACCAAAGGTAAAAATCCGGAATGGCATGCTGTTATTGAAATGGGCCTGGCTTTGGATGCTGACATGAGTTTTTACAGTGAGCCGGCAGATCATGGGTTTGAACTTAATGAAGATTTTGCCGTATCCGGGTCACATGTTTCCAGTGTTCCCGGCGGCAAATCTGTTGCCCAAAGACCGGCGGCACAAAATTCAATTGCCAGGCAGGCATCGGTAAGCACTCGTGATAACAATGCGCAAGTTCGCCTTGACGAGGTAGTCGAACAACGCGCAACCAATGACGATGTTCATCCTGTCGACGATGGTATTGCTCCGAATACAGTATCTGACTCTACTAGTGAATTCGAAGCGGATGGTTTCGATACAAATCAATTGGATATTGAACTTGATCAGGCACAGGATCCTGCAAATAGTGAAGAACGAAACGCAACTGCGCTTGACCAACTCTCATTGGATGAGGCTGCGCTCGATGAACTGGTATGGAACGAACCAGCTGCTGATGGATTATCAGAACGCGAGTTAATGGCGCTTAGTCCTGACAATGCCAAACAACACATTGATGATGTGCACACCGAAGTTGATGTTGATGAATCCGCCGAGTCCGACTCGATACCGGATGCGGATACTGTGACGTCCTCTGGTGCTGACTTTGACCATTCATCGGTTACCAATGATCTCGCAGCGTTTAAACTCTCTGACGACTCGACAGAAAATGTTGCTCCTGATTCGTCGAAAGCTGAAGATGCCAGTATGGTGGACGACCACAACGCGACAGGTGCTTTCGATGCTTCGGAACCTGTACAACCGATTTCAAGTTGGAAAGAGAGTGAGGTACGACTGGATCTGGCCGTGGTCTACATTGACTTGGGCAATACCGAAGGTGCGATGATGCTGTTGAATGAAGTTATTAGCAGTGGAGATGCAGCGCAAGTTAAAGTGGCAACAGGACTGCTATCAAAACTTCAATAACCGTTAGTCTGTAAACAGAATTGGCTGTTTATAGCGGAATGAGTTTGCGAATATCCGATATTCTCTTTGGATATAATGAACAGATTTTCTGCAGTGAATTTATAGCTAACTTACGTACACGAACATCCGCATCGGTCACACGAATCAATAATTTAGGACAAAACGCCTTCTGTGACGGGCTGGTGTAACTCAAACCTTAGCTTCACTAAAAATTCCAAATTTATCAGCACTTTAAGAATTTGCACAGAATTGTTGAAATAATTGGAACGTTCCAGTATTATATTTGGAACGTTCCAATTTATCGGTTCTTGACCAATGCAGTGGATATTTTCGGGTGGAAGCACAGTGGCATCAGAATTCATGCTAGCCGCCGTTCGTGCTCAGGTAGACAGCGATGTTACGTGGTTGGTTAGCAGTTCGGCAGAACACGCGGCGCGATTTTCCCACGATCACCAAATTCCTAAGTTCACCTCGTCTTTAGACGAAGCGCTTAGTGACAGCGATACGTCTTGTGTTTATATCTCCTCCACAAACGACAAACACTATGCCCAAAGCAAAGCGGCAATCGATGCTGGAAAGCATGTCCTTTGTGAAAAACCACTCGCATTAACGATTGATGAAGCCAAGCAGATGGTCAGCGCCGCTGGTCATGCTGATTTGGTATTTGCAACAAACCATCATTTGCGTTGTTCTGGTTCCCATCGCGCAATTCGCAAATTGATTTCCGCTGGAGAGATCGGTGAAGTTTTGTCTGTGCGCGTGCACCACGCTGTTCATCTGCCTAAGAATCTGCGCACGTGGCGCATCAACGATGTTAAAGGCGGGGGTGGTGTCATTCCAGATATCACCGTGCACAACGCAGATATTGTTCGGTTTCTCTTATCTGAAGACCCGGTTGCTGTCGTGGCGCAAAGTGCAGCATCTGGCATGGGACGCGGTGTAGAAGATTCTTGTATGTCAGTTTGGAGTATGCCATCGGGCGCGATGGTCATGTCTCATGAGAGCTTTACTCACCGGTTTGCCGATACCGGTATCGAAATTCACGGTACGCGAGGATCAATCGTAGCAACTGGTGTCATGACACAACAGCCAGTTGGTTCTGTAAGTCTTCGCAATGTCAACGGAACGAAGTTAGTACCGTTTTCCAATCACTCCTTGTATTCGCGAGGCGTAGCCGACTTTGTATCCGCTGTTAAAAGTAAAGGAGTTCCGGCTGCAAGTGGATCTGACGGTGTTAAATCGCTTGCAGTTGCTTTGGCTGTTCGTGAGGCTGCAAATAAAGGCCAGCTAGTTAGCGTGAACTATGAATAAGCCGGTAACGAAATTGACTAGTGTCGACGAAGCGGTAAGGCGTATTCCAGATAATGCTGTTGTGTCTGTGTCCTCTTCGTCCGCATTGGGTTGTCCAGATGCCGTATTAGAGGCTATTGGTGAACGCTTTGAAAAGGAAGGTCATCCACGCAGCATCACTTCGCTCCATCCGATAGCGGCCGGTGATGTTTATGGTGTCGATGGAATCGACCATATTGCCAAAGAAGGTCTGTTAGCTCGCATTCTTGCGGGTTCTTATCCGTCAGGTCCCTCAAGTGTAGTGATGCCAAAAATTTGGAAAATGGTTGTTGAAGACCGAGTGGCTGCTTATAACGTGCCCTCTGGTGTTTTGTTTGATATGCATCGTGAAGCTGCCGCGCATAAACCAGGTGTGCTAACCAAAGTCGGTTTGGATACCTTTGTCGACCCTGAACGTGAAGGGTGTGCGATGAACAACAGTGGCGCCAAAAAATCCATCGTTGAACGCGTCGAATTTGCTGGTGAGACTTGGCTGCATTTTCCTAACATTGTTCCCAATGTAGCAATCATTCGTGCCACAACCGCAGACGAACGAGGCAATCTGACCTATGAGCATGAAGGTGCCTTCCTTGGCTGTCTGGAACAAGCTATATGTGTGCGCAATAACGGAGGGCTGGTTATTGCGCAGGTTAAAAGAGTGACCGCAACGGGGAGTTTGCGTCCACAAAATGTACATGTTCCCGGTAATCTTGTTGACTGTGTGGTTGTCGATGCAAATCAAAAACAGACGACTGAAACTGTATATGACCCGGCAATTTCAGGTGAGATATTTCGACCCTGGGATAGCTTTAAGTTGGTTGAACATGGGGTAGAAAAGATTATTGCCCGGCGCGCCGCGCTTGAATTGCGTAGTGGAATGACGGCTAACCTCGGATTTGGTATTAGCGCATTGGTGCCTCGCATTCTCCTTGAAGAGGGTTGTCGGGATGCGGTCACTTGGGCCATTGAGCAGGGTGCCGTTGGTGGTGTGCCTTTAACCGGGTTTGCATTCGGCTGTGCATCGAATGCTGATGCTATTTTACCGGCACCACAACAATTTATGTATTTTCAGGGTGCAGGGTTTGATATTTCATTTTTGTCTTTTCTTGAGATCGATGTTGAAGGCAACGTCAACGTATCGAAACTTTCGAAAAAACCATATTTAACTGCCGGTTGCGGTGGATTCGTTGACATTACTTCCCGTGCCAGAAACATTGTATTTTCCGGTTGGTTCGAGGCAGGTGCAACCGTCGAGCTTAATGGCGATGGGGTTGATATTGTTGAGCCTGGCAAGTTCGTCAAAGTTGTTGACAAGGTTGAACATGTCACCTTCTCAGGTCGTCGCGCATTAGAACAAGGGCAACGCGTTCTCTATATTACTGAGCGTGCTGTCATTCAACTAAGCGATCAAGGTCTTGTGGCTGTCGAGGTCATGCCGGGTATCGATCCGCAAAAGCATATTGTGGATGCATCTAAAGGACGAATAAGTCTTGCGGATAACTTAAAGCTTACACCAACGTCCTTGTTGGCTGACGCACCGTTTGGTCTGACGTTATGAGTCGGATTACGCTAAGCATCGAAGACTCCGTTGCAGTGCTGACGCTTTCAAATGAAAGCAAGTTGAACGCACTCACCACTGGAATGCTGACGCAATTAAATGATTATCTGGTCGAAATCGAGCTTAATTCCTCTGTACGCGCCCTAATTGTAACTGGTGCTGGGGAAATAGCGTTTTGTTGTGGGGCAGATATTACAGAATGGGGGGCGTTAAGCGCCGCCGATTTTTCTCGTTACTGGGTGCGCGATGGGCACCGGATTTTTGATCGATTGGCTCGCTTTAACAAGCCCACATTGTGTGCTGTAAACGGACATGCATTCGGGGGTGGGCTAGAACTCGCCGCTTGTTGTGACATACGCATTTTGAGTGACAATAGTACTCTTGCACTCCCTGAAGCCAAAGTAGGTATCGTTCCCGGTTGGTCAGGTACTCAACGACTTGCCCGGCTCATAACAGAACCGGTTTTGAAAGAGATTGCTTTGTTCGGGCGTCATATCGACGCCCAGCGTGCTTACTCCTTGGGTTTTGCAGCTGAAGTTTCAAAAACCCCGCTTGATACTGCCAAACAGGTTGCTTCGAACCTTCAGAACCTATCGCTACGTTCCAATGAGATAACAAAAGCGATGATTCACGGCGCGGTTGGGGAAGATAGCTCTGCAGCTATTGAGGCGCTAGGTAGCGCTGCTTCTGCCAGCAGTAATGATCGGGATGAGGGCGTGCAAGCCTTTCTTCAAAAACGCTCCCCTGATTTTAAAGGTAACTAGGCCAATGTCTGATTTCACTATTACCAATACTGTTGATGCTGACCTGCCAGACCCATTTGTTGGTAAACACCTCATTGATGGACAGTGGATCAGCGGGTCAGAAACATTCGAACGTGTTTCCCCCTCCCATGGTGCCGTAGTAAGTATTTCAGCAATGGGCTCTGAGACAGATACTGAACTAGCGATAGCAACAGCACGAAAGGTTTTCAATAGGGGTTCTTGGAGCCGGCTTTCTGGCAAGCAGCGGGCAACAATTATTTTAAAAGTTGCCGATTTAATCGATGCGAATATAGAGCGTATTGCCGTTCAAGAGACGCTTGAAAGTGGTAAACCGATTGCTCAGTCACGAGCAGAAGTTGGGGGCGCTTCTGATCTTTGGCGATACGCCGCATATCTTGCTAGAACCAGTCACGGTGATAGCCATAACAGTCTGGGCAAAGATATGCTCGGTATCGTTGTTAAGGAACCTATTGGTGTCGTCTCAATAATCACGCCGTGGAACTTTCCGTTTTGGATACTTAGTCAAAAATTGCCCTTTGCCTTGGCTGCTGGCTGCACTGTTGTGGTTAAACCATCTGAAGTGACGCCATCATCGACCGTGATGCTCGGAGAGCTGCTTGTGCAAGCGGGTATTCCACCGGGCGTTTGTAACATTGTGTTGGGTTACGGCCAACCAGTGGGCAGCTTGTTGACCGAACATAAAGACGTAGACATGGTTTCGTTTACTGGTTCAACCGCGGTCGGCAAACTGATTTCAAATGCCTGTTCGAATACCTTGAAAAAAGTAGCTTTAGAGCTTGGTGGAAAAAATCCGCAGGTCATATTCCCAGATGCTGATCTTGAAAGTGCTGCTGATGCTGTCACATTCGGTGCTTATTTTAACGCTGGACAGTGTTGCAACTCATCAAGCCGCATCCTTGTACATGAGGATATCGCTGAGCAGTTTATACAGCGAGTTATTGCACTCTCCAAACTAGTCAGATTTGGTGACCCAATGAATCCTGATACGCAAGTTGGAGCGATTGTTACCGCAGATCATGCCAGGAAAATCCATGCGCATGTTCAGGCAGCCACCGCTGACGGTGCCAGGCTTGAATTGGGTGGGAAAATATTTTCTGTACCCCGGCTGGGAAAACAATTCTACCAACCGACAATTTTAACCGGCGTAACACCAAACATGGAAATCGCTCGTGAAGAAGTTTTCGGGCCTGTTCTTAGTGTCTTGACCTTCCAAACATTAGATGAAGCTATTGCCATGGTTAATGATAGTGACTTTGGTCTATCTGCTGGTGTCTGGAGTGACAACATTCACACCTGTCTGGAGTTTTCGCGTGGAGTGCAAGCTGGAACGGTGTGGACAAACACCTGGATGGATGGCTACCCGGAGCTTGCATTTGGTGGTGTGAAGCAATCCGGTCAGGGTCGAGAAATTGGACATTACGGATACGAGGAATTTCTTGAGGTGAAGTCTGTTTTGATGCGCGTTGGGCGTAGCGGGGCACCTTGGGTTCAAAAACGCGCTTAGTGTGCGTATCACATTTGTATAAACGCTAACTTTGGAGGATTTTCTAAATGCGTAGATTTCTAAAAACTAATATGGCGATAGCGCTCCTAATGACTGCAGCTTCGGCTCAGGCTGAGGATGTTGAAGTACTTCATTGGTGGACCTCAGGTGGTGAAGCTGCGGCGCTGAATGTTCTGAAAGAAGATCTTGAAAGTCAGGGTATAGGCTGGACTGACATGCCGGTGGCAGGAGGCGGCGGTGAGCAGGCCATGACTGTTTTACGTGCCCGTGTTACAGCTGGCAATGCCCCGACCGCTGTTCAAGGTTTGGGCTTCGATATTGTTGACTGGGCTAAGCAAGGGGCATTGGCAAATCTTAACGAAGTTGCGGCAAAAGAAGGTTGGGATAAAGTCGTACCCGAAGCATTGCAGAAATTTGCGAAAGTAGACGGTAGGTGGGTTTCCGCACCCGTAAATGTGCACTCCACTAATTGGGTATGGGCGAATAAAATCGTTCTAGATGAGAACAACATCGAAGTCCCGACTACATGGGAAGAATTTACCGCCGCGATGGACACTCTAAAGGCCGCTGGAATTACACCCATTGCACATGGTGGCCAACCCTGGCAGGAAGCAACAGTTTTTGATGGTGTGTCAATGTCTGTACTGGGTCCTGATAAATACAAAGCTGCTTTTATTGATCTTGATGAGAGCGTTTTAGGCGGGCCCGAAATGAAAGAAGCGTTTGATCGTATGGCTGTGATCCGCGCTAACGTTGATGATAATTTCTCCGGACGCGATTGGAATCTTGCCACTGCCATGGTCATCAATGGCGAGGCGGGTTTTCAGATGATGGGTGATTGGGCAAAGGGTGAGTTTTTAAATGCCGATAAAGTTCCGGGTGAAGATTTCGTTTGTATTCGATTTCCGGGCACTTCAGAGCAAGTCATATTTAATGCCGATCAGTTCATGATGTTCGATCAGGGTGGTGCAGTCTCCAAAGAGCAATCGGCCCTGGCATCCGCAATTTTGTCACCCTCATTCCAATCCGCTTTCAACGTTGTTAAGGGGTCAGTTCCGGCACGTACAGATGTCTCAGATGAAGCATTTGATAAATGTGGGAAAAAAGGTATTGCCGATCTGGCTGCTGCTGCGGAAACCGGAAATTTGTTTGGCTCAACGGCGCATGGGCATGCCAACCCCGCTGGTGTGAAGAACGCAATTTATGATGTTGTTACTGCTCACTTCAACGGAGAATATGACAGTGAAACTGCCGTTATGGAACTGGTAGACGCTGTTTCTATTGCTAAGTAAATTCTACTCCGGATGGGGTGAAGTGCTTCACCTCATCTTCTCAGCAGCTAATAACGACAATTTTCCAGAGAGATCACACGTTGTCAAATGCAGACTTTAAAACACGACTACAAAACTGGTTGCCAAAGCTGGTCTTGTCACCATCACTGCTATTGATGCTGGTGTTCGTCTACGGGTTCATCGCATTCTCTGTTTATTTATCTTTTACAGACAGCCGACTGCTTCCGTCGTTTGGTCTGGTGGGCTGGGAAAACTACTCAAAACTTTGGCGACTTAGTCATTGGAAGATTTCTTTAACAAACATGGGAATATTTGCTTTTCTCTACATAGGTATCTGTACATTTATTGGTTTGGGTTTAGCGATTTTTCTCGACCAGAAAATTCGGGCTGAGGGAATGCTGAGAACAATATACCTATACCCTATGGCCTTGAGCTTTATTGTTACCGGAACAGCTTGGAAATGGTTTCTTGACCCTGGTATCGGATTAGAGAATGTATTGCAAAGCTGGGGTTGGAGCAGTTTCGAATTCGATTGGATAAAAGATAGGAATTATGCAATCTACACAGTTGTTTTAGCCGCCGTTTGGCAAACCAGTGGATTTGTCATGGCAATGTTTCTTGCTGGGTTGCGCGGTATAGACAACGAAATACTTAAAGCTGCCCAGATGGATGGCGCATCAAATTGGAATTTATATCGGCGCATAATTATTCCACAACTTCGTCCGGCATTCTTGTCTGCTTTCGTGATTCTGAGTCATCTTGCAATTAAAACATTCGACCTGGTGATCGCTTTAACTGGAGGCGGCCCTGGTCGGGCGACTGAGCTTCCGGCAACATTTATGTATTCGTATACATTTTCTCGCAACCAAATGGGTATCGGTGCAGCCTCGGCCACGATTATGCTAATGACTATAGCCGCCATTATGGTTCCGTATTTATATGCAGAGTTGCGGGAGAAAAAATAATGTCTTATGCAAAGCAAGATACCGCAATTCGTACTGGTCGAGCGGTTCGTATAATTATATACCTGGTTTTGCTGCTTTTTGCTCTGTTCTATTTGTTACCCCTCTATGTGATGTTGGTTAATTCGGTTAAACCGCTTCATGAGATAACAGGTGGCGGCATGATGAACTTACCAAGTGGTTTCACGCTTGAACCGTGGGTAAAGGCTTGGAAATCAGCACAAATTGGTGTCGAACCAACAGGATTGTCTCCGTATTTTGTGAATTCAATAAAAATGGTTGTTCCCGCGGTTGTCATTTCAACAATTCTAGGAGCCCTTAACGGTTATGTACTTACCAAATGGCAGTTTAAATACCACAAAATAGTGTTTGGTCTAATGTTGTTTGCGTGTTTTATTCCGTTTCAAATTGTGTTGATACCGATGGCGAAAATGCTGGGTTTACTGGGAATTGCCGGTTCAACCAGTGGCTTGGCTCTAGTGCACATTGTGTATGGTTTGGGTTTCACAACTTTGTATTTCCGAAACTACTATGCAGTTTTTCCTACTGAATTAGTTAGAGCGGCGCAAATTGACGGTGCCGGTTTTTTTAAAATATTTTGGCGGATATTATTGCCGTCTTCGGGACCGATTGCGGTGGTTTCGATCATTTGGCAATTCACCAATATATGGAATGATTTTTTGTTTGGTGCCTCGTTCGCGGATGCCAATAGTCAGCCGATGACAGTGGCGCTCAATAATCTGGTGCAGGCTTCACACGGTGTGAAAGAGTATAACGTGCATTTTGCTGGCGCCATACTCGCTGCACTTCCAACCTTACTGGTTTACGTCGTTGCAGGCCGATATTTTGTTCGTGGTCTCATGGCTGGTTCGGTTAAAGGTTAGTTATCGATTGTTAATTGTCGAGGGTTTGATTCAGCCAATCTCCACCTTTGTCAAGAACGCAAACGTCGGTGCGTAATCCGACCGTAACAGTATGAGAGAAACTAAAAACAATGAACCATTATAAAAAAGTCGGAATAGCAGCTACATTATTTTTTTCGGCAGGCGTCGGTGCGCAGCAAAACCTTGAAGTGATGCATTTCTGGACCTCAGGTGGGGAAGCTGCAGCTTTGGGAATAATTAAAGACCATGTGGAGAAGCAAGGATTGGTTTGGGAGGATGCACCGGTTGCCGGCGGTGGTGGCGATCAGGCTAAGACAGCCCTTCAATCAAGGATTGCTGCTGGTAACCCTCCTGCAGCAATGCTCATTCTTGGACAGAATATTATTGATTGGGCTAATGAAGGGATACTTGGCGATGTAAACGCCGTGGCTGAAGCTGAAGGTTGGGATGAAGTGCTACCAAAATCTGTACAAGACTTCAACAAAATCAATGGAACTTACGTGGCAGCGCCAACCAACGTTCATCGCACCGATATGATCTGGGCGTCAAAAGCGGCTTTCGACGCTATAGGTGCGGAATATCCGACCACTTGGGCTGAATTTAATTCCCTTGCTCCTCGGTTTGTTGCTGCTGGGATAATCCCAATTGCTCATGGTGGACAAGCATGGCAAGAAGCCTACATGTTTGAAGCAATAGTTATCGGCGTGGGTGGCCCCGACTTCTACCGCGCTGCTTTAGTTGATCTAAATCCTGAAGTATTGATGTCCGATGAAATGGAAGCGGTGTTTTCACAGATGGCGAATATAAGAGAAATGGTCGACGAAAATTTTTCTGGGCGCGATTGGAACCTTGCAACATCCATGGTGATAAAGGGTGAAGCCGCGATGCAGATCATGGGTGATTGGGCTAAGGGTGAATTTACGAATGCGGGCAAAGTGCCAGGTGAAGACTACGCTTGTATTCCTGTTCCCAAAGCTCATGATTCAGGATTTGTTTACCTTATCAATTCACTGAGTTTTTTCGAACAACCGGATTCGGCGCAAGCAGATGCTCAGGCTAAACTTGCGAACGCAATAATGAACCCGGAGGTTCAAGTTGCATTCAATCGAGCTAAGGGCGCGATTCCGGCGCGTACTGATGTGGATCTGTCCACTCTAGATGCTTGTGCCCAATCGACATCTGTAGATTTCATTGCTAATGATTCAGACGGTACAGCAGTACCCACTTTTGCCGGGACGCATGCGACAAACGCTAGTGTTGTTGCCGCAGTGACTGATGTTGTGACCGAATTTTTTAACACTGAGATGTCACCGAAAGAAGCCTTAGAACTTCTGGGTGAATCGGTTGAGCTAGCGAAATAACCATTCGGCATATCCGGCAAAAGTCGGGCATGCTCAACCAAATAAAATGGAACGAAAATAATGGGATTCCTAGATATTCACAACGCAGCAAAGGCATATGGAACATTGGAAGTTCTACATGATATTAATATATCGGTAGAGCAAGGAGAATTCCTTGTCTTAGTAGGACCATCGGGTTGCGGAAAGTCTACATTGCTAAATATGATTGCAGGACTTGAGGAAATTACCAGTGGTGAGATTCGAATCAAAGGAACTGCGATGAATGGGGTTCATCCATCCAAGCGAAACATTGCCATGGTGTTCCAGTCTTATGCACTCTATCCCAACATGACCGTGGGGAAGAACATTACTTTCGGGCTCGAGATGCATGGCACTCCAAAGGCTGAACGTGAGAAAGCAATGGCGGATGTTGCAAGCCTGTTGCAAATTGAACCACTCTTGGACCGTAAGCCGGGGGCGCTCTCAGGTGGTCAAAGACAACGCGTGGCGATGGGTCGAGCATTGGTGCGTAACCCGGATGTTTTCCTTTTTGATGAACCACTTTCCAACCTTGATGCAAAATTGCGTGTTGATATGCGTACCGAGATAAAAAAATTACATCAAAAACTTGGAACAACCATTGTTTATGTAACGCACGATCAGATCGAAGCAATGACTCTATCTACTCGTATTGCTGTTATGAATGGTGGGCTTGTTCAGCAACTTGGTACTCCGCAAGAGATATATGACAAGCCGGCGAATCTTTTTGTAGCGACATTTATGGGCTCACCAGCAATGAACATTTTGCCGGCAACCATTACTGTTCGACACGGAAAACCTATGGCGTGTGTGTCATTACATGATGAGTCCGTTGTACCACTTCAGCTCAGTCAAAATAATCTCACAGAATGGGATGGAAAGCAGGTCATTCTGGGTATACGGCCAGAGAATATTACTGACGCAGACGGAGCTGATCGAAATTCAACTAATCTCGTTAATATAACCAACACAATAATTGTAACCGAACCGGCAGGCTCAGATACATTCGTTACCACGAGTATGGGTGGCAATGATGTGATCGCTAGATTACGTTCAGATGCGAACGTGCAGTCAGGTAAAGATTTCCAGTTCGTGCTGGATATGGATAGGGTACTCGCTTTCGACCCGGAAAACGAAGATTTGATTAAACCATAGTGATGAAACCCGATGTCATCATTATTGGCTCAGGTATGGGTGGTGCAACGCTCGCAGCAACGTTGGCTGCGACGGGTCTACATATTCTTATCCTCGAAAGAGGTAAATATTTAGAATCCGGCCCGTACGATCGCGATGCCGCAGCAATTTTTCAAGATGGTGTTTTTAGACCAGAAGAAAGTTGGCTTGATTCAAAAGATAAACCGTTTAATCCGGGAAACTATTACAACGTAGGCGGTAATTCCAAGTTCTACGGTGCTGTACTAATGCGATATCGACGTGAAGATTTTGACCCCGTTCGCCATGTAGGAGGCACGACCCAGGGTTGGCCCATTTCGTACGAAGACCTGGAGTGTGATTATCAAGCCGCTGAAACACTCTATTCAGTAAGAGGGACAGTAAAAGAAGATCCTACAGAGCCAAAACACTCTGGTTGCTATCCCTACGAACCAGTTCCCGATGAACCAGATATCGCAGACTTGCGAGTTCGTTTAAAGGCGGCCGGGTTAAACCCCTCGTCATTGCCATTGGGTGTAGATATCGATACCTGGCTTAACGCTGGCAGAACAACCTGGGATGCGTACCCAAATACCTGTGATGGGAAAATGGATGCAGAAATCTGCGCACTCCGTGAAGCGCTGGCGTATGAAAATGTGGTGCTTAAAACCGATGCACATGTTGTTTCGCTCAGCTGTAATAGTGAGTCTCAAGTAGACAATGTCGTTTGTAACATTGAAGGCAAACTACACCATCTTTCCGCACCGATGGTTGTGTTGGCCGCAGGTGCAGTTCAATCGGCTGCTTTACTGTTGAACTCTGCAAGTAATGAATACCCGAAAGGAATTGCGAATAGATCTGATCAAGTTGGTCGTAATTTCATGAATCATAATTGTTCCGCAATTTTAGCACTACACCCGATGAGAGTGAATAATGCTGTTTATCAAAAAACGTTAATGCTAAATGATTTTTATCGAGCCCAGAATAAGAATGATGTTCCCTTGGGTAATATCCAGCTGTTAGGGAAAGTTACAGGGCCTGTATTAAAGGCAAATTCAAAACTTCCACTATGGTTGGCGAACTTGATCGCGTCGCGGAGCATTGACTTTTACGCAATGTCAGAAGATTTACCAAACCCCAACAGCAGGGTAACGATTAAGAATGGTCAAATCAAACTCGATTGGAAGCGTTCCAATTGGGATACACATATTCGACTGGTGCGTAAAACTAAAAGTGTATTACGGCAAGTAGGGTTTCCGATCGTGTTATCGCAGGTATTTGATCGGCGAACACCATCTCACCAATGTGGTACAGCGAGAATGGGGACAGACCCTAGATCGAGTGTTGTTGATACTTTTTGTCGATCTCATGACCATCAAAACCTATTTATCGTTGATGCATCTGTACTTCCTACATCAGCTGCAGTGAATCCAGCCCTGACTATTGCTGCGTTAGCGATACGAACCGCGAAACACGTTCAAGAAAAGGAGTTTGCGACATGAATGCAGTTGCATTGGTTACCGGCGGTCAGCAAGGCATTGGTCTTGGTATTGTTAAAGAACTAGTACGCGCGAATTTTCAAGTTGTTATAGCTTCCCGCTCTGATGCGAAAATTACGGATGTACAGGAGGTGCTTGAGGAATTTGGTAGCAAGGTTTCCTACTTCCAGCACGATGTGAGAGCGATAGAATCGGTTCCGGGCTTGTTGGATGAAATTGAGGCAGAAGTAGGGCCTGTCACAACATTTGTCAGTAACGCTGGTGTTGGAGCACCCAAGAGAGGTGACATATTAGATCTTGAGCCAGAAAGTTTTGATTTTGTTTTGAACGTTAATTTACGTGGTGCTTTTTTCTTTGCGCAGGAAGTAGCGCGGCGTATGTTGACGCTTGAATGCGATATTTATCGCTCGATCATTTTTGTGACTTCAGTTAGTGCATCCATGGTTTCGGCTGAGCGTTCTGAATATTGTATATCCAAAGCAGGAGCGAGCATGATGAGTCAACTTTACGCGGTACGCCTTGCACCCCATGGTATTGGTGTTTTTGAGTTACGTCCGGGGGTGATCGCCACGGAAATGACCGCTGGCGTTAAAGATAAATATACCGATCGAATACAGCAAGGCCTGGTTCCAGCCAGCCGATGGGGCAAGCCATATGATATTGGCCAGATTGTAGTGCCACTGGCCACGGGACAAATGGGCTTTGCTACTGGTGCAGTCATTCCAGTTGATGGCGGCTTATCAATATCCAGACTTTAAATACAGCTCTTTTTGAGAAATTGATATGAGTAGTGGCTATGATTTTATAGTTATTGGAGGAGGTTCAGCCGGATGTGTTCTGGCCTCGAGACTATCAGAAATCTCTGATACCACCGTGCTATTGCTCGAAGCCGGTGGCAGTGATAGACATCCTTATTATCATTTTCCGGCTGGGTTCGCCAAAATGACCAAAGGCATTGGTTCATGGGGATGGCAAACAACACCGCAGAAATCAATGCAGAACAAGATTTTTAATTACACACAGGCGAAAGTAATTGGTGGCGGTTCTGCGATCAACGCGCAAATTTATACCCGTGGTGCAGCGGAGGATTATGATGAGTGGAGTCAAATGGGTTGCGAAGGTTGGAGCTACAAGGATGTATTACCCTATTTTAAGAAGTCGGAAGACAATGACACCTATAGAGATAAATATCATGCCAAAGGTGGATTACTAGGTGTATCCATGCCTTCTGCCCCCTTACCAATCTGTGATGCTTTCATTGAAGCTGCAGGGCAGCTTGGTATTCCAAGAACGGTGGATGTTAACGGCAGTCAACCTGATGGTGCGGGTTATTATCAACTTACTCAGCGAAAAGGTCGGCGCTCATCTGCTGCAATGGCGTTTCTATCACCAGCAAGAACGCGTAAAAATTTGACGATAAAAACACGGTCTGCTGTTCGACGCATCATTGTGCAACGCGGACGCGCTACAGGTATCGAGTTATTAGATGGAAAAATAATCACAGCGGATAGTGAAGTCATTCTTTCTTCAGGAGCAATTGGTTCGCCTCGGTTGTTGCAACTGTCCGGGATCGGCCCTGCGGATCACCTTGGAAGTATTGGCATCGATGTCAATCTGGATCAACCAAGTGTTGGTGCCAACCTGCAGGATCATCTTGACTTGTATGCGATAAGCGAAGTATCAGGCCCTCATACCTACGATCGGTATGCGAAACCACACTGGACAGTTCTTGCTGGTTTGCAGTATCTGCTCACACGTACCGGCCCTGTTGCGTCAAGCTTGTTTGAAACTGGCGGTTTTTGGTACGCAAATGAATGTGCGCGATCGCCAGATATACAGTTGCATCTGGGTTTGGGCACTGGCATTGAGGCCGGTGTAGAGGCCATGGTCAATGGGGGTGTGACACTTAATGCCTGTCATTTACGTCCTCGCTCTCGAGGGACAGTTCGTTTACTGAGCGAAAACCCCACAGACATGCCATTAATTGACCCCAATTATTTATCCGATCCGTACGATCGGCAGATGTCGATTAGTGGCTTAAAACTAGCGCAGGATATTCTCTCCCAGAATGCTTTAAAACCATTTATTTATGCTGAAAGGCTACCGGGTCCTGAAGTTAAAACTGATGATGACTACTTCAATTTTATTTGTACTCATTCTAAAACAGCGCATCATTGTGCAGGGACCTGCCGCATGGGAGTGGATTCTGAGTCGGTGTTAAATCCACGTTTGCGCCTCAACGGGGTTGATGGTCTGCGTGTCGCTGATGCGTCGATTATGCCAACGGTCAATTCTTCCAACACGAACGCTGCTTCTATCATGATTGGTGAAAAAGCCGCCGATATGATCAAGCAAGACTATGGGTTAATTTAATGATTAGACATATTGTGCTGACCAAATTCAAGCCGCACATTTCTGAAAAGCAGATTTCGGGCATTTACTCCGATTTACATGCGCTGACAAAAAAACTTTCTGGTGCGCACAGGTTTTTTGGTGGGCGATCTGAAAGTCCCGAGAACATCGAGCGCGGTTATATGCATGGTTTTGTTATTGACTTTGATAGTTGGGATGCGTTGCAGCAATACGCAGATAATCCTGAACACAAAGCACTCGGTGCACAACTGGTTGAAAATGCAGTTGGTGGAATCGATGGCATTCTCGTGCTTGATATTGAAAACTCTGGATAATAGATGCTTAAACTACCTACTGATGATGGGATGCTTCAGAGCTATACACTGTTCGGGCAACCCTTGGTTCCACGAGCTCCGAAAGTGCCCTTGTCTCGAATAGCTTTTGCTGCCGCACACGTAGCAAGCGACCCGGTCCGCGAACGAAATCCTTGGGACACCAGACCGGCTGTGGATTGGGATTCGACGCTGGCGTTTCGCAATGGCCTTTGGGACCAGGGGCTTGGTTTAGCGGAAGCCATGGATACCGCACAACGAGGAATGGGTGTTGACTGGTTAACGGCGAAGGAATTAATCGAACGCACAATGTTATCTGCCAAGGCGCATTCACTAAAACCACGTGTGGCCTGTGGCGCAGGGACCGATCATAAGTCGCTTGAGGAGCTTGTTGATGCTGGTGCGATACTCGCGGCTTATCGGGAACAGGCGGAAGCAATCGAGGCTGTGGGTGGACAGTTAATATTGATGGCATCACGTGCATTTACTTCAATAAACGCAACACCCGACGATTACTATAAGGTGTATCGAAAATTGATTGATGAAGCCAGCGAACCTGTAATTCTGCATTGGCTGGGGGAAATGTTTGATCCTGCCTTGTCGGGATACTGGGGCGCGAGAGATGTAGAGGATGCTAACGATTTTGTTCTGTCTTTGATTCATGAAAACCCTTCAAAAGTAGACGGGATAAAAATTTCCTTACTCAATCAAGCACACGAAGAAGACTTCCGCTCCCGTCTACCTGAAGGAGTGCGCTTGTATACAGGTGATGATTTCAACTACGCTGATTTGGTAGCTGGCAAAGGAGGGCAGTTTAGTCACGCATTGTTGGGAATCTTCGCAGCTATAGGGCCTGCAGCTTCTCAAGCACTTGAAGCACTTGCAACAGGCGATACTGATACATACCATGCCTTGCTGGCACCAACCGTACCGCTCAGCAAAGAGATTTTTAAGGCTCCAACACGCTTTTATAAAGCTGGCATTGCATTTCTGGCATGGTTGAACGGTTACCAATCCCACTTTATAATGCCAGCTGGCTTCCAATCCAGCCGAGAAATCACGCATTATGCTAAGGTCTATCGACTCGCTGACTCATCCCGATTGCTACTTAATCCAGAAATTGCAGAATATAGAATGAAGTCTCTTTTAACGGTTCATGGCATAGATACCTGATCTCAATATGGCACGACGTCCCACTATACTGGACGTAGCCAGACATGCTGGCGTCTCCAAATCGACTGTTAGCCTGGTCTTGCAAGATAGCTCGTCTGTAAAAGAGTCGACTCGGCTTGCTGTTCGTAAGTCCATGGTAGAAATTGGTTATGTCTACAATCGGTCTGCGGCAAAACTTCGCTCAGCATCCTCCGGTTTGATCGGTTTAGTTATCAATGATGTCCGTAATCCTTTTTTCACAGAATTTGCTGTGTCACTACAAATGAATCTGGCTGAACAAGGGTATGCAACCGTTATTGCGAATACAGACGAAGATCCAAATTTACAAAATCGAACTATTTCTTCATTGATTGAACATGGCATATCCGGGTTGATCATATCCCCGGCCTATGGGTCTGAAAAGAAGACGATTAAAGCACTTGAAACGGCAGCCGTTCCTACAATACAAGTTTTTCGTCGACTTGATGAAAATTGCCCTCAATTCCCGTTCATAGCTCCGGACTACGAACTTGGTAGTGCCCTTGCCACACAGGAGTTAATAAACACCGGTTGTAAGCGCATTGCGTTTCTCGGTGGCTTGGATGGTCGGCCGGTG
>CALJNA010000029.1 GCA_937981955.1 uncultured Granulosicoccaceae bacterium
GGTTGGTGTATCCCTGTCAGCAATGATCGCTTCTACTGGTGGAGGTACAACGCGCGAGTTTATTCTGGGCAGTAACACTCTGTTCTGGTTGGAAACACCAGCATTTGTTCTTGCCGTGCTTTCGGCCATTCTAATAGCGTATTTGTTTCAACACAGAAATCGCGTTGCTGAATTTTTGACTAAGCCAGCTGATTCATTTGCTACTTCAACTTTTATAGTCGTCGGTGTGAGCGCGGCTCTTAATGCGCAATGTAACTTACTTGTCTGTTTCCTTATGGGAGTACTGACCGGTGTGGGTGGTGGATTAATTCGACAAGCCGTGTTCGATAAAGCTTCTCTACGCTACAACCATATAAATATTTTCTCCGCTGCCTATGCGGCATTAATTGGCGTTATTCTTCTTACGCAAAACGTGAACGTCGTTCTCGTTGTCGTTTTACTCGGCTTTGTACACCTTTCAATAAATACCAGGAATGCTATTGATTTTATGTCGAAGTTTAAATTTCCCTATTTGGCGACTGCAAGCAACTAAAGTTTCGAAAGATACAATTGTAGACCAGCGTAGGGTCTGTAAACTGAAGCCTTAGACTTGCTTCGTGCAACACCATAGAACTCTTATTCATTCAATCGATTTACATATTTTTTGAGTCCATCCCCTCGGTAATAGGTCTGTTTTATGGCAGACTAGCGTCCTTTCAGGCCAGATATAGTCATAAAATATGTACAAGGAGGGACAGCACAATGCAAACAATCGTCGTTAAATATCTATCCATGGTCTTACTTAGTAGTGCCGCGTGTTTATTCCCACATGACGCCTTGGCCAGACAAATCAAAAATTATGATAAGAAAGGGTGAGAACAGAGCACTGATTCGCTGAGAACAGCGATGGTGTGGTTGACTTAAAGGTTAACTCCTCACTTTCGGGTAACGTGTGCACATCTGCATGGGTCAGTGCCCAAGTTAGTAAACTCGAGACATCCTACTAACGGTTTGTGTTAACTGGCTCTCATACTGAATTTAATCCCACTCTCACTTAGTCGCTTAAATTCTGAGGCATTTTAAAATTTCTATAGAACGAATTTATGAATATCCAAACCATAAATGATCATACCGACTCACCTGAAGACGATGGGGCTGTACTGGAGCTGGAGTCACATTTTTTCAAAGAGTTACTAGGAAGGCTGGAAGATCCTGTTTTTGTAAAAAACGACCGGCATCAATGGATATTTGCTAATGAAGCCTTCGAGCAGCTTGTTGGATGCGATGATCTGATTGGAAAAACAGATGCTGATTTTTTACCGCAAGAGCAAGTAGAACAGTTTTACGAAGGGGATAACTACGTTATCCGAACTCAACAATCATTAACGCAGGAAGAAGAGATTGGCGGAGGTTGTTATGCTCTTGTAAAGAAAATACCAATTTTGCTGCCAGATAAAAAAATTGGGCTGTTTGGTATTATTTTCGACATATCTGAATATCGAAAAGTACAGCTTGAGGTAGAGAAATTAAAACTTGCTAAAGTACAGTCCAGAACAGATCCACTCACAGGGCTGGCCAATAGAAGATATTTGGAAGAGCACTACGCTCAATTGCTGAAAACCAATATTGATCACCAGAAGCCGATTGGTTTGTTACATATAGATCTTGACTACTTTAAAGAAATTAATGACTGCCAGGGGCATCTTTTAGGGGACGCGGTTTTAAAACACGTTTCGAAAACACTAAAAACGTGTTTGGGGCAGAAGGATTTTATTGCTCGTGTCGGTGGTGACGAATTTGTTGTAGTGATTTACGAAAAAAACCAGTCAGAACTTCAAAGCATCGCTCAGAATATTATTAGCAAAGTAAATCTCCCCACAGAAATAGAAAAACATAAGTTAGCTTTGAGTCTAAGTGTCGGGGTCGCGGTTGCAGAGCAAGGTAATACATCGTTAAACAGATTATTGAAATTTGCTGATCTTGCGCTTTATCGTGCCAAACACAATGGTCGTGGCCGTTATGAGTTATTTACTTCTCAAATACAGCAGCAATACGATGAGTGTTGTCAACAGAGAGATGATTTTCGTGCCGCAATTGAGAAACAACAGTTCATTCCTTTTTATCAGCCTCAGTTCGATACAAAAACGCTGGAAATTGTTGGCGTAGAAGCATTGGCCCGATGGGATCATCCAGAACGTGGCATATTGCTACCTTATGAATTTCTACAAATTGCATACGCAGAAAAACGATTTGTCGATCTTGACAGCGCGATATTGCTTCGTGCAATACAGGATTTGACAGAACTTGGTAATACTGACTGCTACCTTCCAAGCTTGTCAATCAATGTCTCTCCTCAGTCGTTGGCTAGTCATGAGTTCATTGAGGTGGTCAAAGAAATGGAATACCTACCACATCAACTTTGCTTCGAACTCGTTGAATCCATGTTGCTGGATGAGCCTAATGACGTTGTAGCAGAGAATGTACGAATGTTTCGGGAGCTGGGTATTGGTCTGGATATTGACGATTTTGGTAGCGGGCATACTTCTTTATTAGGTCTATTAGAAATTGGACCGGACAGAGTTAAAATAGATAAACGTTTGGTTATTCCAATGACTGAGTCGACAACTCACTTTGACTTGGTCAAGTCTATTATTCAAATGGCAAATTCATTGAATTTGCGTACTGTGGCTGAGGGCGTTGAAAGTGAAGAGCACCGTCACTTGCTGTTGTCATTGGGATGCAGCACACTTCAGGGGTTCGGCTATGCCCGACCCATGCCGCTAAGTGATCTGCAGGTGCTTTTGCAGCAACAAGCTGCAGCGTAATTGGTAGATATTTGAGGTCTGGCTACTCATAATTGCCGATGGTGAGACACGCATACTCGGCGGCGTTTCGTTCAACCGGTGCAAACCAATCAGCGGCGACTTTCAGCTTAGGCAAAGCGAACTTTACGCACCATTGACGCTGATCAACGCTGACCAGTGCAATATCGCTGGCAACGCCGCCTGTCAATGCTTCAATAGCTATTTCCGTTTTGGCTGCAATAAGGTTGAGCTCAACAAGCAGCGCGTGACAACGTGCTTTTAAATCACTCTCAGTAGTAAGCATGCTGCCTTCGAATTAAGACGAAATTACTCATTTAGTCTGAATGGTACGCTGTCGTTTTATAACTTGGCTACTGTAATCTTGGCTACTGTAATCCAAGTGCAATCCGTCTTTCTTTTGCAAAGCCTTGAACAATTCTGTCTGCGATCATTGCCAGAATAGCCATCGCAGCGCCTGCTGAAATACCAAGGCCGACATCAGCTTTGCCTAATGCAAGGTATATGGATTGGCCTAAACCGGTGGTGCCGATTAGCGCAGCAATAACCAACATGGCAAATGCAAACAGAATGGTTTGGTTTAAACCAACCAGAATGGTAGGTGCAGCGTAGGGTGCTCGAACGTCGCGGAGAATTTGTGCCTTTGTTGCGCCATTCGCAATTGCAGCTTCAATTAAGTCGTCTGGTGTGTTAATCAAACCATGTCTGGTGTAACGAATCATAGGCACAATCGCATAAGCGATTATGGCCAGTAATGCTGAAAATTCTCCAATCTGGAAAATCATCAGTACCGGAATAAGAAATACAAACAATGGAATGGTTTGCAGCATGTCACAAATGGGTCGTATGATTTTCCACGCTAGTGGTGAGACGGCGCATAGTAATCCCAGCAGGCCGCCAAGTACTGCGCAGGCTAGCACCGCGGCACCGCTAAGGTACAGTGAAAGCAATGCGCGATCCCATAGCCCCGATACCAGTATGGTGAGTAACAACCCAGTAGAAACTATCGCTAAGCGAGCACCGCTGGCCACCCATGCCAGTGCGGCAGTAGCCACTAGTACAAATAGCCATGGTAATTCTGCGATGCCGGTTTCTAAAACGCCAACGAATATTATGACTAACAGACCGGCTGTTACCTGTCCGCGTAGAGCAAGCAGGCCACCAACAATAGCGCTCCCCGCGAACAGCCAATAACTCATGCTTGCTGTCCAGTTCATGCCCCAGGTGAAAGTTAAGACGGCATCATCAAGGCCAATTCGAAGTGGCAACAAAACATAATAAACAGCACTGTTTTTGAAGCTTTCAAGCCACGCACCATTAGTGCGTATAAATTCAGACATTTCGCTATCAACGAATGCAGCGACTGGATTCAATAACGATATGTCAGATGGGTTTGGTACTTTCGACCAGAATAGCAGCGCACCTAAAGCAGTAATCAAAAGAATGCCAAATGTAACGCGATGATCATAGTGTTTTCGTTCGGTTGCCAAAGTGGCGCTCATGCGATCGATTATGACTGCAAAAACAACAATGACCGAGCCGGCAAGTAACGCTTGTCCAAACTGGGCTTTACGCATGGTGAGCAGAACTTCCCAGCCGATATCGTTGAAGCCTCCGATAACAGCAGCAATAATGACCATACTCAGTCCGGCCATTAATGATTGGTTTACACCGACCATTATCTGGGTTCTGGCAGAAGGAATTTCCACTTGAAAGAGTTGCTGAAAGCGTGTTCCACCAGACATGACTGCTGCTTCTTTTACCTCGGAGTCAACACGTTCAAGACCCAGCATGACATTGCGTGCCATCGGTGGCGCAGCATAGATTGCTGATGCTATCAGTCCAACGACGGGGCCAAAGCCAAACAGTAAAAGTATCGGAGTCAGGTATGCGAACGTGGGTACTGTTTGCATCACATCTAACACAGTTTGTAGTGCCGAGCGTATGCGTGGTTGTTCGTTTGCCAGTATGCCCAGCAGTCCGCCAAGTATCAAAGCCAGTGGAACAGACACGGCAATAAGAGCAAGTGTGTTCATGCCCTCTACCCAATAGCCTGAAGCCAATACGAAAGACAAACCGATAAGACCAAGTGCAGCCATGGTAATACCGCCCAGATACCAGCCAAGTGCGGTGACTACGCCGATAATGATAGGCCAGGGTGTGCCAACCAGTAATTGGTTGGCCCAGTTCATCGGGTAATTCATGAAAGCTGAAAATGCCCGAGCGGCAGGTTTGATACTATCAAGTAACCACGTGAGTGAAGTACCAACCCAGTCGGTTAGTGGTAATTGCCAAGCTGCAGACCACGAAACCATCCAGGGTGCGAAAGGTTCTATCGTCAGACACAAGGCACCGATCAGCAATGTTACAAATGCTGCACGACTACCCGCGCTGAGGTGTAACAAGCCAGTTGCCTGATTGTCAGCCGACATTGTTTATAGATCTTCTGCCTGAAGTGCGGTCGCAAGATCGGCTGGCCGCACATTGCCAACAATATTGCCTGTCTCATCTCGTACTGGTACAGGATTATAAAGATTGACACAACGCGCTAACGCCGTATCGAGCGTCATTGTTGTTGTTAGTCCGGGATCTTCTGCGGTGGTGGGGTTTTCGCCACTTAGCATAACTGACGATACCTTGGCATGTTGGCCCTTAGCGACATCGTTTGAAAATTCGCGCACATAGTCATCAACAGGATTTAGAACAATATCTGTTGGTGTGCCGATTTGCACAATTTTTCCATCTCGCATAATGGCAATGCGGTCGGCCAGTTTGAGCGCTTCGTTAATATCGTGTGTGATGAAGACAATGGTTTTATTCAGCGTTGCCTGTAGTTTCAGAAATTCGTCTTGAAGCTGCCGGCGAATGAGTGGATCGAGTGCTGAAAAGGGTTCATCAAGAAACCAGATATCCGGATTGACTGACAAGGAACGTGCAATACCGACTCTTTGTCGCTGGCCACCGGACAATTCGCGCGGGAAACTGTCTTCACGCCCCTCAAGACCAACCAGTGTAATAACTTCTGCGGCTCGTGAACGACGCTGCTTGCTGCCAACGCCTTTAACTTTCAGAGGATAAGCGACATTTTCCAAAACGCTCATGTGTGGAAACAGTCCAAAATGCTGGAATACCATTCCCATCTTATGTCGGCGAAGTTCGATCAGGCGCTTTTTGGATGCGCTAACAACGTTTTCACCTTCAATCAGAATGTCGCCAGTCGTGCTGGGCAGGAGTTGCGACATACATCTGACCAAGGTCGATTTTCCTGACCCCGACAGGCCCATGATGACGAACAACTCGCCAACGCCAACTGACATGGTGACGTCTTGTACCGCTGGAATGAATCCTTTATCTCGCAGTAGTGTTGCAGCTGTATCCGAATTTCCTTCGGATTGTGATAATGCATCACTAAGAGCAGTATCAGCATTGGTACCAAACACCTGCCATAGATTCTGGCAGGTGATGATTGAAGTATTAACTTCGGTCAAGCGAGGGGTCTCACTTAGTTGCTGCGTCGACGACAGATCGCCATTTACCTTCGTTCTCCGACATCCAGCTTGCAACGACATCTTCTATCGAGCCACCATCAACGTCGATTGCGCCCATCATGGGTTGTTGATCTTCAACAGCTAAATTGTAGTTAGTTAATATTTCATACGCTGCGGGCCACTTGTCGGCCATGCCAGACCAACCTGCTTTGAAAATGCGCGAAGGTGAGAAGTCGCAATCGTGAGTAGCATTTGGGTTTGATCCCCATGAAGCATCATTGAAGCAATCATCATTGCCAACCGGCAACTCAACGAATTGAACGTCATATGCTGACATGGCCCAGTGCGGTTGCCAGAATACAATGAGTAATGGAGATTTTTTCTCTGTTGCTGCGCGAAGCTCCGTAATGAGTGCACCTTCAGAGCCAGCGGGTACAGCTTTGAATGGTAAATCAAATCCGGTCATGCGATCGGCGCCTGGTGTACCCCAGTCGGCCGGGTAATCTACCAGTCGACCATTCGGTATTGTTTCGGCAGTTGCAAACGTTTGTGCGCATTCCTTTAATGCTTCCCATGCCGGCAATCCTGGGCAAAGTTCGGCAACGTGAGCAGGGTAGGCGATACCTTCTTTTGCATCGAGACCCAAGTCGCCCAATTCAGTTACACCGCCAGCTTCTACTTTTTTTGCATAATCTTCAGAAACATTGGACGACCAGATTTCCATTGCACCGTGGATTTCGCCATCGGACATGGCTTGATACATATTCATATAGCCAGCTGTTACATACTCAACTTTATAACCGGCAGCTTTTAGCATCTCACCGGCAACGTGAGTCGATACGTGTTGTCCTGTCCATTCGTTAATTGCCAATTTTATGGGTTCGTCTACGTCGCCCAGATCAGCAGCAACTGCAGGCCCTGTCATCAAGCCGATGACAAGTGAAGCAGTTAGCGTTTTAATGTTGATTCTCAAAACCGTCTCCTGTAAGTGATTTGTCGTTGTAACGCTCATTGTAGAGAAACACGGTCTAAAAACCAAAGCATTTCTGTGTGATAGAGGCGCGCAGGGCTGATTCATCCACCGCCAGAGTCCGTTAATTTTTCAATTGCGATCCGTAGATGTCCTGAAGCGTCACTCAAACTCTGTAAGGCGAGCTGATCAGAGGCGCTGGTCAAGATGATCAGAATGGCTATTTTTACATCAAAGCGGGTTCTGTGCAAAACATCACTGGCTTTTTGCTCGTCACATTGCGTCGCCTGCATGACGATTCGAATTGCACGAGCGCGCAGTTTTTCATTGCTCGCGTTCAAGTCGACCATAAGATTCTGATAGCTTTTTCCGATTCGCACCATGCTGCCAGTTGTCAGCATGTTAAGTATCATTTTCTGAGCTGTACCGGATTTTAATCGTGTGGAACCGGATAACACTTCAGGACCAACAACTGGTGAAATTGCGATGTCGGCATATCGCTCTATTGCAGAATCAGGATTGCATGATATCGACACGGTTTGGGCACCTATAAACTGTGCGTACTTCAGTCCACCGATGACATAGGGCGTTCGTCCGCTTGCAGCTATACCAACAACGATGTCTTTGTTAGAAAGCTGTTGTGTAATCAGATCTTGCTGGCCTTGTTCCAATGAATCCTCGACCTCTTCCTGGGAACGGGTTATGGCGTCTGGTCCGCCGGCAATTAGCCCGATGACCATAGATTCATCGACACTGAATGTAGGTGGGCATTCGGAGGCGTCGAGAATACCTAATCTGCCACTGGTGCCTGCGCCAATATAAAACAAGCGACCGCCATTGCGAAAAGCCGCGCTGATCATGTCTACTGCCTGTGCGATTCTTGGCAGCTCCTGTTCGATGGCCTCGGGCACTTGTTTGTCTTGCTTGTTCATGGTTGTAACAAGCTCCAGAGCACTTAGTGAATCCAGATTCATCGTGTCTGGATTTCTTTCTTCGGAAACCAGTTTTGATAAAGTTTCAAGTAGCTCGTCACTGCTCATTTAGAATTACTCCGTCGCCTTTTTTTACACACTAACGGTGTTGAACCAGTCATTTTCAATCAAGGGAGCCATTGTTACAGGCTGCTGGTGCCTGATACAGAACGCCTAAAGAAACTTCACGGCTCGCGCCAGTAACGCTGGGTAAGTTGCTCGGTTGGTTATGAATTCTGCGGTGCGCAAGCCACGCGAAAGCCATTGCTTCCATATCGTCTCCGGGTACGCCGCGATCAGCTGTTCTTAATACCCGCCAAGTTGGCAAATATTGTCTGATTAGATTCATCAACAATGGATTGTTTGCACCGCCGCCGCACACGAGTAGCTCGATTTCCGGCTGATCACTTAACGTTTGCAGGTGTTGAGAGATGCTGAGCGCGGTGAATTCGCAGAGTGTGCGTTGAACATCTAAAGGAATATGATGTTTGGATAATTGCGATTCGAGCCAGTTCAAATTAAAGTATTCTCTGCCTGTGCTTTTTGGCGGTATTTTGGCCAGAAATGGATCAGACATTAGTTCATTGAGCAGGCCAGTGTTTACTTGTCCTTGTTTTGCCATGTGTGCGTCTTTGTCGTATTGATTGCCGGTGTGTTTTTCACACCAACTGTCCATTAACACATTTCCCGGCCCGGTATCGAAACCGATTACCGGCCCCGTTTTTGGCAACAGCGTAAGGTTGGCTATACCGCCAATATTAAGTATAACCGTTGTCACGTCTTGCTTACTGAATACAAACTGATGAAATGCCGGAGCCAAGGGAGCGCCTTGTCCGCCCACTGCCATATCCATACGCCTGAAATCGGCAACGGTATCTATTCCGGTTCGTGCAGCAATCAGGTTTGCATCCCCAAGTTGTATGGTAAAGCGTGATTGACCCGCAGGATGATGAAAAACGGTTTGACCGTGGTTCCCTATTGCGCGAATTTGTTTCGATTCAAGGCTTGCCTTTTTAAGCAGCGCCGTCACTGTCGCCGCGTATAGCAGGCCCAGCTTATGATCAATCACTCCAATATCATGCAGATTTGTTGCTTGCCCTGTGCAAATGCCGAGTATGTGTTGGCGAAGTTGATGCGGGATAATTTCTTGGTGGCTCGATATTAACGTGATGTTGTTTGAATCAATCGAGACCGCCACTGCGTCGACTGCATCAAGACTTGTACCTGACATTAGGCCGATATAGAGTTCGCTCATTGTTAGAGGAACACTCGCATATGTGACACTGCTGCCTGAGCACTGATTGGTTCGTAGTTCAACTTAACAGCCTCTTTGCGAGCAGCGGTGGTTGTGTTTTCACTATTCTATGTCTTGGCAGTTCATCTCGCATAAGTGCCAGATCATGCTTCAATCCAAAAATAAATGGATACCATTCACAGGATAACTGGCTTTTCCATTTCCAGAGACAAGTTTCGATAGCTTGCTCAATCTGTTCGGTCGGTTCGATGTAGTCTATGTCCTTATCATCGCCTGACACTGCTCTGTCTCCGAAGAATGGTTGGGTGAAGTATGGCGCAATAGCGTGAAAGTCTTCTGGTACACCATGCCTTTCCAGCGCAGCTTTCCATGCTGATTCTTTGTCCTCACTGGTGTGTGTTGACGATGCAATATCCAATAGAAGGCGATCGGTATACGGCAGTCCAGTTGGGTTGATTAGATACTCATCAATGTGTTCTCTGCCTGTCCAGGGCCCTAAAAATAATCGCCTTGGGCAATAGTCGTTGGCGTAGAAGTTGTCCCACAGAATGTGCCGATGTTTCGGTTCTGTGTTCGGAGTGTCTTTGAGCACGGTTGAACCTTGGTGGCATTCGCTCAGGTTTTTCGGTTCTACCTTGCTTGTGACAATTGCGTTTCCACACGATAAGACAGAATGTTGCGGATGCAACGCACTGATAAAGTGAGCGAGATAGTTTGTTCTGTCCTCTATCTCAGTTGAATAAACGCGCGGAACAGTCCAGATTTCATGCCCTAGCTTGTCAGCTAAACGATTAACAACTTGAGCATGAGCTGTGCCTTCACTTATATTGTTTTGCTCTGCCAGATCACGCTCGTCGATGTCATCCCACAGAACCACAATGTGCACCGCACCATCACTAAGCAGATCGCGTGCTTTTGTGTACAGATATTCAAAGTCTTCCGTCTGGTTTTTCCGATCGAATCGAAAATTTAATCCAGGTGCAATGCCGGCAGCGACCGAAACGTTTGCTGTTTTCGCATGATCACAAAACTGCGAGAATGAATTTCGCCAGTCCAGGTTGTAAGGTTCTCTCCAGTGCAACCGATGCAGAGGATCTTCTTTTGGTGCGTAGCAATAGGTATTCAGGTGTAGCGATGAAATAAATTTCAACAGACCGTCGCGTTCACTCCATGACAGTAACTTTCCGTAGTAGCCTTCCATGTAGCCTTGTATGGGGGTGATCGTTTTTTGATCGGATTGACTGTTCACGGTTTCTTGTTGTGGACCCGGATATTAGCAAGTTGTGTGCGGCGAATCATTTGCAGTACCAGAGGTTTTGTCATTCAGACACCTAGTATATACTTGCCAAAAAAGGACCGTTGCAATGAATCAGAGTAAACCGTCTTTAGCTGTGTATGCCGATCGGCGTATGCTGAGAATTTTGTTGCTCGGCATTATCAGTGGTTTTCCATGGATAATTATTGGGACTGCTCTGACGCTATGGCTCAAGGAAGATGGTTTGAGTCGCAGCACAATCGGTTTTGCCGGACTGATATTCGGCGTTTATGCGATTAATTTCTGGTGGGCGCCTCTGGTCGACCGAATTCGCATTCCCTATCTTACTGATGCAATCGGGCATAGAAAATCCTGGATTTTCACGCTTCAGGCCATCATGTTGTTCTGTCTGGTTATCTGGACTCAGCTCGATCCGACTAAAAATCTCTGGATGGTTATTGCTATCGGTTTAGTCATTGCAATCTGCTCCGCTACGCAAGACATCACCATAGACGCGCTGCGGATTGAACAAATACCTGTTGAAGACAAAGCATCTATCGCAGCTGGGGCAGCCATTGCGGTCGTTGGCTGGTGGACTGGGTACAAGCTTGGTGGTGCCATCATGCTTTTTGTGGCCGACAAACTGGAAGCGCTTGGTTATGTCGACTACTGGCCGATCACCTTCATGGTGCTGGCATTGTTAATCATTATTATTAACTGGCTTCTCATGCTTATACCTGAAGTGTCTGATGCAATCAGACGCGAGGAGCAGCGAGTTGCTCAGCAAAAAGTCGCGCAAGCTATGGGAGTTCAATCAGAAGCAGTTGAATCAGCTACTGACGGTAGACAAGGCTCTGGAAAATTCAGCATTGTTCAAATTCTTGCGTGGTTTAGCAGTACCTACATTGGTCCGCTACTGAGTTTTTTCAAAAAAAACGGGTGGCAAATAGGTCTGGCAATACTGGCATTTGTTTTTTTATTCAAAATTGGCGAAGCGTTCATGGGAAAGATGTCGCTGGTTTTTTACAAAGAGCTGGGTTTTTCCAAATCTGATATTGCTATCTATTCCAAGTCACTTGGGTGGGTCACAACAGTTGTATTTACACTACTTGGCGGTTGGTTTGCTTTTCGTGCTGGTGTTGTTAAAGCCTTGTTTATTGCCGGTATTGCCATGGCTTGTACAAACCTGATGTTTTCCTGGCTCGCATGGGCGGGGCCGTCAAAGGGTCTATTTGCACTGGCAGTCGTCGTGGATGATATTGCAGCAGCGTTTGCAACCGTTGCGTTTGTTACGTTTATTTCGTTATTGGTTGATCGAACCTACACTGCAACGCAATACGCACTACTGGCATCCATAGCTACATTCGGGCGAACCACAATGGCTGCTTTTTCAGGTCAAATGGTCGATTCGCTAGACGGAGATTGGGGGTTATTTTTTATCATAACCACATTAATGGTCATACCTTCTTTAATTGTGCTTTGGTTCATCCGAAACAAACTGAACTTGTCTGGTACCACGAGTGTTATCGGTAAAAGTCGCAGTCAAAGTTAAATATCAAAGATAACAAACATCAATACCATTAGACGGGCGGGTTTCCTTTACGGGATGCCCACCATTGCTTCGCGTCGAAATTCGGGCAGGTTTTATCTGTATATTCAAAGTCTCGGTGCCCTACCACTTCGGCATCAGGGTACAGCCTGGTCCAATTGTCCAGCACATTCTCCAGCGCTTGAAATTGAGCGCTTGTAAATTCGGATCTGCCAATCAGGCAAACACCGAGTGATTCCTCGTTGTGTCCATAAACATGCGCACCAATCCAGTAGTCGGGTCGCCCGTGTTCTACCAGGCCATCACGATTGATAACACGATGATAACCAACGCCGTGCCAGCCAAAGCCGAGATGCATTGTGTGAATTTCGCGTGCTGTGAGTGCTTGATCGTCGGGTGTGTCAGAGCAGTGTACGACCAGAAAGCGAATGTTTTCAGCTTCAAGCATGTTGTATATTCCAGATTGATATGCAAAGAATACCCTTTTTCGGGTGTGGCATTACCGTAGTTGAATCAAAGCAAGCATTTTTCCTCAGAAGTGACGTTGATAAGCATCCAGTTGCATATGCTAGTCTCTTGAATCAATGCATTGGGTAGTCATAGTTATTGTGAGTACAGCCAGAATTTGCCGATCGGCGACCATGATGAAGTTGGAGCCGAATCATCAGTGTGAAGCAAGCAGTGAATTACTGTTCGGAGAATCCATAACGATACTGGAGCAAGGTGTGCAGTGGTGCAAAGTCCGATCAAATCGGGATGGCTATGAAGGCCATATTGAAACAGCGTCTATTGCGCTTAATGCCTCCAGCGCCACACACAGGGTTTGCGTTAAGGCGACCCTGATATTTTCACGACCTGATATCAAGTCTCCTGTGATTCGCCGAGTACTGTTTGGCAGTGAATTGTCATTGGGAGCGTTAGATACCACCGATGATTTTCAAGAGGAACGCAATGGTGGCTATGTTTGGTCGGCACATTGCCTTGCCAATTGTGCATCGATTGATTCATCGCCAGTGCAGATTGCGCAACACATGTATTTACACGCTCCATACCTGTGGGCAGGTCGAAGCACGGATGGTTGCGACTGCTCTGGAATGATTCAGATGGTGGCACGGGCTTGTGGCATCGAATTACCCCGTGATAGTAGCGACCAAGAGCGGTATTTAAGTTCTGACGTAGATTACGATCAACGTAGTGCAGAAGACGTTGTATTCTGGCCTGGTCATGTAGGGCTTCTAAAAGCCGCGGACACATTAATTCATGCTACCGCTCATTCGATGCAATGTTGTGTTGAACCGCTGGAACAGGTTATTCATCGAGCCGGAGCGCCTAGCTCGGTAAAGCGGTTAGTGCGATAGCGTTTGAAACAAAGTTTTTTTGACTAATTCACAATGTAACCCGTGTGGGTGAATGGTTAGCTGCCGATATTATGAATAATATCTGAACAGGCGGAATTGGTCTAATGGCAACACACGAAACTTCGACCTTGTACATGACTCAAGGCTCAGGCAACAGTTTTAAACCAGCGTTAGTGGCATCTCAACTGGGTCTGAATTTAAATGTTCGCTTTCTAAATGTGTTAGCTGGTGAATCCCGAACTCCAGAGTTCTTGTCAATCAATCCACAAGGCCAGTTGCCGTATCTTGTACTCAATAACGATCTCAGTATTGGTGAGTCTAATGCAATTGCATGGTATCTGGCTGAAGGCACAACGTTAATGCCTGACACTGCTCTGGCACGTGCACAAGCCGTTCAGTGGATGAACTATGAACAAACCAAACTGGAAGCGAATATTTCTCCGGTCAGGTTTTTTACCTATATTGTGCCTGAGTTGCAAAGCGAACACGAAGATATGATCCCTGTATGGAGAGAACGTGGCAATCAGGGTTTAGGTCTATTGAATAACTATTTAGGGTCGAATGATTTCATTACAGATTACGGTTACAGCGTTGCCGATATCGCGGTATACGGTTACACACACCTGGCGGAAGAGGGTGGCTTTGATTTCAACGAGTATCAAAACATAGTTAAGTGGATGGATCGCGTTCAGAATCAGCAGGGTTATAAAACCATAGCTGAATTGTTGACTGGTGAAAATATTCAGGCTGCTGCCTAGCTGCAGGTTTCGCCATTTCAATAGTAATTCTGGCTAGCAGCGATGGGTTCAATCACCTCTGCTAAATCACTCGAGCAAGATCGAGCCTCACTTAGTCAGTCGCTTGATATTGTCGAGAATATCAGATACCCGTTGTGGGTATTTGATCTTGATAATGCCTGCGTACTTTGGTGTAACAAGTCGTCACTGGCAGTATGGGGAGCTGACAGCAAGGATGAACTGCTGGGCCGCGATATGAGTGCCAACATGTCTCTGTCTGTGGCCAAACGGCTGGCACAGTATAAAGTTGATTTCACGAACAACGAGAATATTCAATTCAAAGAAATCTGGACGCTACATCCCAATGACGAGCCGACCACATTCGATATGGTTTTCAGCTGTTTTAAGCTGGACACCGGTCGTGTCTGCATGTTTTGTGAAGTTACGAACCAATCCGATCGTGATCCGGAATCGTTGCGCAGTGCAGAAGCTTTGCTGCATACCTCGGTAAATATATCTTTATATGCCGCGTCAGGTGAACCACTTTATAGAAATCCCGCGGCACGCAGTAACGTACACGCCGCGAGTGCTACGCTGGAGCAGCATTTCAGTGATCAGAAAATCGTAAATCAGCTACGAAATGCTGTGAAGGATGAGGTGAGCGCAGTAACGGAAGTGAATACAGTTAATGGGCCGCGGTGGAATGACATTACTGCGCGTCGTTGCCTTGATGCTGTTACCGGAGATGCAGCCTGGCTAATAAGTGAAGTTGATGTATCACGGTTAAAGGCTACAGAAGAGCAGGCTCAATTTCTGGCTGAGCACGATACTTTAACCAGGCTACCTAACCGCAACTATGTCTCAATCTATTTTCAGACGCGGATTGACCGGCATTTATCATTGGGTAATTCAGGAGAGCTCATTTTTATCGATCTTGATAATTTTAAAGACGTAAATGACAGTCTTGGTCATGACGCCGGTGATCAGCTTTTGATTGAAGTCAGTGAGCGGCTAATGCAGATGTTTTCTAATGGAAACTCTGTCGCGAGACTCGGGGGTGATGAGTTCCTCATACTTTTGACATCCGATCACGATCAAACAGATATTGAGAAAACGGTATCGCAGCTTATTCATGTCATTTCAAAGCCAATGGTGATTCAAGAGAGAGAGGTTCAGGTGACGCCTTCGGTTGGAGTTGCGTTGTTTCCAGCCGACGGAGTCAATATTAGAGAGCTGATGAGACACGCCGACTTGGCGATGTATCATGCAAAAGATATTGGAAAAAATAACTTCTCATACTTTTCGAAAGATCTAAGTGATGCGGTTGAATCAAGAATGAGTCTTGAAGCCGAGCTACGGTCAGCATTGAGAAACGACGAATTTGTGGCTTACTTTCAGCCACGAGTCGATGTGGGTAGCAATTTGATTGTTGGTGCCGAGGCACTCGCTCGATGGCATCATCCAAAGCGTGGAATGATTGCGCCAAATGTATTCATTCCAGTATGCGAAGAGTCTGGTTTAATCACTGAATTGGGTAAGGTCATTTTCAAACAATCAGTCATTGCTCAACGAAATTGGTCGGAACAGGGCCATGATATACGAATGTCTGTCAATCTTTCTCCACTGCAATTTGCTGAAGACGAGTTGGTTGATGAGCTAATACGCATAGTAGAGTCAAATGGTGGAAATGCGCATCGGATAGAACTTGAAATAACCGAGTCAGTGTTGCTGGGTAATGATCAGTATACGATTGATAAACTGCATGATCTGGTAGCTTATGGTTTTCAAATATCAATTGATGACTTTGGTACAGGTTATTCCAATCTTGCCTATTTGCATCGTTATCCAATAAAGTGTTTAAAGATTGATCGATCATTTATTCAATCAATGGATACGGCAAAGCCGATCATTGAATTGATTATTTCAATGGCAAAACTGTTCGGTCTTTATGTGGTTGCTGAAGGTGTTGAAGAGGAGCAGCAGTTGGCATTGTTGCGTACCTATCAATGCCATGAGTATCAGGGTTTTCTTTTTGAAAAACCGATAGAGCTTGAGCTATTTACAAATATTCTCTGTAACCAGCCGAAAAAAGCAGCATGAGTCTGTATTGACTGCGAAGTCGTACACACTATTTTTCTACCCCGTCCGAATACCGGTTATCGCTATGCCAAAGTATAGGTACGATAACAAGCTATCTCTCTTTACAAGCGCAAATACTATCTAGTAACGTGAGCGCTCGATAAGCACTGTATGCGAAGAGAGACTATGGATCACGTTCGATTATCCAATCGGTACCAAGTTAGAAAAGATATGAGTAAGGAAGCCTGCAAGTCGCCAGCGATTAAGACCATCGTGTTAGGTGCGGTTGTGTTGATGTTAAGTGCATGCAGTTCTGGCGGAGGTGGAACACCTGCAACACCTGTAACCAATAACGAAACCGAAATTGCTGATACAAATTCGGGCGCCAATACAGACACAAATTTGAATACCGGTGCGGCTAGCAATAATCAGTCTGCTCTTGCAGGTACCTGGGGTTACTGTGGTTCCGGCTTTTTACTCGGGTATCAATTCACTGCCGATCGCTGGAAAGATGTAAGAGGGCTTTTCACTTCACCAGATTGCACTGGGCCTTATGAGCCAGATTCAGGTCTGCACGAATTTGAATTTGAAGGTACTTATGAAATTGTGGGGACCGGAACTTCAGATTCTGGTTTGCCTGTCATGCTAATCAACATGACCAGCGATGCACTTGAGGGTGTGCCTGTATTCGAGTCGGCTCAGGTAACTCGATACAGTATCGTTTACACCGGAACCGCAGGCCAGCTGATTTTTGGTGAATTTACACGAAATGAGTCAGCCAGACCAACTGAACTGGACTTTGATCTGCCTTACTCTCGCCGATAATTGTTTTTCGAAAAAATCCGCGCCGGACCACGCTGTGTGGTCCGGTCTGCTTTTGCTCCTTTACATCCAAGTGTTAGACTAAAAGTGATAGTGCACAACAAATCCTGTAAACAATTGCTTATCAGTGCCTCGTTGCGTAATGGGGCTGTCTGCAGCATCGCCTTGCAGTGTGTTGTAAGCAAACGTACCGGTTACTGACCAACGCGAGTCGATTTCGCGTAAAGCATACAACGCCACTTGGGTAAACTCTACGCCTCCGGATGCTGTGTATTCGCTCAATCCCGAAGCAGCGGCACCCTCGTTATCGACCCCGTAAAACGCATTTGTGTAGTTGTCATCAGCAAAATTGAATCCAACAGACGGAACCAGTCTGAAATTATCGGTCAGTTGCATAACCAGCCCGATAGATCCAAAAACCTGCGTACCACCATGACCGTCACCGACATCTGTCACAGCGTTTAATCGTCCTATGACGATGGCATCACTTTGAAGGCCTAGTCTGTCGAGTCTGAATCCAGAGTTGAAGAACCAGCCGAGTTCGGCCGTTGCCGGGACTTCATCAAGATTTGCAACAACATTGTCGCTGATGGACTTGCTATCTCGACCAAAGTTTGCGCGGAGAACCGGACCGGTATCGACATTGCTGCCTTTGACGATATCGAGTTGCACACCAACCTGATTGTTTTTAAACGTGCCTATTCGCGTATTGATCTCGAACGCGGCATTGGGCGAGACTTGATAATCATTGCTGCCAGGGTATTCAGTGGCTCTGCCGATGCCAATACCTACGCTGTTTGCTAACGTCTGCGCTGATAGTAGTGATAATGAAGCTAATAGCATGGCTCGTTGTATATTCAATATCATTTGATATTCTCTCTATCCGAGCAGGCCTTACCATTTTCGGACTGTGTGAAATTGTGAAGCAGGCATTACAATGGTTACCCGATTGAAATTAAGACTAGTGTTCGTTCCACTTAGTTCAATCTTGATTCATAAATTCCAGGGTATTTTGTTTGAATCTGCACACAAATGTTGTTGGGTATACCGGCAGGCATCTCCCAATAACGCTATTACCTGATTAGGGTGCCTATGGTTGATTGACCTTTGCCTGCACCGATAGTATTGCTTGGCGGAATTTTGTCGGAACAATAACCTGTGTCAGGCGCAACGATTTTGGTTTGCATTGACTGCCGCGGAGAGAGGATATGAATATTAAACGGAGTTCGTTAACGCTTGATGCCAGGCCTGATCGCCTCGATTTGCGTGATCGTGAGTATCGACCGACACTGTGTGATTTACCGCAAACCTATCCCCCGTCTGCAACAACCTTCAAGTTATTCAATCACTATGCTGATACCTGCGGTCTGATTTTAACTCAGGGTGATAAAGGTGCATGTACCGGGTTTGGTCTAGCCGCCGTGATCAACTTCCTGCGCTGGAAAGAATCAATGGTTGGCAGAAGCTCATTGGCTGATTTTGACCCTGAAATTAATAAGCCCGAGTTATGTATTAATAGAGTCAGTGAACGCATGCTCTACCACAATGCTCGAATATACGATGAATGGGATGGAGAAGACTACGAAGGTTCAAGTTGCAGGGGGGCGATGAAAGGTTGGCACAGACATGGTGTATGTGATAGTGATCTGTGGCCCTACAGAGACAAGAACAATGGAGATGAAATACGTTTTGTTGCACCCAATAAAAGATGGTCTGAAAATGCAGTTGAAACACCGCTGGGTTCTTACTACAGAATCAATACCCAATCGATAGTTGATATGCAATCAGCTATATTTGAAGTCGGTGCTATTTATTGCTCGAGCATGACGCATTCAGGATGGTTTGATTTATATCATCCTGAAAATTTAATTGATCATGAATATGCAGAATTGCCGTTTATTTCACCGGCTTCGCGTTCTGATAACGCAGGCGGTCATGCGTTTGCTATTGTTGGTTACACCCGTGACGGTTTTATTGTGCAAAATTCCTGGGGGCCTCGCTGGGGTGTGAGTGGATTTGCGTTGCTGGAATATTCCGACTGGGTAGATAGAGGTATGGATGCGTGGGTTGTGGTCAGAGGTGCGCCAACGACACGAACCCGCTCACCTCATACTGTAGTACATCGAGCCCTACAGGAAAAGTCCGCCAAAGCAGGAGACAGAGAAGGATTAATAGTTCAGAACATCACAGATGACTTTGAATTTAACAACTCCGAAGTCAAGCCATGGTCTGAAGAGAAGGCGTACCAACACAGCGTTATCATCGGTAATAGCGGAAGAGCAGTTCAAAAACTGATAGACGCAGCAACACCAGAGCATTGCACGCGGGCAATATGCCATACGTATCCAGCGGAATGGATGGATAAAGGCAAGCAGAATAGAAAGCTGGTTATTCATGTGCACGGGTGTTCATACGATGAGAAAACGGCGATTCGACGGGCTCAGGTTCTTGGGCCTTATTACTACGAGAATGGTATTTATCCGATCTTTGTTGTTTGGCAGTCCGGTATGGCTGATTCATTGTCCAATCTTGTGGAAAATTGCTGGAAAGAGATTGTGACAGATCCGGCCTCTGGTGCAGTTATGAGAGATATCAGCAAACTTTACAATGAAAAAATAGATCGAGCGCTGGAAGTTGCCGCAAAACGGAAAGGTGGTAAATCAATTTGGTCTGACATGAAGCAGAACGCGCTGAACTGTTGCGATTCTAAAATTCCTGCGGCATCAGGTAGTGGCGAAAAAGTACGTGGTGCCATGGTTAATCTGACTAATAGTATTGCAAAGTTAAAAGGGATGGAGCTCCACGTTGTAGGACATTCTACGGGTGCTATTCTTATTGGCCGATGGCTCGATGTTCTTAGTCGGAGAAAACTGAAACTGAAAACTCTGTCGTTGTATGCACCTGCGTGCACGGTAAAGTTCGCAAACCAGCACTTCGTGAAGGCAGCTAAAAAACGCATATTCAGTAAATCTGCATTTTATATAGATATGTTGAGTGATGAGCGTGAACGAGCGGATACGATGGGTTCGTATAATAAATCACTGTTATACCTCGCCAGTCGTGCATTTGAAGATATGCACAAGGAACCCTTGTTGGGAATGCAGGCCACCTGGAGTACAGATAACACCAGTAACGTTTACCGGGATCAAAACAGAATTGAGCCGACGGATGAGGAAATTGCGCGATTTGAAGCTATAGATGCATTGCTGGACTACTGGAATTCGAGTATAAAATGTAAATATCACGATAAAGAAAGACGGACAGTCCATTGCTCAACAAAACATGACGTGCTGCCACTGACCCATCGGTCGTTCAACAATGATATTGAGGTCGTTGAAACAACTATCAAGCGATTGCTTGGAAAACGTAGAATAAAATACCGTGTTGAGAACCTTGGAGGGTTCTGATGCTTGCTACAAGACTGCGCCGAAGGAAAAAAAGAAATAGTGAAATTATGAGTAGTGATATTGCTCTTTATTAGCACCAGCAGCGACTACCGTGCTGCGATTTCCAGTCTGTCTGCAAGATTGATTGCATAGTTGTCGGTCATGCCGGCCACAAAATCCATCACCATCATGTATCTGTGATAATCAGGAACCATTTCCGCTGACATTTTTTCGGTAAATTCCTTCAATGGTTCTGTAATCGCATCGGGCTGCGCAAATCTGATTGGTTGTCCGGTTAAGATAGTTGCATCGAGAATGCGTGCCAATGTTAAATTACAACTTTGCGCAAGACCGTCATCTTGTTGGAACGGATAGACTTCTGTTCTGGCAATTTTATTAAGATGATTGAATGCGGTTAGCATTTCTTTATCGATGAGTTCAATCAGTGGAACTTGGTGTTGCCCCATCATTATACTGTTATAAGACGCTTCAAAAACCTGCAAGCATTGCTGGATTAAACTGCCAATAGCTTTAGCCCGCATTTGGGCAATACTACTGTCTTCTGGTAAACCGCTTAGCTGCATCAGTGCTGATTCAACCTGTTCTCTACTTAATATAGAAAGATCAATTGCATCTTCAATATCGATTATTGCATTGCAGATGTCATCAGCTGCTTCTACCAAAAATGCGAGGGGATGTCGGCAATATGCATTCTCTTGATGCAACAGGCCGGTAGATGTTGCGACCCACTCAAACGCCGGCACGTCATTCTGGAATACACTGTACTTTCCAGCCGCCTGCGCAAACGCATGGTCTGAGTACCATGGGTATTTCATCATTGTTGCAAGTGTTGCGGCTGTCAAGCCGATACCACCTTGTCTGTTTGTGCACCCCGGTTCAAATTCGCTCACACTTCTGGTCGCTATTCTAAATGCCTGAGCGTTTCCCTCATAAAGAGTCAGATCTTTCTGTTCAGCTTCCGGCATTGCAGAGAGCAGCTGCATATGATTATTCATCCAGTGTCGAATGGCTCTCTCTCCAGCGTGTCCGAAGGGTGTGTTGCCTATATCATGAGCGAGGCATGCCGCTTGTACCAGTTCAGCGAATTCGTTTGCTGTTGCAGATACCGGACTGGTTTCCATGTTCTGAACGATGAAGTAAGCCGACTTTCCAAGACTTCTACCAACAGATGCTACTTCGAGTGAATGCGTTAGTCGGTTGTGAGTGTGGTCGTTAAGGGCAAGTGGATGCACTTGTGTTTTGCGGGCCAGACGCCGAAACGCTTTGGAAAATATAAGCCGGTCATAATCTACTTCAAAGCATGACCTGTCTTGTGTATCAGACAGAGGTTTTGGATACAGTCTCTCCTGGCACAGCAGCGACTCCCACGTCATGCGTTGGCTTGGCATTGATCTGGGGGCAGAATAGTTCGCTGCGCTGTGGTAGTTCATTCTGGGGCTAATTTATGCTGCTTCGCCCTGGTTTTATCGCCTTCAATCGCTCAAGCTTGACGTAATGGCAAAGTGAAATAACTGACTCTGTCGTATACTCATTGAAATGTAGGAAGCGTTGTTTGATCAATTGGAATCAGTTCACTAAAATGATGTTAAAAGCAACGCCGTTTCACATTTCTGACTGTTTCAGTAATTTGGCTTTATTCAGGTGATTAGATGAGCGCAGTCGATCATTTTTGCATCATCAATTGGAGGTTTTTTCTATGGCCAATGGTAGAACTGTCCCAGTTGACAATGACATCAAGATAGAGCAGCTAGTCAATGATCCGTATCCTATTTATGCAAGGTTGCGAAAAACCTCGCCAGTTTTAAAAGTAACCGCGGTCAAGCGGACTTTCCTGACAAAGGCTGCCGATACTCGGTATGTGAAGATGAATCCGAATATTTTCAGCTCGGATGATCCCAACACACCAATGGAAAGAGCGTTCGAAGCAAAGACCCTGATGCGTCGCGATGGTGATGATCACAGTCGTTTACGTACAGCAATGATGCCTGCAATGGCACCAAATACGGTCAAACAATCCTGGAGTAATCGTATAGGCCAAATAGCAGATGAGTATATTGATCGTTTGCCAAGTGGTGAAACGGTTGATTTTTTTACCGCTTTCGCAGGCCCGTTCTCTGCTCGTTGTGTTGCGGAAGTGTTGGGTATTCCGAAAGCTACGGATGATGATATTCAGCGATGGTCACAAGCTTTGATCGACGGCGCTGGAAACTTTGCCGGCTTCAAAGAACCTTTTGAAGTGACTGATGTAGTAAATCGAGAAATCAATGCATGCATTGCAGACGCGGTTGATACGTGCAAGGGCACCGATTTACGGAATGCACTTGCCGTGCAGATTAACGCTGATCAGCCCATCGAAATGGAACACATCGTATCAAATATAAAAATTGCCATTGGAGGAGGTATTAACGAACCGCGCGATGCGCTCATGACGGTACTATTTGGCTTGTTAACCAACCCGGATCAGAAACAGACTGTGATTGAGCAAAACCTATGGACGGATGCGCTCGAAGAAGCCGTGCGATGGGTTGCGCCTATTCAGGTAAGTTCAAGGCTGGTGAAAGAGGACACCACGATCAGAGATTTTCATATTCCCAAAGGCGATGTAGTCATGACTATTCAGGCGTCTGCAAATCACGATGAAGAGTTGTATGACAATCCTCATCTTTTTGATGTATTCAGAAAAAACAGTCGTCATCAGGCTTTTGGTAGTGGCCCTCATTTTTGTATGGGTACACATTTGTCCAGAAGGATGCTGGCCGATATTGCACTGCCGAGATTATTTGATCGTTTTCCCAAAATGTCGCTACCGGAACCAGGCGTGGTTGTGTGGAGTGGGTTCGGATTTCGCGGGCCCTTGAATTTACCGATTCATCTGCAACAATAAATAGTGTGTTGAGGTTCCGATTGACTCAAAAAGAAAATAGGCATTATTGGGCTGGCGCACTGTCGCCGAAAATCAAGGCAAAAAACGCAGATGATACCCATTGTAGAACCGCATGCCTGTGTTTCAGGCGAACCACAATCGCTTCGAAACTACCTGACGCAAAGTCAGGATTTTCATATATTAAAAATGGTCGCCGTCCAGCAACCTCAGGAGCAGAGTGCTGCCGCGAAAGAGATTCATGATCTGTACAAAGTGTCCATCACACGAGGGTTGGGTGGGTTCCCCAATAAGTTGGTTGCCTATTGCGATCTGTTAAAGGCAGGTTCAGTGAGTTCGTTCTGTAAAAACAACCTTCAAGGTCGACTGCAAGGTGTTAACTATCATTTTTCGCAGGACCAAAGCAGTGTTTTAAATATTGCAAACGAGACTGCTGTAAATGATGTTTTAAAAGCTGGTAATCTGGATGTGTTAAACGAGAATGGAATGAGCCTTGATATCACTGTTGGTCTTCATCAAACTGATATTCCTGTGCAGATCGCACAGCAATATCCCAATTTGTCGATCATTGTCTCACTACAATGCAGCGATACAACCGGTGACACGAGCAATGATGATCTGCGGTTCTGCGTGGCAAAGCTGTCCCGGTATGATGGAATCAGCATTAAAGCAGGCGCAGGGCTGTTTTGTGTAGCTTCACAATACAAAGGACAGCTAAAAGAGTTTCTTAGTCTCGCAGTTCAGCATTTTGGCTATGAACGTATTATGTTTGCCAGTGCAAACTCAGATAGTAGCTTGGCACTATCATTTGCGGAGCGCTGGCAAAGTTATGTCAGCGTTGCATCAACATTCAGTGCGTTACAGCGGGATAAAATATTTAGATCGAACGCGGTGCGTATTTATAAGTTGTAGCACAGTCTGACCGAGTTGGAAATAACTGTCAGATAAATATTGTTGAAAGGCGGATTGTTCAGAACGTCAATAATAAAAGGCGGTTTATACATGGCTAAAGTAAAATATAAGGATGCCAAAGGTCGAACGCGTTGGATAAGAAATGATGAAGTTGCAGCCATCATAAAACAGCTTGGAGATTATTTGATAATCGGTGGGTATCCAGAAGAACATGCAAAGCGGTATGCGCAATTGGCTCATACCATTTCGCGATGGCCTGAATCCATTGACCGCATAGCTAAAGATAAAGACTTGAATTCGCTGCCGGGGGTAGGTGGAGTGATAACCGGGTATCTTGAAGAAATAATTGAAACCGGCACAACCGATAAATTCAATGATGACCAATACGGCAAACCACCACCTCGTTCGGTTCTAGAGCTAACCGAAATAGAGCGGCTCGGGGCAAAAACGGCAAAAATGCTCTATCAGGAACATCAGATAGACAGTCTGAAAGCGTTGTGCAAAAGCGCGAAGAACGGTGAGTTGAAAGGTATTAAGGGTATTGGACCGAAAATGCTGAAAACCATTGATGCGCTGTGTGAGTAGTTGGGCAAACCGCTGAAATAACAGATGCGTTTCAGATTGCAAGCCAGTAGTATTAGTAAGAGTAGATTTACTTCGAGCAACGACCCATTGGAATAAGCAATGAAAGGTGTTTCTAACAAGTTGTTTCTTTTCCAATCGCGGATATTTACGTCATCGGTTGCAATACTGGCATTTACGGTATGTGCGTTGTTTTCCAAGGCAGTCGTTTCGTCAACAACCGTAACGTCTGATCAAATCCAGTATAGGCCTATTCAAACGCAATTTATTGCAGCGCTTGGCGATCCTGATGCAAATTCAGGGGTGGGTGCCGAGAGTTGGGGATACTGGCACATCGATCCCGGTAAAACAGGTGTTTGGCTCAGGCTTTTTCCTGTATTGAAAGCCACAGGTGGTTATGCACCCGGCAACTGGAAATTTGACGAAACTGACTGGTGGCTGGATGAAAACGGGCTGATCATGCAAAAACCCGTTTTTGAAATTGAGCCTGGTCAGTACGTCGTCACGGGTGAACGTGAAGTTACTACCATACTAACGGTGCATGAAAAAGATATTGAAGGTGTACAAGCATGGGAACTTGCTGATGATGCAAAGCTCTTCGATGTGACGCACATGCCATGCCGGTCGGCAAGATATACGCCGTTGAATACCGACAGTCATTGCTCGCCAGCAAATGCCGATAAATCAAAATTCAAGGTTGCGCCTGGCTCTGTAATGCCTGATGTTCCCGGGTGCCATCGACTCGATTATTCTGTATTGATAGTCATTGGGCGCGTTGACCAGGTCGCATCGCGTTAGGTCAAATATCTGCTCGGGTGTATGAATCCAAAGGAATGTCAGACGCATGAGCAGCTGGATTGCCTTTTCGATATTTGCCGCCTTAATGCAGTCTGTGCGTACTGCCGGTCAGAAGCAGCTGACTACCAGCCTAACACCAATGAGTGTCACGCTGGTGCGCTACCTGTATGGCTTGCCGTTCGTTCTTATTTATCTTCTCTATCTGTTTCGTGACTCGACTGTTACCCAGCTTCATATTGCTGTCGGCAATCCCCGATTTTTATTCTACGCAGTGCTTGCAGGGGTTGCTCAGATTATTGCAACCGTGTTGCTGGTTAAAGTATTCAGTTTTCGAAATTTTGCGGTAGGTACAAGCTTTGCAAAAACCGAAGCGATTCAAACGGCCATATTCAGTATGGTCTTTTTTGGTGCAGTATTGTCGCCCGCGGGTTGGTTGGCTGTTTTGGTTGGTTTCGTCGGTATTGCCATTGTCAGCTTGCCCAAATCAAGAGAGCCGTGGCAATTTGCCAATGTACTGCTTGGAACGTTATCTGGAACAGCTTTTTCTTTTACTTCCTTATGGTTGCGTGAAGCCAGCTTAAGTTTGTCTATGCCGGCAGTGCACAGTGCGGCAATGACTCTGTTCGTTATGGTTTTCATCCAGACCGGTATCTGCCTCGTGTACAGTGCATTGAAAGAAACCGGTCAATTACGGTTAATGGCTGCACGTTCACACCTTGCATTGTTTGTCGGGCTCACCAGCGCACTGGGGTCTGTCGGCTGGTTTACCGCAATGACTCTGGTGAATCCGGCTTTGGTAAAGTCAGTTGGTCAGGTAGAATTTATCTTTACTTTGCTGATAACCACATTATTTTTTAAAGAAAAAATCACGCTCAGGGAATATGTGGGTATGAGCTTTATTATTGTCAGTGTCATCATATTGCTTAACTGACCTGTTAAATCTGTACGCCATACAACTCTTGTGCTCGAAGAACGAAATAGAAAATATGCAAACTCGACTATTTAGCATCTTGATCGCCGTCGGTCTGTTGGCAGTTTCGCATGTACTATTTGCAGAAGATAAATACGCAGGTTTTCCTGAGCCGAATCCAGATTTTCAGGCTCATATTGTTGAAGTTGAACAGTATCTGTTAGAAAAACAGATGCGCCAGCGTTCAGCTACCGATGTCAAATACAATCTACCGTTTCAACGACAGGCTAGTAAAGACGTCCCATACCGCGGTAAGTTTTTTCTGGTGCACGGCTTAAATGATTCACCCTATGTATTTGTTGATGTGGCAGATGAACTGGTTAGCCGTGGCTTTGACGTTCGGGCCATACTGTTACCAGGGCATGGCAGTTCCCCGGAAGCTCAACTGAATATTTCATCCAGTCGTTGGTATAACTTTGCATATGATCAGCTGCAGCTCTGGCATGAAGAAGATGTACCAATGTATTTAGGTGGGTTTTCAATGGGTGCGGTTATAGCAACAACGCTTGCTCTGAAGTCTGAGCAGGAGATTGCCGGCCTACTCCTATTTTCACCAGCGTTCAAAAGCACAATGAACCACCTGTTGCGCTGGGCCTCAATCTACTCGCGATTTAAACCATGGGTATTTGGCGGAATGATAATTGAAGATAATCCAACTAAATACAATTCCATTCCAATAAATGGCGCTGCTCAATACTACAAACTAATTAAGAAACTGAAATCGAGCTGGGGAAATAAAAAGCTAGCCATGCCGGTGTTGGCGGTGGCATCAATAGACGACTCAGTGGTCGATGTAGGTTTCGTTACACAGATTTTCGACAAAAAGTTTACATCTCTACATCGGCAATTAATTGTGTACAGTACTGATACCGATGCCCAGGCGTCGCAATACGTTGAGTATCGCAAGAGCCGATATCTAGATCTTCGAATACTAAATCAATCGCATCAAGGCGTGCTGATTGCTCCGGATAATCCATTATTCGGCCAGAACGGGCGTGTACTGGTATGTAATGGTAATGACTGGGAAACGTTCAGCGGATGCCTTTATTCCACTGAGCAACACTGGTTCGGCGCGCAACACACGCCATCGCCTGATCAAATGCCAGTGGCACGAACAACTTATAACCCTGATTTTGCCGGTGTGTTTATCGCATTTGATAACGTATTCCGTGTTGAGTAGCAGCCGTTTCTACTTGCAAAGTTATTGTGTGACTGGTCACATCGACAGTAAACACTCAGAACGAATGAATCACAGCGTCGGGTTCGAATGCAAGCCACGCAAAGGCGAAATGCACGCCATGATCAATTTGTTGCAACCGGGAATCTTTGAGTGGGCCACTGGTGGCTCGTCCAAATGCATCCCAAACACTTCCGGTAACAAGGTCCGTCAACTTCCCATCGATTAGCTGGAACTCCAGCGTGTCGTCATTCAATGTTGCGGAGAACGCGGCAGCAGAAGGTGTTTTTCTGGATTCGCCGATTTTACTTTTATCCAAGGCCGATTGGGCGGATGACGTTGCGATGACAACGACCGGTTTACCGTCATACATGATGTTTAATACCGGGTTGTCCTCGAGTTTGGATGTTGGCAGTAACAACGAAGGCAAGTTATCTGAAGCCAGACTCAGTACGCGCTCCATAGGTGGCAAGCGTTTGTCTTTCGGGCCGTTGTAAAGAAAAGGGCTGTTGTTGATGTTGTCATAACCCGAATAGGGATTGTTGCCGTAGGGTCTGGCGTGTCCGGTGTTGCGATTCAGGATTTTCCCGTTGGGATAACTGCTAATGAATGTTTCGTAGGACACGATCTGGCTCGGTAGCTGAACCAGTTTGGTTTTATTGTAATTTCCGATAATGCCTTTTCCGGTAAATTGTTGCCACCACGATTCTGTTTGCCGGTCGTACATGATCAAGTCACTGTTGCGCAGTCGCCCTGTGGTGCCGAAGTCCAGTACTTCGCCATCAACCGCGCGATCAAAAACAATCGATGCGTTGCACAATGGACAGAACGTTACCGTAACGGGTGCGCCGTTAACCACGTCGTTAACAATTTCATGATATATCAGAATTTGCAGCGGATAAGCACGAGCATCATCGTCACTGACAAACGCAACCACCGGCTCTTGTGCACCGAGCCATTCCTGTACTTCCGAAGCAGTCGAAAAGTCAGGTTTATCGATTGATGGAATACCGTCTTTTGGCGGACCACCTGAAAGGATGGTGTTTAATTCAACTGACCGATTGTCAAAGTCGGTTTTTGGAAATTCACCTTTTGGGAGGAATCCAGCGGACTGCGCAGCAACACTGCCAACAAAAAGACCAGCGGTTAGGAAGCATAAGAGTCTGGTCATTTGCTGCAACTGAATAGCTATCGGTAACTGCGTTAGACATGCAATGTCACTTTAGTTCGATAGGTTATACGAGTTTATGCGCGCATTGGCATAACAAAGTTTCGCTCACTGCTCAGATGGGATGATTGGTTAGGTTGGATATAACGGGGAAGGGTGGAGCAATAAAACGAAGTGAACGGGGAGCGTATCGCTCCCCGTTCACTGGTACTACTTAGTTCTGTGTAACGCTTTTCGCAGTTACCTGAACTTCAACTCGGCGGTTAGCCTGACGGCCTTCTGCAGTTGAGTTGGTTTCACGAGGTACCGACTCACCCATGCCTTGAGACGCAACGTCTACGTCTGGGTATGCAGCTTCAAGATACGCGGCAACAGTTGCTGCGCGTCGCTCAGAGAGGTCCTGGTTGTAGCTTTCAGAACCACGGCTGTCGGTGTGGCCTGTCACGTAGATCGCAGTGACTTCCTGGAAACGCTCCAGTTGAACCAACAGATCGGCTAATGCTTGCTCGCCTTCACCATTCAAAGTATCTGAATTGGTATCGAACAATGCTTTTCCACCCAAAGTAGCGATAGAAACGATGTCTTCCTTCTTAGGCTCTGGCTCTGGTGCTTTAACTTCTGGTTCTGGCTCAGGCTCTGCTGCTGCTTCACGGCCCTCACAGCCGTCGTTGGTGTTGTCTTCTGAGTAACCACCGAGGATCAGGCATTCACCCAACCCGGTAACGATTGCGTTGCCTCCGGCAGATACCAGACCGTTAGCAGCATCACCATCTACTGCGATGTCTCCACCGAGTGCTTTTTCGTGTGCGAACACGGCGCTGCTGCCCAAAAGCAAGGCTGCGACTGAACTGACCACTATGACTTTTTTATTCATCTCTAGCTCCCACTAGTTGACAGATTTTCGAATTTCGTTTGTCCTGCAAATGGTATGACAACTTTTGTTGCCCTACCGACCGTTACGCCGCATCCACTGGATACTGATCTCGCCCGCCATTGCCGTTGCCGATATTTGCATATCGACCAACATTGACACCTGCCAGCGATAACCCGCTGACTCATTTCCAGACTATTGGCACCGGAAACTTGTTGTATTTTTGTCTGTTATAGCGGCAATACGGCGAATTGTAAACACAAACAGGGCATGATGTGTGTGAAAAATACAACAAGTACCCTTTGGATTACAAGCGCTTTCCGTGATTGAAGTGTAGGCTATCTGGCTCTCAAGGGAAGGAATATTCAAGGAAAAGTCATGAAAATTGGCCATGGAAGGCCTGAATTGCCCGATCTGTATCGACGGTTTCTGTCCTGTATGCCGCGGTTTTGTTGTTTTTGCCACCGAAAAACCGGATCCGGGTTGGATATCTGCCGATTCTGCTATCAGCATTTTCCTTCAATCGTGCAAATTTCAGCCAAAAAAAGCACGGCGCTTTGCCTCAGATGTGGTTCGTCGTGGCCTGCGACAGTTGAGCGGCAAAAATGCGTCATTTGCGACAAATATCAGACGGCAATTGAGCGCATAGTGGCCGCTTTTCGTTACGGTTTCCCCATTGATCATTTGATTGGTCGATTGAAATATGCCCAGCACCTGCCAACTGGTCATTTATTAGGCAATCTCCTGGCTGAAAAAATCAGATGTTCGCTCGAACCACCCGATTTTCCAGATTGCCTGCTGCCGGTACCGCTTCATCAGCATCGTTATTGTGAGCGTGGATTCAATCAATCCGTTGAAATTGCTCGAGGCTGCGGTGCCGCACTCGATATTCCGGTAATGCCCGATGCGGTCGGACGCCGTTTTAACACAGGCTCATTGGCTGGGTTGTCGCGTGCCGAGCGGGGTGTTCAGATTCGAGGCGCATTCCGGGTCAGCGATCGGTTGCGTGGATGTAGCGTTGCGATTGTTGATGATGTGCTGACCACCGGGGCCACCTCAGGCGAACTGGCGACGGAGCTCATGGACTCCGGCGTCCAAAGTATTCAGCTGTGGGTGGTTGCGCGAACGCCGGTTACCGGCAACGACGGTGGTTCCTGAATCAGCATGCGCTGCAATGCGTCGGGCAGCGCCGCCTGATCGAGTTGTACTCCAGTCGACAGGATGCCATCGAGTTCATTAATTCTTTGTTGTCGATCATCGCTTAATTGTGTCAGCGTCTGATCGACTTGCTGACGAATTTCGTCGGCAATGCGTGCAACCCCCGATCGCACACCTCGGGCTGCGGCTTTTTCGGTGGACGGTTTGAGTTTGATAAACAAAACCGTAGGCACCAGCCAGGCAAGCCCGAGTAGAAGTGCTGCGTTAACAACAAAGTTACCGCTAAGATAAATTCCGGGATCGTTTGCACCGAGGCGGAACACATTAACCACTCTGAAGCCTATCCATCCCATCGCTGCCAGTGGTAACAGCCAGCAGAACCATCCAAGCACTCGATGCAAGGTGCGCTGAGTACTTGTGCCAGGTGCTGCGATGGACTCCTGTATTGCGGCTTGCAACTGATCAGTCGCGCGCTCACGCCAAGTGGGTTTCAAGGCATTGACCGGTTGCTGGATGGCGCTGATGGCCACACCGGCTCCGGTTGCCTGTTGTGCAAAGCCATCAACAGATTCATCGATTCGGTCGAAGAAGGCATCATCGAGAATTTGACTAATCGCCTCGTCAGGCGGTCTGGTCATTGATGCCGTGTTTGTTTTGCCGCGCATCTTTGCATACAAGCTGGCCAGAAATCCTTGTTCCTGATCAGCGTAGTGGGCAGCCACGGGTGGTACTTTCCAGTCGATTGAGTCGCTTAACTCACCAGCCGTGGTTTGCCAATGCGTTTCCCATTGGGGTGAAAGAGCGGCCAGCTTTTCTGGTGTGCTCATGTTCGCGCGTAAATTGTCAGTAACGCTTCGAATTTGTTTGAGCCGTTGTACAACACCGCGAGATTCCAGCTGTTCTATAAGTTGCTGGTCGGCCAGTGAATTGAGCGTATCGCTCAATGCATCAAATTCATCGTTGCCTCTATTGCCGTTGTCGCTGCTGTCGGTGCAAAACAAATGTGGATTGGACAATCCGGCAGAGACCAGCAAGTTGTGAAAGTCGCTGCGTTGTTGTTCATCCCCTCTGTCCCAATGGTTGATAACGAAAACCCAGGCGTGCTGTGTTCCGTGTTCCAGTAACAGACGCCATCCGTTGTCGTCGCGGTAGCGCTCAGGGCTGACTACGTAGACCACCACATCAATATGAGGAAGCCAGTGTTCTACCAGGTGTCGATTGGATTCTTCCACACTGTCAAAGTCAGGCATGTCAATCCACAGAACAGAGCGATACTGATTGTTCTGGTGTGTTTCGGTGCGCATGCGCTGCATAGGAAATTCGGCAGGTAGGTTAGCCAGCGTTACAGATTCATGGACATAGATCGTTATTTCGCGTGACGTGGGTCGCTCCACACTGGTGCGAGCAACTGCCGCTCCGGCGAAGCGATTCATTAACGTGCTTTTTCCAACACCGGTACCACCAAAAAAACCAACCACTAATGGACGATTGGGTTTGTCGAATAAGGAGCCGGGTGTAGCGGTGGTGGTCGCGTCGATGGAATGTACAGCCCGCTCGTTTAACCAGCCTTTGGCATTTGCGTCGAGCGCCCAGCTTTTCAGATCGGTTTGCAGGTGTGATAACAGGTCGGACATTGCACTGTGTTGCAGTTGAGAAAATGGATCCAGCAATTTATGCAGGATACACCGATAATGGTCCTATGCGTGATGCGAATGCAACAAGTAGTGAAACAGCGTTAACACCGGATGAGGTCTTCAAACGATCGAACGCGGCGTGCATGCGTTCGCTAGCCAGCGATGCTGAACTGGCCGTTGAGCTGCAGCAAGCGACCACGGCGTTGAGCCTGGGGTTAAAAGCGCCAACATTGCGAGCACCTGTCGATAACGTGTCGCAGCAGGCCATGCTGCGTGGTGTGGGTGATGCCATTGCTTTGCTTGGTGCCTATCACGATGCATCCCTGCACCAGCAATTGTTGCCGGAGAAGTCCCGGGAGCAAAGCCTGTTCAATGCACTGGAGCGGATCCGTTGCGAATCGCTGGGTGCCATTCATTACAAAGGGGTCGCCAAAAACCTTACCTGGTTGCATCACCGAACACATACGCTGGAATCGGTACGATCTTATAGCGGCATTGAACAGCTGGCATTGGCGCTTGAGTGTATGGCGCGCCAGTTTCTGACCGGGGAAGCTGTACCTGCCTCGTTGCATTCATTGGTTGAGCAGTGGCGATCGGCGATAGAGGCACGGGCGGCAAATAGTTTTAGTGAACTTGCAAAAACGCAAACAGATCAAAGTGCTTACGCAGCGGTTGTGCTTAAACTCATAAAAAAAATCGATGTGCAATCATTGGTTTCGAGTAGTGAGCCAGAACCTTCAGCCGATGTGCAGGCGATAGAACCAGCGCCGGAGGAGCGTGATGAGTCCAACGATTCGGTTTTGGAAACGCCCGATCAGGAGCAGGAAGCGCTAATGGAACAGGCAGCTGCCGATGCCATGCGTGAAGAATTAGAAGAGCAGAAAGACAGTATTCAAAGCGCAGCTGATGATGCAGATGAGCCGGGTTCTACTCATCCGAATAAAGATGCACCGGTGAGCAGTGAAACTGAAAGTAATGGCTCTGCTGAGTTAATTGGTGGGGTTGGCTACAGTGTGTTCACTTCCGATCACGATGAAATTGTGACCGCCACGGACTTAAGCAGTGATGCTGAACTAACCGAGTTGCGCGAAAGACTTGATGAGCAGATAGAACGTCATTCCAGTTTGGTTGGTAGATTATCCGGTCGATTACAAAGGTTGCTTATGGCTGAGCAACAAAGGCATTGGGTGTTCGATCTTGATGAAGGGCATCTTGATACATCGCGACTGACACGTGTCGTTACTCAGCCTTTATCAGCACTGTCGTTCAAGGCAGAAAGTGAGCTTAAATTCAAAGACACAACAATCACTCTATTATTGGATAATTCGAAATCGATGCTGGGTAAGCCAATAACCATTGCAGCATCGTGTGCAGATTTACTGGCCCGCACTCTCGAACGGTGTGGTGTCAGTGTTGAGATACTTGGGTTTACCACAACCGAATTGCATGGCGGCGTGTGCGTTGAGCAATGGCAAAACAGTGGTGCGCAAACTAATCCTGGTCGTTTGAACGGACTGCGACACATTATCTACAAAGCAGCAGATGTTCCTTACAGAAGCGCCAGAAAAGGCCTGGGTTTGATGCTAAGAGGGGACATTCTGAAGCAGAACATTGATGGTGAGGCATTGTTATGGGCTCGATCGCGTATAAAGCGGCGACCGGAACAACGCAAAATCATTATGATGATTTCAGACGGTGCACCAATTGATACCAGCACCATGTCTGCCAACCCGGGAAATTATCTGGTTGATCATTTGCACCAGGTTATAGCTGATATCCAGAGTGATGCAGATGTTGAACTGGTTGCCATTGGCATTGGTCACGATGTGTCGGTTTATTACGATCACTCGATTACCATCTATGATGTAAAAAAACTTGGTCGTGCCATGTTGGCTCAGCTCAGCGATTTATTTCGCGACAAAGCGGGCAAGGGCTCGTGACCAACGAGCAAAAGCTTGTCGTTGTGCAAATTGCTACTCAATGCTGAAAGCCTGTCGCCCAATTCTTTTTCGAGTAAGGCAGAATCTATTAGTGCCTGCTGCTCACTCTTAAGTTGTTTTTTGGCGCGCTGCATATATTGGCCAAGAACACTTTCAGTTAGCAGGGTAGTTATCGACAACATGGCTGGTGCGATAACAAGATCGGCTGCTGCAAGACCGCCCGACTTCACAGCCAGAACAACGGCTGCTGCATCGGTGGAAACTCTGGCGGCCCGCAAAGTATTTAGCAGAGCCGGTTGATCTTGTAATTGGCCGTAAAGTTGTTGTGCAGCCTCTTCAATTCGCGGTTCGAATTCTTTACGAATCTCAGTTGCTCTTTTTGTATAACGTTCGCGAATTACTGACTTTTGTTCGGTCATGGCTTGCTGCATGCTAGACCAGTACAGCTGTGTGTTTTCATTCTCCTGCTGCTCAATCAGTATGCGACCCTGCAGAGTGGTTAGTGATTGTTCCAGAATCAGATCCAGTACTTCGAGTTCCTGGTCGGCAGGTTCGGTATCTCGCTTGGTTATGGAGCGGCCCAGCCCGAGCAGTTTTCTGGCTGGCCAGGTAACAACATTGCGCGTGGTTGATAGCGTTCCCGCCAGACCCGGTATTTCAAGCAGCGTGAGTAGTTCTGCAATGGCTTTATTGAACGTGTCGTATTTTTGCGGGTTATTCAGATAGCGGGTGGCATAGCGCTCTTTTGCATCATCTATAGCCGCATCAACAGCGCGTTGCCAGCTATCGCGGGCGTCTGATTCAAGTTCAATCGGAGCCATCCAGTTTGGCCAGTGGTGTTCAATAAACTGATTAATATGTTGATTCTGTCCGGAGCGATCTACCTGTTCAGTGCACCGTTGCAGTGTGTCAGAAAACGCAGAACGAGTATTGGCGTCGATATTGATACTGTGTGCATTTTTGTCTTGCCTCGAGAACGGCAGCGTAATAATGTCCGGCGACTGTGCTTCAAACTGTTCCAGATAACGTTGCTGAAACGAATCGATAACGGTTTGCCGGTCTGTCTCATCCAGCTTGTTTATGCAGATGAACAATGGTTTGCCGAGACGCCTGACCAGCCGAAGCATATCCCAGACGCTTTTATCTGCATATTTGTCTTTGCTGACCATTAGCACGAGTACATCGGCCATGGCTATTGCTTGCAATACTGAGCCGCGATAGCCGCTTGATTCTATTGAATCAAAGTCGGGTGAGTCCCACACGACGCCTGCACTGATCAGGCTTTGTGCTCCGGCCTTTACAGGTTCAAGTAAATACTGATTCAGATTTTCATTGCTGAGCTCTGACGAATGTGCACGCGTTAGCGGTAGCATCAATTCGGTGAGCGGTTCCAGCTGGGCATCATCAACACCAGCTGCGAAGCCCTGAGCATGCACGGTGTAACCGGCAAGCGCGCTGATACCGGCAGCATTGGTATCAAGGATGAGATTGCATAGTGTGCTTTTACCGGCCTGTGTTGGGCCGATGATAACGATCTGCATTGGGTGTTGCGGGAACCTGGTGTTCAGAACCTGCTTATCCAAAGCCGCATCGGCAAGGCGTAAAGTATTGTATCCGTCTACCAGTTCAATGGCACCATTGCCGCCAGCGTTTATTGCACGGCTATACCTTGCCAGCAGATCAGCAACCGATTTATTCACGAGCTGACGCCCGGCTTAATCAAGTAGTCGATAACCAATCCAATAAAAACGGTCATACCCAGATAATGGTTGTTCAAAAAAGCCCTTATACATTGTTCCGGGTCACGTGTCTGGGTGATTCTGTTCTGAAAAACAACGAAACCACTTGCACCGACCAGGCTAAGATTGTAAATAGCTCCACGACCATAGCTGAGCCCAACAAAAAACAGTATTACCAGTACCAGTAACTGCAAACAGAAAACGATCTTCAGTTCGTTGTTGCCAAACAGAATAGCTGTGGATTTCATGCCCATTTTTATATCGAAATCGCGGTCAGCAACGGCGTATACAGTGTCATAGGCAATTGCCCAGATGACCGCCGCCAGAAACAGGCACCAGGCTAAAAATGGCACGCTGTTGATTTGCGCGGCAAAGGCCATAGGTACTGCAAAAGCGAAGGCGAGTCCCAGAAACGCTTGCGGCCAATAGGTGATGCGTTTGGTAAATGGATAAACAACGGCAAGTGCCAGCGCCACGAAAGACATCATGACAGTGAGTTTGTTGGTAAACAACACCAATATGAACGCGAAGAGCATTAATATTACCGCAGCGGCAAGTGCCTCGGTTGGTGTCAATGCTCCGGTTGCCAGTGGTCTTTCGCTGGTTCGGGCAACATGAGCATCAAGGTCGCGGTCTGCATAGTCATTGATCGCGCATCCTGCCGAGCGAGTCAATATGGTGCCCAGGACGAAAATGATCAGATTTGATATGTCGGGTACACCTTCCGCTGCAAACCACAAAGCCCACATCATGGGCCACAGCAAAAGGTAGATTCCGATAGGGCGGTTCAGTCGGGTCAGCGAAACGTAGTGTGGTAGTTTGTCGCGTATCGGATAATCGATCACTCGAATCTCTGCGTTAACGGTGAATACACCGGTATAGTAGCTGCTTTGTAAAAATCATGTGTTTTCTGCGTGATTGATTACGGTACCAGTTTTGGAATAACAATCATCTGTAAATGGATAAGTTGAATATGGCATACGATTACGATTTGATAGCAATTGGGGGTGGTAGCGGCGGTATTGCCCTCGTTAATCGTGCAGCAAGCTATGGCGCTCGCTGTTTGATCATTGAACAAGATGATGTCATGGGTGGCACATGCGTAAACCGTGGATGTGTACCTAAAAAAGCCATGTGGTACAGCGCTGACATGGCGCATGCCATTCGAAACGCACCCGCATACGGATTTGACGTACCACAGGCCAAATTCGATTGGTCAACGTTTGTTGGCAAACGTCAAAACTATATCGGGAATATCAACAAGTTTTATATTAACTCATTTGAAAAGAACGGCGTTGATACCGCATTTGGACACGCCAGGCTCATTGACAAATCGACTATTGATGTCAATGGCAAACAATATTCGGCTGAACGCATTGCTCTGGCACCCGGTGGCACACCAACTGTGCCGGATATACCTGGAAAAGAACTTGGTATAACCTCCGATGGTTTTTTTGAGCTGCAGAGTCAGCCGGAAAAAGTATTAGTCCTTGGCGCCGGCTATATTGCAGTAGAACTAGCTGGCATGTTGCAGGCCCTGGGCACAGATGTAACCCTGGGTGTTCGTACGCAAAAATTCCTGCGCGGTTTTGAAGATATTCTTTATGAAAACCTGGCGGCTGCAATGCAGGCAGATGGCGTTACGATAAGCACCGAATTTACCGCGGCGAAAATTGAAAAGCTTAATGGCAAGCTTACCGTACATGGAGAAGCAGGCCAGGAGCTGGAAGGTTTCGATGAAGTGATATTTGCTATTGGTCGAACACCTGCAACCAGCGATATTGGTCTTAAGGCAGCAGGTGTGGAAGTTAATAGCCGAGGTTATATCCCCGTCAATAAATTTCAGGAAACCAATGTGGCTGGAATATTTGCACTGGGTGATGTAACCGGGCAAGCAGAACTAACACCCGTTGCCATTGCGGCAGGCCGCCGGATGGCAGACCGTATTTACGACGGACAAACTGATCGCCATTTAAGCTATGAGAATATTGCCACTGTGGTTTTCAGTCATCCGCCCATTGGTACTATCGGTTTAACCGAGGCGCAAGCACGGGAGCAGTATGGCGATGAAGTCAACACGTACAACACCAGCTTTAATCCAATGTACATGGCTTTCACCGACCATAAAGTGAAAACCGCCATGAAGCTGGTGGTCGTTGGCAAAGAAGAGCGAGTGGTCGGTTGTCATATGATCGGTCTGGCTGTCGATGAAATGTTGCAGGGCTTTGCTGTCGCCATCAGCATGGGGGCAACCAAGCGCGATCTGGACGATACGGTTGCCATCCATCCGACCAGCGCGGAAGAACTGGTTACCATGCGATAGATTGGACGACCACCTGACTTTGCACGTCTTATCCGGATTCGGATGCTATTGCTGGAACACTTAGGCTGGGATCGTGACGTGGTTAACAAATTAGCCGCACCATCCGGATTTATTCGTCAAGGCCCCGGCCTCAAAGCCGTCACTTATAAATGAGTGCTGTGTCGACTTTTCAGTTGGCATTGGCTCACCTCTTCACATAATGGGCTGTGGGAGTACTCCTGCAGCCATTTTTTCCCGCCGTTTCTTCGGCAAGCCTCAAATAACCTGACTCACCACCTCAACCGATGTGTATAACGGTCGATATTCCCTCTGTAGGACCCAAGTTGCAAGCTTGGACTTAACCATCTGGGAAACATCGGTATGTACCGAAGATTTAGAAGCAGTCGCGGTTTTTCACTCGTGGAACTGATCGTCACTCTGGCGATAGCTGGAGTGTTGCTGGCTGTTGGTTTGCCATCGTTTAAAGATTTCATGGCGGCCAGTGAAATGTCGGCAACCAATAATGCGCTGGTTTATTCAGTGCAAGTGGCACGTTCTACTTCAATGCAACGACTAGTGCCGTCAGGTGTTTGCGTAAGCAGCAACTCAATGGATGATGATGCGGCTTGCGATGCCGGCGCTGACTACAATGAAGGCTGGATTGTTTATGCAGACGAAAACGGTAACGGTCAGAGAGATAATGATGAAGATATTCTAAATCGAAAGGAAGCACCTGGTCCTGTATTTACCTTTACACCAGCGCCTGTATTTGAAGAACAGATTTATTTTAATGATTCAGGTAGCAGCATCAACGTGGCTGGTGTGCCTGTCTCGGGAACCATCGGAATCAATTATTCCAATGGTATCCAGGAAAGACTGATTACTGTATCTGCTAACGGACGAGTATCGACAGAGACACCATGATCGCGCAGAAGATACCAAAGGAAAGAAAGTCGCCTCGTACGCCACGTCGACAATCCGGGCTCGGCATTATCGAAGTGCTGGTTGCATTGGTCGTTGTGTCGTTTGGAGTATTGGGTATGGCCAGTTTGCAACTGACCGGTATGAAGCACAGCTCCGGCGGTTTTAATCGATCAAAAGCGCTGTTGTTTGCGCAGAGTATGTCAACGCGGATACGTATCAATCAAATAGCTGCTGATGCAGGTGAGTATGCAGGTTTCGACTCTGCGTCGATCAATTGTGATGCACCACCAGCGCCCTATTGTCAAACCCGCCCGGGCGGAGGCGCAACAGATGCATGCACTCCCGCTGAACTGGCTACCTTTGATGAGTTTTCTGTTTCTTGTGGTGATGTCGGTACCGGTGGAGCTGAAAAAGGTGTCATTGGCACATTGCCAAATGGCTCACTGACCGTAACTTGTCTGGATACTCCGTGTGGAACCGATTCGGTTTATCAAGTCACGGTATCCTGGTCTGAGGGGCGCTCTAGAACGGTTGCAGATGAATTGGTGACACGCCGTGTGCAGGTGAGGCTGAAACCATGAAGCAACTAAACGCTGCAAGCCAGCGCAAACAAACTGGTTTGTCGTTGATTGAATTGATGATTGCACTGGTATTGGGACTGGTTGTGGTCAGCGCCGTGTTCAACACCTACCTTGGTTCAAGCCGTTCATCTCGCTTCAGTCAGGGTCTGCAGCAGATTCAGGAAAATGGTCGTTACGGCATCACGACTTTGCAGCGCGGTATTCGTTTGGCTGGTTATTCACCCGACGGCAACATTGATGAGCCATTTGACATCGTTAACAGTAGTGACACACAACTGGTTGTGCGATTAACTGATACTCATGATTGTAATGGTGAGCTAACTGATACTGTTGACGGTATTGCAATAAATACATATGCCCATGATGACGTGAATGAAACTATAACGTGCATGGGCAATGTTGGTTTAACTCCAATGCCAGTGGTAGAGGGTGTTGAGGCGATGCGTTTTCTGTGGGGAATAGATGCGGACGCGGATGGGGTTCCGGAAAGATATATTCCTTACGATGCAACAATTAGCGCGACCGAAGTCGTTGCCATGCGGGTAGCGATACTGGTCGGCTCGGGCGAGCCGATTCGCTCACGAGCTACGGCTGAAACACATGTACTGTTCGATCAGGAAGTCATCAGTCCCGAAGACAAGATCGCCCGTGATGTGTTCAGTACGACTGTTCTGTTACGAAATATTCCTTGATGCTTGTGAAGCGAAACGAGAAACACGCCATGAGAAATCAATTCTTTCATAAAAAACAACAAGGCGCAGCGCTTGCCATTAGCTTGATACTTTTGGTCGCGATGACGATTCTTGGCGTGGCAACATTGAATGGAACACGGCTTGCTGAGAAGGTATCGAGTAACGCGCAACAGAAAGCTATCGTTTACGAGACTGCTGAATCGATTATCAATTCTATTTCTACCAGTGCTGATTTCACGGACAGGCTATACGCTTCTTTAACATCAAAGTTCGACCCACCACCAGTGCTTCAGGTGATCGACTCAGCTGAAATGTCTGAGGAGCTTGATCAAACCAATTTGCTGGGCACATCAGTCGACGTAAATGTTGAAGCTGAGATTCAGTTTTGTGCCGAAAAAGCGCAGGAAGGCAGTGACTTGTCAGCTGACGAGAGTGCGGACAGCAATATTGGCTATCATTTTGACGTACGTGCAACGTCTACGATAGATAACAGTCGAGCACGGGCTGAACATGTGCTTCGGGTTGAAGAGAGTTTTCCAAGGCGGGGCGCTACCGGCGATTGTTATACACCAGGAACCTAGTCGTCTTTGTTGATCAAGATGCAAGCAGATCAACAGTCACAGCACATTAACACTACAACACAGTTTGGGTTCGGAGAAACTAAATGATCGATCGAAACAGAAATAAAAATTCGCGTGGTTTCTCGCTTATAGAGCTGCTGATTGTTATTGCAATTATCGGAATTATTGCGGCGATAGCGCTACCCAGTTACAGCAGTTATATGAATAAAACCCGTCGTATTGACGGCACATCATTCCTGATTGAAGTGGCGGGTGAACAGTTCCGTTTTTTCTCTGAATACAATCGATACGCCACATCGATGAATGAGCTGGGTTACGGGACCAATGCGACCGCAGATTCAGAAGAAGGGTTCTATACGGTGAGCATCGTGTCTGGCACCCCAACTTCCTATGTGCTGACAGCCACGCCGGTTGCTACCGGGCCTCAGTCAAAGGATACGGAGTGTGGCTCATTCACGCTGAACTCATCGGAACAAAAAGGCGTTACTGGTACCAGTAACGCGCTTGATTGCTGGTAGTTAAACAATTCCCTGACTTCCGAGGTAGTCCTCATAGTTACCTCGGTAGTCGGTGTATTTATCCTCTCCAAGCTCTACAATGCGGTTAGCCAGCGAGCTAACAAACTCCCGATCGTGACTGACGAATACGACAGTACCATCGTATAAATCCATCGCAAGGTTCAGTGATTCGATCGACTCCATGTCCAGGTGATTGGTTGGCTCGTCCAGAATCATGATGTTTGGAGACTGCAGCATAAGCTTTCCAAATAGCAGTCGGCCCTGTTCACCACCGGATACGACATTAACCGGCTTTTTAATATCGTCTTTGTTGAATAGCAACCGTCCGAGTATGCCTCTGATGGTCTCCTCGTCATGCTCTTCTTTGCCCCAGCGGCTCATCCAGTCGATGATGGTGACATTGGTTGAAAAATCATCTGCATGATCCTGAGCGAAGTATCCGGTATGAGCATTCTCTGTCAGTTTCACTGAGCCCGACATTGGTTCAAGATCTCCGACCAACAGCTTTAGCAAGGTTGTTTTGCCAATACCGTTCGGTCCAATAATGCCTACCTTCTCTCCAGCTTCCACCATCAGGTTAAGGTCTTTGAGAACAATGTCGTCGCCGTAGCCTGCCTTGACATTCTCCAGCTCGATGGCATTTCGAAACAGCTTTTTTCCCATTTCAAAACGAATGTAGGGATTTTGTCGGCTAGATGGTTTAATTTTCTCTATCTGTAACTTTTCTATCTGCTTCTGGCGCGATGTTGCCTGCCGCGCTTTGGATTTATTGGCTTTGAAGCGCTGGACAAATGCCTGCAAATCACTAATTTGCGCCTTCTTCTTTGCGTTGTCTGCATACAGACGTTCACGCGCCTGTGTGGAAGCCAACATGAAGTCGTCGTAGTTTCCCGGATACAGCTGGATTCCGCCATAATCAAGGTCGGCCATGTGAGTGCAGACACTGTTCAGAAAATGTCTGTCGTGCGAAATGATAATCATGGTGCTGTTTCGTTCATTCAGCACATCTTCAAGCCAGCGGATGGTATTGATATCCAGGTTATTCGTTGGTTCATCGAGCAGTAGTATGTCCGGATTGGCAAACAATGCCTGTGCAAGTAGCACCCTCAATTTTTCACCGGGTGCAACTTCACTCATTGGTCCGCTGTGTAACTCCAGGGGTATACCGGCGCCCAGCAGGAGCTCGCCGGCCTTGGCTTCGGCAGAGTAGCCATCCAGCTCGGCAAATTTGACTTCCAGTTCTGCCACTTCCATGCCTTCTTCTTCGCTCATCTCGGGCAGTGCATAGATCCGTTCGCGTTCTTGTTTGATTTTCCACAGCTCGTCGTAGCCCATTATCACAGTATCGAGCGCGGTGAATTCTTCAAAAGCGAATTGATCTTGCTTCAGCGTTGCGTAGCGTGTATTGGGTTCGAAGGCGACATTGCCGTGGGAGGGTTCAAGCTCACCACCCAGAATTTTCATGAACGTTGACTTTCCGCTACCGTTGGCACCGATAAGGCCGTAGCGGTTGCCTTCACCGAACTTGATAGAGACGTTTTCAAACAGGGGTTTAGCACCAAATTGAATGGTGAGATTGGCGGTAGTGATCACTGGGAGTAAAGTCGGGTTTGTCGTTAAAGACGATAGTTTATCGGTTTTAACGGGTTAAGGGGTCAGCTGGTTTATTGTCGTATGCCGTTCACTGTCGGGTTTGCCAGTAACAATGACCAGTAGGGTGTGGGGTCGGGTGAATCAGAGAGGTTGCAGGCCATGCCGATTCTGGTCGTATTCTCAGAGAGCAATTGCTTGCAATCAGCTTCGATATCAAGCCAATAGTTAATGGCTTCGGCAGCCGTTTGTGGTCCGGAGACGATGCTTTCGGCAACAATGCTTGCGCTGAATCCTGTCATGTCGACTCGCTGTGCGCTGGATAGTCCATCGGTCCCGTTAAACGACTCGAATCTGTTTTCTGCCATATCTCGGCTGTGTAATTCGCTGGCTGTTGCCAGGTCAGCATCCCAGACGAGACGCGCACGGTTCTCTGATTGCACGCCAACAGAACAGGCCCGCTTTGCTTCACGTAATTCATTTATGATGCGTGGAGCTCGATCGCGTATGTTACCTGCAGCCTCGCATTGTTTTGTTTCCCCGCAGGTGTTTGTGGTGTCGCAACTTGATTGGTAGTAGAGGCATGCATAGTCTCCACAAAGATAGGCCGCGCCGTCACAGGCAACGAGCACACTGACACTGGACACAGCTAATACGGTGTATCGAATTCGACAGGTAATATTTGCCAGCCAGTACTCTAAAGCGACGCGTTTGTGCATGATTGCAAGCATGCCTGCCAGTGTAACTCTCAGTCGAAAGAATATCAGCTTGCGCGGTCCTCGCATGAGCAGTGGTTCACTGATATTGGTTCGTTACTAATATGCAGCTATAGCGTGCGAAAACCGGAATCGGCTTGGATTTGAAACTGAATGAATACCGTTGCACTTTACATAACAGCAATACTGATTTGGGGCTCATCCTGGTTTGTTATCAATTTTCAGATTGGTGTAGTGCATGAAGCTGTATCGATTTTCTATCGATTTATACTCGCTGCTGCACTTATGCTGCTGTATTGCATTGTTGTTGGTAAACGCCTGCGCTTCAGTTTTCGGCAACATGCGTTCATCGCATTACAAGGCGTTTTTCTTTTTTGTGCCAACTACTTGCTTATCTATTATGGCACGGCATACATATCATCCGGTTTAGTTGCTGTTGTCTTCTCTACTTTGGCGATCTGGAATATTTTTAACGGTGCACTGTTTTTGAAAAAACCTGTCCAGCCATTGGTGTTGCTAGGAGCAGTGCTCGGGCTAATGGGTATTGCTCTGGTGTTTGGGCACGAATTTCTCCAGGTGCGGAGCGCACCAGATTCCAAAAACATATGGGTAGGTTTGGGTCTGGTTCTGCTTGCCGCTTACAGCGCATCACTGGGCAATATCGTATCGGCCAGAAACCAGGCCGATGGACTGCCGGTTCTTCAAACGAATGCGTTTGGTACGCTTTATGGCAGCTTGATATTGCTTGTGTACGGGATGGTTGTGGGTGCGCAATTTAACATTGAATGGACAATGCCTTTCACCATATCCTTGTTATATTTAAGTGTATTTGGAACAATAGTAGCGTTTGGTGCATACCTGAGCCTGATTGGTCGCATTGGTGCTGACAAGGCAGCTTATGCCATGGTCGTTTTCCCTGTCGTTGCGCTGTTGATCAGTACGGTGTTTGAAGGATTTGTCTGGACGCCCATGGCATTGTTTGGCATGGGGTTGGTTGTTGCCGGAAATGTTGTGGTTGTTGGAGGTAAATCGCTGTCGCGATTTTTTCAACGCTAAAGGTTTGTAGGCTGTTAAGCGTGTTTTTGTGATACCCGCGCCGGACGCACCGGCGCGGGTATCAACCCGAATTACTCTTTCCGAATTAGTCTTTCAAGACAAACGAGACTTTCATCGTGACGCGGTATTCGGAGATTTTGCCATCTTTAACCATGGCTTTTTGATCTTTTATCCAAACACTTTTAATGTTGTTCAGGGTTTTGTCTGCTCGCTTAACCCCCTCGGCAACGGCGTCGTCAAAACTTTTGCTTGATGAAGAAATAATTTCAGTGACCTTTGCAACTGACATAACAGCATCCTCTTTGTAAATACATTAAAGTAGAGATACGTTTAGTATCCGTACTATCGATTATACCAGCCAGACAACGAATCAATTGCAATATGAACGATACAGTCTCAGCAAAACCGATTAGTCAACGCTTGTTCGATCAACCGGTTTCTCGTCTCCATACCAATAGCCTGAAATGGGAAAAATACGCCGGGAAAGATATTCTTCCCATGTGGGTGGCCGATATGGATTTTGCAGTTGCGGAACCAATTCAGGCTGCTTTGGTCGAACGAATTGCGCATCCTGTATATGGCTATACCGTCCCAGGCGATGCATTGAAAGATGCCATTATTGCGCATTTGAAAAACGAATATGACTGGGCGATACAAGAGGATTGGCTGGTCTTTCTGCCCGGTGTGGTTACGGGGCTTGCTGTGAGCTGCAGAGCCTTTTGTGAAGACGACGATAACATCCTGGTAAACCCACCGATCTATCATCATTTCTACGATTCACATGAAGGCAAGAGACAGTCGCTTGTAAAAGTTCCTTTGCATAAGAGCGGCGGTCGATGGACTTATGACCTGAATAGTATGCGCACTGCACTGACTCCAGAGGTGACAATGATCATGATGTGCTCGCCGCATAACCCGACTGGAACCGTGTTCACCGCAGATGAACTAAGTGAAGTCTGCGACATGTGTGTGAATAATAATATGATGATTATTTCCGATGAAATTCATTGTGACCTGGTGATCGATGGTGAGTCTCGCCATATCCCAACGGCTGTTGCCAGTCCACAACATGCCGATAACATCGTGACTTTAATGAGTGCGAGTAAAACCTGGAATCTGGCCGGACTGAACACTTCGTTTGCGATCATTTCAAATGCGCAAAGACGTGAACAGTTTATTGCCGCAGCGCAATCCATTGTTTCACCAACCCCGCCATTGGCACACGTTGCTACCGAGGCTGCTTATCGTGCGGGCGGTGAGTGGAGGGCAGAGCTGCTCACATACTTGAAGTCAAATTACGATCGAATTGCAGTCGCACTCGATAGCATTCCGGGTTTGCATCTTGAACCATTGCAAGCCACTTATCTTGCCTGGATAGATGCAACGGAACTTGGGTTGAACGATACGCAAGCGTATTTTGAAAAACACGGTGTTGGTCTGTCCAGCGGTGAGCAGTTTGGACAACCACATTTTTTGCGGTTGAATTTTGCCTGTCCGGCGTCAACACTTGATCAGGGGCTGGATAGAATCGAGAAAGCTGTGGCAGCTTTGCGCTAAACCACGTTGATAAAAACCCGATTCTGTTGAATGGAGCACAAGCTTCAACATAGTATGCAGCAAAGGCTCATCGTTCATTCTTTCGTCTAGGGCTATCCGAATTGGCTCGATAGTGTGAGAAAGTGCGTGCATGTGCGTTAATTAATCTAGATACTCAGGCGCGCCAGCCGTTTTCGATCGTAATTTGAGGCTAGTAAGCGGTTGAAATCAAATTACTTTCTGCCCTTGTGGGCGTTCTTGCTTTCAGTGCCACTTGGCTGATTAATTGAAGTTATGTAATTAGTGGAGATATACTGCATGTTATGTTGATGGTACTGGTCCAGGTGCCTGCTTTTCAACGATAATGGTATTTCCTGCTGAATGGTATTTACCGGTTTGATGGAGTCAACACGGATATGCTCGGTTTAGCTAAAAAGGGCTCACGAACGGACAGCCCCGAAACAACATTTTATTCAGGTAGTAACTGGGTCAAACGACTTATCGTGCTGGCCTTGCTTGTTTTTTGTCTGAATCCGACGGCATCGTTTGCAAAACATGTCGCGCTGGTGATTGGAAATAGCAACTACCCGGATCAAAAACTCAAAAATCCAGTTAATGATGCGAGAGCAGTTGCGGCTGCGTTCAAGCGGATGGGTTATGAGGACGTACAAACTTTGCTCGATGCTGACACTTTGGCGCTGGACGCAGCCTTGGATAGATTCAGCGAAAAAGCCGCAGAGGCGGAAGTCGCGATCATTTACTACGCGGGTCATGGCGTACAGATCGACGGGGTAAACTATGCGGTACCACTTAACGTCGGTTTCAACCGCTTAAGAGACAAAGAAAAACTCACGAGTCAGGAGCACCTGTCTGATCAGGTGGCGCGTGCCAGTCGATTCGGCATGGTGATTCTTGATGCTTGTCGTGACAATCCGTTCGGTCAACGGGTAGCACAAAGCCTGAACCGTTCAGTTGCTACCAGAGGTCTGGCAAGAGCACAGAACTCTCCATTAAATACACTGGTGGCGTACGCTACTGCTTCTGATGCAGTAGCGGCTGATGGTGAGGGTGCTAACAGTCCATATACCAAAGCACTACTTGAATATATGGAAGACCCTTCGCTTGATGTATTACTCATGCTTGGAAAGGTAAGGGATACTGTGCACACAGAAACCAACAAGAGACAGCTGCCCTACTATTATTCCAGCCTTGGCGGTATCCCTTACTATATCCATCCGAATGGCTACGACATGCGTGATGAGTTTAATCAGTGGAGGAGCGCATTAAAGGCCGATACTCTGGCCGGTTATCAGAATTTTCTGAATGCCTACCCAAGTGGACAGTACTCGGTCGATGCCGAGCAAGCGCTGGCCGTGCATATAGACTTGCAAAATACACCTATCTCTATTGATGATTTACAACTGGTATCGGCTCAGTTTGAAAAGTTGAAGAACCAGTTTCAGCAGCGGCAGTGGGACAACCTGGCTTCTCAACTTTCCATATCAGAGAGTACGCAGGAAAAAATCAATCGAGTAAAAAAGAATAGGTCCAGCATGACGTTCTCGGTTAAAAACATGCACGCTCGAAAAAACACCCAGTCTATATATGCCGATATTGTGGTGGAAAATCTATCCGACGGAGCTCAATACGAAGTTTTTCCACTGATTGCGAGCAGGAACAAGAGTGGTGTCTGGACTGTTCCAACCTGGTAATCAAACACTAACGACCGAGACTATATACCTTGCCTAAATCCAATCTACTCGTCTGGCTATTAGTGTTTGGTCAGATAATGGGACTGATCGCCCAGTCTGCGGCCATGGCGCAATCGGCTGTGTCGACCGATAATGTTCCAAATATTGAACATGAATTTATAAAGGGATCAATCGCGGACCCTTACACTTTTACCGCAAAAGTCAGTGACGATTCGAAAGTTACCAGTGTTGTCTTGCTGTATCGCTACAACGACACTGTTGAGTTTCAACGTCTGAGCATGATGCTGGAAAAGGATGACATCACGTACTCTGCCAGAATTCCTGAGGCGGAACGTCGCGACGGGACCATTCAGTATTACTTCATTGCATTCGATGATCGCGGCAATGCGAAGGTCAACAACTTCGAATTTGATCCGTTCGCGCGTACTGTTTCAGCTGATTGGCAGCCGATAGTTTCAGATGCTCCAATTAAGACAGAGCCGGTCAATACGGAATCAGCTCAGGGTTTTCGTAAAATCAAACCGCTGCATATCTTGCTTGGTGTGCTTGCAGTAGGTGCGGTGGCTGCCGCGGCAGGCGGTGGTGGTTCATCCGGTGGCGGTGGTGGCGGTAGTTGTGCCGGAACTGGGTGCTCAATTACGCTTACACTCCCGACCCCCGGTTCGACCAACTAGTTGAGCATCACCGTGTCTAATTATGCAGTGACAAAAATGAATCGCCAAAGTCCGGATGCCATGATGTCATTTAGCATGTTGCCTCGAGTCATGAAATTAGCGACGATGATGGTCGCAATCCTGTCACTCGTTTCCTGTACTGAAATTACGACAGATGGCAGCTTACCCATTGGTACCAAGTCTGGTATTAATCTTGGGGTTGCACCGGAGCTACTCGCACGTGCAGTAAATCCAGATCAGTTGCGGCCAGAAGTGACCATTAACGGACTCGCTATCAATGCTCAACGAGCCGCAAACGGAAGTTGGTCGGTCACATACACGCTGTTCGATTCTTCGCTCACTATCAATCTTCTGTGGATAGAAACATACAACGGACAAGACCTGGTACTGGCTTCCTGGTCAAATTCATATAACAATATTACAAGCGACAGCCGCATTACTATCGATGCGTCGGAGTATCAGACCACGCTTCACGATGCAGATGCAGATGGTGTGAGTAATCTTGCTGAGCGCACCGCTAACACAGATCCTTTTTCTGATAGTACGACACTGCAAGGTGACTGGCTAGGTGAATGCGTCGTAGATGAAGATGGCAATGGCGAGCAAGTCGTTTGGAGTTTTAATGATGCGAACGTTAAGAACTTAACCTTTTCCAGTGTGCAATACATTGATACTGAAGTCTGTGTTGGTGAAAATTACGTCAGTGTTAACCTGGAAGGCATCGCTCAGATTACTGGGGAGGTTTCAGAGACGGCATCAGGTACAGCTCAGAATCTGGATATTACCTACATCAATGGCAGTATTACTGCCGGAGCTCTGGCTATAGCTGCGCTTGAATTTGGAGGTACGTCGCTAGAGGAAATATCGGCTGAACAGGGTTTCGACAACATCGAATTTATACCGCTTGCGGACCTCATGGTTGATCAACCTGCCGTATTCACTATATATCAGATTTCAAACGGTCAACTTCGTCTTGGAGTCAGTTCAGCGAATCGTGATGGCGCAACTGCCGAAAGTCGGTACACGGTTTTGAATACCATTACCTATACCAGGCGATAAAAGATCTGTTTTTTATGCAGGAAGCAGGATGGTCTTATCGTCCAAAGCCTTGATTAAATTCATAGTCATTCGTGCTGTAGCGCCCCACAAAGTCTCGCCATCAAATTCGTTGTATACAATAATCGGATGTCGTTGGGCTGACTGTTTGTCCATATCAGAGCGCGCTCTGAGTGTGTAGTTGCTCTCATCCCTTAGCCAAGCTAAAGGCATCAGAAATGCACGCGCTACTTCCGAGGTTTCCAGTCTTAGATTGGATGGCCACTGGACAATGCCCACAATTGGCGTTACCCGATAATGGCTGATGGTGTAGTAGTCGCCTAATTGGGCAACGATTTTGATTCGGTCTGAAGTCAGCCCTATTTCTTCTTCTGTTTCACGTAACGCAGTATCGATAGATGATTTATCTTTTTTTTCTGTAGCTCCACCTGGGAATGCGACCTGGCCACTATGTCTGTCACGATCGTCTTTTGCTCGACGAATGAATAGAACCTGCCACTCATCGGATGCTTTAATCAGCGGAATAAGTACCGATGCGGTGCGCTTTGGTGTTGATTTTTTGCCATATTCTGCCGCGCCGTTTTCGATATCGGCGTTTCTGTGCAGTCCATTTGCATCTGCATGCTCCAGTATGGGCAGATCTTTTGCGGTCATTTAATAAATTATAGAACAATCATGAATAGTTCGTTGATAACAAAATGGCACGTCAGTTACTCGGCTTGTCACAGGCTAAGCGTCCAAATAATCGAATGTGATGGAAACTATTGTGCAAAAAAACTTTTTCCCGCTGTGTGCCTTCTAATTGAAAGCCGTTTTTCAACAATACCTTATCTGATGCTGCATTACCCTCTGTGGTCCAGGCTTCCAGTCGATTCAAACCCAGATCCGTGTAAGCGTAGCTTGCGACGGCGCCTAGTGCTTCTGTAGCGTAACCATTGCTCCAGTATGTTGGGTGAATTTCGTATCCAAGCATGCCGCAGCGTGCTTTTTTCTCAATGCTGTTGATTCTAATTGAGCCAATGACCGTCTTGTGCTCTGTTGACTGCTGTCCGAGGTGACTATCAGTTTGTTCGCTTAAGCAAATAACCCAGGCGACGCCTTTTTTTCTTGCTTCCAGTTTTGACATCCAGCTGATAAAACGTTCACTGCGCTTAAGCGTTGGCTGGTGTGGAATATCTGAGTATCGACTGACCTCTGGACACGACAGAATATGATGATAGCTTGCCGCATCTTGCATGATCGGTTTTCGCAATAATAGTCGACTGGACGTAAGCGTCGGATACGATTTTGTTTTTAGTAAATTCAATGGAATCTAGAGGCGAGTGTGACTAGCTAAGCCTGTTACGGAACTTGCCGCATCGCGTACAGCGCTCAACTGTCAGCAACTTGCCGGACTTAACATCGAACTGCTGTTCTTTGTCTATAGCCCATTTGTGATGGTTGTTTTTGCACATGATGTTTCCCTTTTCAGGTTTCTTTTTTTTGAAGGGCAGAATATTTGACATGGTGTAAAAAGCGTTGAAGCATGTTCGCAGTCTCAACAAATCGGTAGTAGCGCAATTGATTTAGTTTTAACTGACATGGCCAGAATACGATTCAGGTTTGTGCTTGTGTAGATTATATGAAGCCGGAAATAATGTGCAGGGATATGACTGCGACCGTTACCTAGCTGCGCTTCTTTTGTACCACATGTTGCCGCGGCTTAACATTGATTTCTTCAACAACGGCATTGTCTGCTGTGTTCAGCATGCTAAGAACAGCGTCAGCAACATCATTTGCTTGTAGAGCATGCTCTGGTGCATTGCCCGGTTCAAAATCTAGGTTGCTAAAAAAATCGGTTTTGACCATGCCCGGGTTTACAATGCCCACGTGGCAATTCGCAGATGCGCATTCGTGCCTTAACGATTGTGCTGCGCCTCTTAGTCCGAACTTGGCCGCACTGTACACACTGCCATAACGACCACCTTGCAACGCCGATTCGGATGCAATGAATACAATGTCACTGCGTGCATGTTGTTTTAGGCCGGGGAGCAATACTTTAAGTAAAATTAGCGGGCTGATCAGATTCAGCTGAATATTCTGTGTGATTTGGTCAGCGGAGAAATTCTCCAACGCGCCAAACTGTCCTGTGCCAGCATTACAAACAACTCCGTCAATGGTGTGTGAATTCGCAGTCGAGTGGCTGAAAGTATTGATCAGTCGTTTTGCAAACATCTCTACCTCACCGGTATTCGACAGATCAACCTGGAGCTGAACGAGGCCCTTCCGCTCACTTATGCTCGTGCGCGAAACGCCAACAACGGTGTGCCCTGTATCAAGCAGCCTGTTGGTTATTGCAAGGCCAATTCCTCTCGAATGCCCGGTTACCAATATGGTTCTCACGGCACGCTGACACACGGAAAGTACTGGGAAGGACTAATTTTGCTTTGCAATTGTGATTCACAGAAGCTTAACAATTTGCTTTCAGTCTGCTCGTCATATGACAACATATTGTCACGCATGTTCATGTCGGCCGCCAGTAGTTTGGAGTCCGGATAGAGTCGTATCATTTTTTTGAAAAACGGTTTCGGTAATCGGAACGGCCCCAGGCTTACGGAATGAATAGACTCTGCATGCAGTTCGCTAAACACCTGCTCGAAAAGCTCGGTATATAACTGCTCAAAGTTGTCTGACTTTAATAGTGGGTCGAAACGGAGTCCTATTTTCCAGCCATGTTGTTGTAGTGATTTCAAAGCGGCAATACGTTTGGGCAGGGATGGAGTTTTGTGTTCCTCCGTGTTTGCGATCTCGGCGGGAGACAGGCTATAAGCTACAACGCAGTTCTCAATGGCAGGTCGTGCCAGCAGGTTTCTGATTTGTGTGCTCTTGGTTCTGATTTCAAGCATGGCTTTGGGCATAGTGCTGAAAGCATCAAGACACGAGTCAATAAAGTGCGTCATGGGCTCCAGTGCCAAAGAGTCGCAATCGTAACCGGAGAAAAACCAACTTGGCCTCGAGGAGCGCTGCGTCTGATTTTTTATATCTTCAAAAAAATCAGTGTAGTTGACAAAGACCACGTAGTTTGCAGAGCGATACATACCCTGCAAAAAACAGTAGCGACAATCGTATATACAATTTAGCATGTGGGAGAAGTAAAAATTATTTTCCCCACCAATGTGATAGCCGGGTGGTGTTGGTAGTACGCGATTACCGTGTTTGCACGCGAGTATCAGTGCCGGGTTTTGCTTTTGCGTTCGAAAGTTTTGTGCCGGCGCATTGAAGACATCGGTGTACCGATCGATCGAAATTTGTCGCGTATTCGGATATTTGCTCAATATTGACTGTGTTTGAGGCAAAGAGGCAATGCCTCGTTCTATGTAAATAGTCTCCATCGATTTAATTGCTCGACTCTGCAATAAACTTATAAATGAGCATGGCTAATAGCTGATTTTTGCATTGTCTATCTCAGACAATAGATTTTTGCGAATCGATTTTGCGTTACCGAGACAAAGCAGATCATTTTCATCTGGCATCGTATTAAATAGTGCTTTGTATCGATGCACTAGTTGATTCAGAGTGTGTTGCTCGGTTGTTGTGTAATGTATTTGGCTTGTTAGCGACAAGCACAAGGCATCAACATCTTTAGTTTCTGGCAATGTGTTGAACGGTAAAGCTTGTAGTAGTTTCTCCACCGTCGGGATCGCGGCTTCTACGCAATCGGTTGCAAGCTTTCCGGTGACATTGGTAATACCGCTCTCTTTGTTGTCAGAAATGACTTTTACGCTATGTATAAAAGACAGGTCGAGTACTTTCGTGGCAGCGCTATAGATGCCGGAGGCTTCCATATCGAACGCTCGATCGTTTGTGTAGTTGGTTGAAGGTTGGTCTACGCTGACTATCTGAACTGAGTTAACTTCGGGTAACTTTCTGACGGCAGGCAAATGCGGGAACCACTGCCGAGCGCTGGCTTGATCTTGCACCCCATGAGCGATGCATGTTGTGCCAATTGGTTGATCGCTGCCTGCAATTCCCACATTAATAATGGCCGCTATATCAGGCAGGACCTGAAGCATCGCTGCTGTGCATGCTGCAGCATTGAGTTTGCCCACCCCGCATTGCAACAGATAGCCATGGTCGCCCTGATACAAGCGCAAATGAGAATGGCTTAGTGCGCGCATGCCGAAATAGCTGATCAGCGGGCGCGCTTCAGGTGGCAGAGCGGTTATAAGGCAGGTTGGCAACATATACCTTATTGTAACGCTTAACGGTGACTGAAGTTGGCGACCGCTGACGTTCTCGGTACACTAGTGGGAATAAACTTAGTCAAAAGAGATCCACGTGAATGTTGATCAGTAATCTGGAAATCCTGCCGGACCATCGAATTGTCAGGCATTTGGGGCTTGTGCAAGGCAGTTCGGTTCGTTCAAAGCATGTGGGTCGCGACATTATGGCCAGTATAAAGAATATATTTGGCGGCGAACTGCAAGGGTATACAGAACTTCTCCACGAATCGCGCGAAGAAGCAACAGAGCGACTCATACAGCAAGCGCAGGGAATTGGTGCCAATGCTGTATTGAACGTTCGCTACAGTACGTCGAGTATAGCGGCCGGTGCGGCGGAAATATTCGTATACGGCACGGCCGTGGAGCTGGCGCAACGTGATTGAGATTATTCTTTTTCTGGTGTTCATGAGTTGTGGATTCATATTCGGACAACTGGCAGAGAAACGTCACTTCAAAAGTATCGTTGAGCGCGAGCAGCAGTTGAATTCCTTGCCTGTAGTCGCAAGTCGCTATCCTCCGGAAGATACGGCCTATCATCAGCAGCTGGTTTCCGGCAGTGTTGTTGTAGCGTCCGACTACTTTAAGTCGTTTACCGCCGGGCTGATCAATATTTTCGGTGGCGTTGTCACGCCGTTTGAATCATTACTCGATCGTGGTCGGCGTGAAGCTATTTTGCGCATGAAAGCAGAGGCGGGCAAACTCAATGCAGAGCTGGTGTTTAACGTCAAGCTGGAAACGACGCGTATTGCCACGGGGCGGGCTGGTGCAATCGAGGTGTTGGCCTACGGTACTGCCATGTTGCCAGTAGATGCTGGTCGTGCCAACGCTATAAATTCTTCTTCCGCTAATGACTTGTCTGCTATCGATAGTGCGCCTGTTGCCAGCGGTAGTGTGCCGCGGCGGTAGTTTCCATGCGGTATGAAAACCGGCAGGCCCCTGAAGGGATTAACGTTACCAAAGTCAATCCATTGGTGCAGTTTCTCAAGTTTTTCATTGCATCAATTATCGTTGTAGTGCTCATTGTTGTGATTCTGCAGGTTGCGGGCGGTGCAATTGCCAAGCGCATTCCATTCAAATACGAACTGCAGTTAATGGACACCGTCGACCCGCAGTTAGGTACTACGGGTGCATCGAGGGAGATGATTGCGTACCTGAACGATCTTGCATTTCGGGTAGGGAGGGAGCTACCCGTCGATGAAGGCATTAGCGTCAAGGTGCACTACAGTACGGAAGAGGTATTCAATGCATTTGCCACTATCGGTGGAAACTTACTTTTTTATCGTGGTTTGCTGAATGAAATGCCCCACGAGAATGCGCTTGCCATGGTTATGGCACATGAAATAGCGCACGTTAATCATCGCGACCCAGTTGCCAGCCTCGGCGGAGGTGTCGCCAGCTTAATAGCCATGTCTATGTTTACCGGCATGTCGGGTCTTGCAGGAGATTTTTTCAATAAGACCTATTCGTTCACCGGCATGCAATTTACTCGTCGTATGGAAGAGACAGCAGATGAAGCAGCGCTTGGTGCAGTCAATGCGTTATACGGTCATGTTAATGGTGCGGGTGTGTTGTTTGAAGTCATGGGAGAAATTAAAGGTGACAGCGAAGCAATTCCTGATTGGCTTGAGCGATTTGCTGTCACTCATCCGTTAAGTAATGATCGGGTCAGCGCTGTGCGTATACTTGCGGCTAAGAATGGCTGGAGCAGCGAAGGGGAGACAACACCACTGCCGGCTGATTTTCTGTTGTGGCTGAACAGGGATTGAATCGTTTATGACTGCTCGTTGATCCATCGATCAATTAAAAACCTGGCAATAGAATCTGTGCGCGGTAGCTGAAATTCGCAACGCTCATCTCCCCAGGTGCCAAACGTTTTGAGTTGCTCCACGGTAAACCATTGCGCATCTTCCAGCTCGTCAGGGTCACAGGTTATCTCGGTGCTGGTTGCAGTCGCTTCGAATCCAAGCATGATTGATCGAGGAAACGGCCAGGGTTGGGATGCAACGTACTGTACGTTTTCGGTGGTGATATTGGCTTCTTCATAAACTTCGCGTTGTACCGCCTGCTCCAGACTTTCGCCGACTTCAACAAACCCTGCCAAGGTTGAAAATACTCCGGGTGGCCAGTTTTTGTTTCTGCCCAGCAGACACAAAGCGGGTGATTCGCTGGTGGCCATGTGTTTGATTAGCATGATCACTGCCGGGTCAGTGCGTGGAAATGTGTGATGCTGGCAATCGTCGGTACTGCACAGCTTGATATGTCCTCCGTTGGTGCTGTGCAGTTCACCACCGCACCGGCTGCAAAAACGACAGGTGTCGTGCCAATAGATCATGCCGCGCGCGTATGCCATAAGCGCACCATCGGATGCACAGAGTGCCGGACCAACAACGCGCAAGTCGTCAAAGCGAACCTTTTGGCTGTCGGTGTGATGTTGGGCTGCAATGGTGGACCATTCCGCCAGTGAGGATTCGTCTGCGTTTGAAACACTAATGGCGAACATTGGACTGGACTCAACCAGTCCTAAGAAGATTTTCTGGTGCTTATCGGATGGCGCCGTGTTCGCTGGCAGCGTGAGCATGTGTGGTATACCGGCCTGGTCTTCTCCCACCAGTGATTTTCCTTGCCATACGGGTACAAGCTTGGCACCTGGTGCATTGAACAGCTCGGCCTGCTTTGCCTCGCTTTTGCGTAGGTGATCAGCCCTATCCAGAAGTCCATGCGTGTAAAACATCATGCTGCGTTTCTTATAGATTCCATTGCAGTATAGCTATGAAATGGTGCAGTATCTGGCTTCGGCGCAAATTCCTTGTGCCATATTTTTAAAGACGAGATTGTAAAAAAGAGATTTGCAAAAGGAATTGCGAAATAAGATTTGCGAAAAGAGAGTAGTGCGCCATGAGTATTCTTGAACTTGATACAACGCTGCAGGCGCATGCTACTGGTGCAACTGCCAGGCTGAACGACAACTATCAACTGCATCTGGATGTTCTTGAATCCTGGCTTTGCCGTGTTGCTATTGTGCCTGCCGATTCAGATTACGTTGCTCACTCCTGGATGGCGGGCCCGCCAGATACTGATATTCCCTGGCAGGGCAGGCACAGACTTAGCACTGAAGGGTTCAGCTGTCCGGCCGTTCAAGTAGCTGAACAGGCAGCGATGATATCGTCAGATGAATTCAGTATTGCTGTGCAGGCGTCACCACTGGCTATCAACATTCATCGAAAAACCACCACCGGTAAATTTCCGATGCTTGTTGACAGACCGATGGCGGCTTACCGTGTTCTTCCTCGACGTGGCTTGCTTCAGCATGCGCAAACGCGTGACCTTGGCGACCTGCACCTTGGTTTGGGTGATAAGTGCGGACCATTAGATAAGACCGGCCGGCGCTTCAGATGTTTGCAAACGGATGCGCTTGGCTACAACGCGGAAACGTCCGACCCGTTATACAAGCACGTTCCATGGATTATTGTTGGCAACAATGACAAAGGCTTCTGCGGAATTTTCTACGACTCATTTTCAGAATTGAATATTGATCTTGGCGCGGAGCATTCCAACTATCACGATCACTATCGTCATATAGAAAGCTATGATCGAGCACTCGTTTATTATGTTGTCGAAGGTCCGGCGTTGGTTGATGTTGTTAGACGTTTTCAACTGCTGACAGGTAAGCCGCATCTTCAGCCTCGCTGGTCGTTGGGTTTTGCACATACTTCCATGCATTTGGCAGACGATGATCACGCGCAGCAGGCGATTCTGAACTTTGTTGATGAATGCGAGCAGCGTAAAATCCCGCTTAGCGCGATACATTCAGGGTCAGGCTATACCACCCGAGATGACGGTCGTCGTTATGTCTTTACGTGGAATACAAAAAAGTTTCCGGATCGTGATGTTTTTTTTAATACGCTTGATAAAGCAGGTTTGCACAGTTGTGCCAACATCAAGCCCGTATTGTTGTGCGAGCACCCGCTGTTCGATGAGGTGGCGGAGTTTGGCGGCTTTATCAGAGATGCCCAAGGTAAACCGGCAATAGAGATGTTCTGGGGCGGACCCGGGGCCAGTCTTGATTTCACTCATCCAAAAACAGTGGCATGGTGGCAACGTGGAGTGACTGAACAGGTTTTGGGTGCAGGCTTTAGTGCCGCGTGGAATGATAACAACGAATGTGAGATCTGGGACGAGGGTGCGGTAGTTCATGGGTTTGGTGATTCAAAGTCTGCGATGGATGTTCGTCCCATTCAGGCATTGCTAATGGTGCGAGCAAGTTTTGAAGCAACTGCCGCATTCGCACCAGATAAAAGGCCTTACACCATTACACGAGCAGGTCCGGTGGGGATTGCACGATATGCTCAAACCTGGAGTGGAGATAACCGAACGTCGTGGCACACCTTGCAATGGAATCTGGCTAATGGGTTATCCATGAGCTTGTCCGGGCTTCCGTTTCTGGGCCACGACATAGGTGGATTTGACGGACCTAAGCCAGGCGCTGAACTTTTATGCCGGTGGGTGGAAATGATGTGTTTTCATCCAAGGGCAGTCATGAATTCATGGAAGCCCGGGGAAACTAATCCTGCAACTTTACCGTGGATGCATAGCGGTGTTGAAGAACACATCAGAAATGTGCTCATTTTACGTTATCGCTTTTTACCCTGGTTGTATCACTTGAACTGGCGTTCGCATGTTAATGGTACCAACAGTATTGCTCCGATGATGCTGTATTACCCTGATCAGTCGTGTGTGAACGATCATAGTCAGTTTATGGTGGGTGAGCAGTTGCTGGTTGCACCTGTGGTCAACGAAGGTGAGCAACGCAGAGCAGTCTACTTACCGGATACCGCTAACGGATGGTATGCCTATACGCCAGATATCGAGCAGCCGACTCACTATGAAGGCAATCAGTCGATTATTGTCGATGCTCCGCTGGGGAAAATTCCGTTGTTTGTCAGAGGTGGCAGCGTTTTGCCAATAGCGACGGATTGGGCAGCCGCCACACCACACGATGCAACTGAAGTGTGCCTTAGCGTGTTTGTTACCAGCACGTCGGGTGAATTTTCTGAAGAACTGTTTTTTGATGACGGGCAATCGTGGCGTTACAGAGACAAAGCCGCTTCGCTATTGAAAATTGATGTTAGTTGGAATAGTGCACAAGTACGTGTCAATGTTAGTGAGTGCTGGTCTGGTGAGGCGCGTCCCGAGATATCTGTGTCGGTTATCGGTCTGGCAAATCGATGCGTTGATGTTAGCTTGCCGTAACAGCGCAATAAACTCTATCAGGAAGAAACGACAATGAAGCTACAGACACTCGATACCTACGTTGTTGGTAATCCACCGCCTCATTTTGGCGGGCAATATTTTATTTTCGTTAGACTTACCACCGACGATGGTATCGAAGGCTTTGGTGAAGTCTATACAGCTACCTTTAGTCCGGCTGTTGTCGAGGCCATGATTCAAGACGTGTTTGAACATCATTTTCTGGATGCTGACCCGTTCCATATTGAAAGGTTGTGGCGCCGGGTTTACGGACGCGGTTATACATTAAGACCTGATGTATCTTTGATGAGCGTGTTGAGTGGTCTGGAAACCGCGTGCTGGGATATTGTTGGGAAATCAGTTGGGAAGCCTGTGTACGAGTTATTGGGTGGCAAGGTCCATGATCGCTTGCGAAGCTATACGTATATCTATCCACGCGAGGGAGAAGACGATTCTGTATACAGTGATCCCGATCTGGCAGCCACCCGTGCATTGGAATACATAGACATGGGGTTTACCGCGTTAAAATTTGATCCAGCAGGCCCGTATTCTGTTTATGACGGTAGGCAACCTTCTTTGACCGAGCTCGATCGTTCTGAACGATTTGTGAAAACGCTGAGAAAAGCAGTTGGCACCAAAGCTGATCTGCTGTTTGGTACTCATGGACAGTTTACTGCCTCTGGTGCTATACGTTTGGCAAAACGACTCGAAAGCAGTGACCCGTTGTGGTTTGAAGAACCCATGCCGCCGGACAATCCGAATGAAATGGCTAAGATAGCTCGCCAAACATCAATACCGATAGCAACCGGTGAAAGACTCACAACAAAATACGAGTTTGCCAAAGTGCTGGAAACGCAGGCTGCATCCATTTTACAAATGGCCCTGGGTCGTGTGGGTGGTTTGCTTGAAGGTAAAAAAATCGCCGGTATGGCCGAAACCTACCATGCGCTAATCGCACCTCATCTTTATTGTGGTCCTATTGAAGGTGCGGCAAACGTGCAATTGGCAACATGTACTCCGAATTTCCTTATTCTTGAAAGTATTGAGCGCTGGGAAGGCTTTCACGCGAGTATCTTGAACTCACCCATGCACTGGGAAGATGGATATGTGATTCCATCCAATGAACCTGGTATTGGTGTTGAACTGAATGTTGAGGTTGCTTTGGCTAATCCGTATAACGCGAAAACGCTACATTTGAATATGGCCGAAGAGCCAGTGCCAGTTTAATGGGGCAATTGTAGCACCGAAGCTTTCTTAAACAGGCTCTGAAAGAAAAGTTTGTTCAAGCCTTGGTTGATAGTGCGCTGCAGAGACGCATTCTCACTTTCATCAATCCTGCTAAAACGTAGCCGAATTAATTGTGCACCAACAGATTCTATTAGCTGAGTATCCATACGCTGAGTGTCAGAGTACAGTTGCACAGCGCGGTTGATAAATTCACCCGGCGTTTCGGTTTTATGTCGTTGAACACCCATGCGACCGAGCAGTCTTACGTAGCGGTCCCACAGGCGCTCCACTTGGGTTTGTTCCTTCCGATTAAAAAGAGGTATCCCTAGAACCAGCACGCACCAAAGCGCGGCCAGTATCAGAACCAGTGCGGTTATTTGCCAAAGCTTTAGTCTGGGCAGTCCTAGTTTTTCCCACATTCGATACTGTGACTCGTTGTTAAAGTTTACAACGAGCCTTTGCCAGTCGTGATTCATTTCATCCATGTTCAGCTTCAATCTTTTAAGCCAGGCATTTCCTTGTCTGGCCATCATAGGGACCGGTTCGTTGTCACCGAGTGCGGCGGCCATACTGGTATCGACTCTTGATGGAGCAACAGCGGCAGTTGGATCGTATCTTACCCATTTTCCATTTAGATAGACCTCTGCCCATGCGTGCGCATCCGATTGGCGCACGATCATGTAATCACCGTTCATTTCGCCGCCAAGGTAGCCCGTAACAACTCGTGCCGGTATTGCGGCAGCACGCATTAAGACAACGAACGCAGATGCGTAGTGTTCGCAGAAACCATTGCGCGTTGAGAAAAGAAACTCGTCAACCGGGCTATCGCCCAACAAGCTGGGTTGTAGCGTGTAGTGGAATGGTTGCTCGTTAAAATATTTCAATACAGAATTTGCATAGCTTTCGTCACTATCAGCTTCAGCGCGCATATTTCTGGCGAATTGCAAGGATTCAGGGTTTTTATCTGCGAGCTGAGTGTATCGTTCTGTTGGTCGAACTATTGGTCTGTACGATCGCCCAAGTAACGATGATTGCCTGTAACGCATAACCTGCGTTAGCGGTTTGTCAGTTTTCAATTGCAAATCTGCTGTCATTGCAGCCAGTATTCTGCGCTCGTTCTTGTCAGCTGTATCGGATGCGGGCAAAGACGATGGATATTCAAGTGCGAATAACCAGCGTTGCCGCGTTGCCTGCATCATCACGGTATAGTCAATCGCTGTGCTTCCTTCCGGATGATTTCCGGAAGGTCTTACCAGCGGTGTTGCCTGGCCGATTGTCCACTCCCGTCCATCGAAATCGCTTAACACCGGGCCGCGCCAATAACGTTTATTTTGTGCTGGAGGTGCGCCGTCAAATTCGACCCTGAATGCAACCTCATCCGATTTGGACAGATTGCCAATAGAACCTGGCGCCATTGAATCTGATAGGCCGGTGACACCTGTGGCGTCATCTGGTAGCGACCACAACGGCCCTGGCAGTCTTGGGAATACAACAAACAGCAGTAAAGCAAGCGGTGCACCGTGCAGTAACAGCTTACCCACCATTTTTACGTTATGTTTTAACGGATGGGCATTGTTTGAATCGCGAATGACAGCAAGTGCGTTTCCCAGTGCCAGCACAGCAGGCACGGTTATCAGTGCTGACACGATAGATTGAGAATAGAAATATTGTGTCAACAACAGAAATCCTGCCAGGCACAATAACAAAGTTGAGTCGGACGGTTTTCTTACCTCGGCAAATTTTGCAGATACCAGAATAAACAGAAACGCCACACATGGGTCTCTACCCATAAAGTAGCCATAATGTACTCTAACCATGATTGCACCGCCGAGCGCAATGATCGTCATCCCAAGGGGCGACAGAATCAGGCCAAGCAGTTTTGAGGGTCGGTGATGTTCGATGAGCTTCAACGACACAATACCAACGCCAAGTAAACTTACCCAAAACGGAAGATGCAACACATGGGGTAATTGAGACAGGAACAGTAATGCAGCCAGGGCGTATAAAGATCGTCGATCAAGACGCACAGGTGAAGTAATTTGTCTGGACTTGCGTTTTCTTCCTGCTAACGACCAGTTCACGGTTTAAGCCCATGTGTGGCGAGTGCGGTGAGAGCTTCGTGAGAGTGGGTGAAACCGCAGGCCGGTTCAAGTTGAATATGATTTAAATCAAATGCGTATGCGATATGAGCCTTTTCAGCATTGACTACCCAGGCGGCAAGGCGTGATAGTTGTTGTTCAACGTCTGTCAGTCCGGTGACTGACAGATTTAATCGTGTTTCTCCACCGGCGTTTTCCTGTTCAAAGGTTTTAACGAATAAACCTTGACCGCGTGCTGCTGCTTTCCAGGCTATGGATGAAATGGTATCGCCTGTGTGGTACTCGCGTACTCCCGAAATATCGCCTTGCGTTCCCTTTCGTTGTTGTTCGCCGTTTTCGGCTGTGGCCTGTGAAGGCAATGGTGGTGGTGATTTTTCCGTCGCCGGGTAAACAGTTGCGCTTTCGCCTGAGTGCACATAGCACCAGGTGCGCCAGAGGCCTAACGGATACGTGCTGGTTACGGTGATTCGTCCAAGCGACAGGATACCTCGTTGCGTGGTTGGTTTTCTTATAGTCGCGGTGGCAGTGCTCTGAGCATTCACATCGATAACACTCGAAACCTGTTCTGACTTTAACGTTATCCCTGTACGGTCAAGACCGGTATCGTTTTCAACATTGATTTCGAATGCTGCAAGCTCTCCGGCAAACACATTATCGACACGAATGGTTTTGAAAGAAATGCCAGCTACATTTTTATACGTGTGCAACAAAGAAGCGGCGAAAAGTCCTGTTAACAAAAAGCACAATGCATAACCAAGGTTCAGTGCATAGTTAACCGATGCAATCAACATGATCAGCAGTGAAAACAGGTATGCAAGCCCGCGTCTGGTTGGCAGGATGTAAATACGTTGATGTTCTATGCGAAGCGGCAGTTCATCTTCCGGCCGAGTGCGGAATAGTCGTTGTTTAAACGAGACCGATTCCGGGGTCGCTGTTGTGCTGGTCATGGTAATGGCCGACAGTCAGATATCAACAGTTAAGGTGATGGTACTTGGTTCAATATGTCCATGGCCGCGGTTCTACCCGTGCTGACCAAGCCGGTTAATCGATGGCCCGCCAATGCTGGAAATACCCGTTGGACATCATCTGGTAATACATGATCGCGCTTGTCCAGATAGGTGATCGCCTTACACAGTTTTACAAGACTCAGGCCAGCACGAGAACTCAATCCTGTCCCTGTTTCGCGAGAACAGATCAGTAAAGCCTGGATATAGTCATAAATGGTGTCTGAAACATGGACAGCGTTGGCTTCGGCGGACCATATTTCCAGTTGATGTTTACTCGCCACAGCTGCAAGATCCGCAATTGCAGATCGTTTGTCACCCGCAGCCATTAGTTCGCGCTCGGTTACAGGGTCTGGATAACCCAGGGAAAGTCCTACCAGAAAACGATCCAGTTGCGATTCGGGCAACGGGTAAGCCCCAAGTTGTTCGGCTGGGTTTTGTGTTGCGATAACGAAAAATTCATCCGGAAGAGAATAAGTATTGCCATCAACGGATATCTGTTTTTCTTCCATGGCTTCGAGTAAAGCACTTTGAGCCTTTGGGGGAGCTCGATTAATTTCATCGGCAAGCAGCACTGATGTAAACACTGGACCTTCGCGAAATTCAAACTGTTGCGTATTGCTGTTGAACACCGAGACACCCACAATGTCAGCTGGTAGTAAATCGCTGGTGAACTGTACGCGCTTCCAGCCAAGACCCATGCTCATACCTAATGCATGGGCAAGTGTCGTCTTGCCTGTTCCCGGAACATCTTCAATGAGCAGATGCCCTTTCGCCAACATGCAGGCAACTGCCATTTCCAGTTGGTCCCGCTTTCCCAGAAGAATGGTTTCCAGCTGTTCCAACACCAGCGATACGTCGCCAAGTGGAGTTACGGATACAGGTTGGGCGCTGTTTTTCATACGGTGAGCAACGTGACAGGTAATGGAGTTGTTATCGGCCAAAAAGGATGCTCCTAACGGTGGAATGTGTCGTTAAATCAGCCTGTGACAGAGGTGCTCTGCGCTTTGTGGACGAACACGCAATTTCTTGTGTCAATGTGGCCATGATGAGGATTCTGTGGTCGTTGATTCGTTATGCTCTGGTTAAGCTGGGAGGAACCTGGCAACAGCTTTGGGTGTCGCAATCTGACATGGTTCGCATTTTGACTTTTAAGCAGCGAAATTGATGTCAGATTTGGCTGGCGGTGCAAGTAAGGCGAATCAGATTGAAGGAAAATAATCGGTATCGTTGATATGAGCCAACCCTGGCGCACGCGAATAATTCGCAAGAAATTTTCAAAAAATTGAAGAGTATTACTATCCAAGCATCATCCTCTATTTCCAGTATTTTAGTGGCTGCTGGTCTGTGCTGTCTGGCGAACGGTGTTCATGCGCACGATGGTGCCCATGCATCTGAAAACGCACCTGTGCAAGTCACCGGTTCGGGTATAAGTGATATTGGCCCAATGACACAACCCGTTTCGGCTGAAGTGGTTCGTGAAGCGGTGGCACCGCAACTTAATCCGTCTGTCGGAGGCCTGTGGTCTGATGTCTATGATTGGCCTTTGGTAGCGGTGCATGCGGCGTTGCTGCCAAACGGTAAAGTGCTGGCCTGGGACGCGACGCCGGACGATGCAGACGATGATCCTCACACCACTGATAACTACACAACGCGCGTGACTTTGTGGGACCCGGTATCCGACACGCATGTGCAAACAAACAACGATACCGATACCGATTTGTTTTGTGCAGGTTCGGCTCATCTGTGGGATGGTCGCATTTTATTCGCTGGTGGTGACGGTGGAAGGGCGGGCGCAAACGGTCCGCTTGCCAATACGAACATTTACAACCCGGTGTCGAACACATGGCATCGAACACAAAACATGAACGCACCGCGCTGGTATTCGTCGGTCGCTGCATTGTCTAACGGTGAGATGCTGACACTCGGTGGTACTTACAATCCGCAACCACTAGGTGAAGTTTTTCAGTTTGATCAAACATGGAGAGCTCTGTCGGGCAATATTGAACAACTTAACAGTGAAGATTATCAGTGGTTACAACAAACACCGGAAGGTTCGGTTTTGTATTTTGGTCCATCAAATATTCTTGTTGATATTGAAACAGAAGGCAGTGGCACGTTCACAGCGCAAGCAACGCGTGACGCTATAGGTATTCGTGATTATGGTAGCTATGCGATGTACACCACCGGGAAAATACTGGTTGCTGGTGGTGAGCAGGGTCAGAGTTCCTCGGTCGTTATTGATACTGCAACTCGACAAACCGTCGATACCAGCCCAATGAATTACGGGCGCCGGCAACACAATTTGACCATCCTGGCCGATGGTTCAGTGTTGGTCACTGGTGGTAACAGCGACGGCACTCAGTATTACAGCACCACAGCGGGTGTTTTTCAGCCTGAAATCTGGAACCCGGATACAGGTAACTGGACTGTGCAAAATACCATGTCGGTCGATCGCCAGTATCATTCGGTAGCGTTGTTATTGCCTGACGGGACCGTGCTTTCTGCAGGTGGTGGAATTTGCGGTGTTTGTTACGAGTTGGGCTATGAAGAACGTAACGGAGACATATTCTCACCACCTTATCTGTTTAATGCAGACGGGAGCAGGGCAACGCAGCCTCGCATGGGTCTGGTTCCCGATGTTGCTGACTATGCAGAACAGATTGTTGTCAGCCTTGCTGATTCTATCGATATTGAAAAAGCCCATCTGATCAAACTCGGCTCAGTTACGCACTCGGAAAATCAGGACCAGCGTCTGGTTCCTCTGAGCTTTAACAGAACAGCACGACGGCTGACTTTGCAAATGCCAGACTCGCGTGACGTTGCACCGCCAGGGCATTATTTAATGTTTGCGGTTGATATCAATGGTGTGCCTTCTGAAGGCAGCATTATTAAATTGGGACAGCCGCTGATCGGTAAAGAGCAAATGACGCGATCTACGCTCGAAATTGACAGCTGGGATACCTATTTAACCGAGCCTGTTGCCGGACGTGCCAGTATTGAGCTAAACGCTGCGGCAGGCACTGTGCTGTATGTGTCAGATTCTGCGCCTGTCAGAGCGGACCAACAGCTCGATGTACTATGCACCGCAACGGTTCAAAACGATGGCAGAGCCAGCTGTGAAGTCAGTACATCGACTGGCTCGCAGTTGCATTTGAGCGTTACCGGTACAACACGTTCAGACTATGCTTTAGTTTATTCTGATAATGAAGAAATAACCCCGGTTGAGCCTGCCAACCCCGGCGAATCGATTGCACCGGAACAACCAGGGCCTTCCGGTCAAACCCCGAATACAGGTGGGAACACGCCGATACCGGATAGTAACGGGCAAGCACAACCCGGTACAGCACCGGTCAACGGCACGGGCAAAGTTCGTACAGGTGTTGGTTCTATCACACTTTCGTGGGTGCTGATGTTACTCATTTCGGTCCTCATAAGGCCTATTTCATACCGTATTTTCAGGGTTTAACTTACTCTACTCAGTGAGTTGTTATACTCTGAGCTACCGAAGATCTAGCCTGCCAGTACTATCAGCGTGAAAAACTTCCTTAAGTCAGACAAGCATACTCATAAAGATCCGCAAATCAGAATTGCGAGCCTTGATTCAATGGATACTGATTCGCCTGAGAATCAGCTGATCATTGAGCGCATGGCTACGACTGATAGCGATGAAAATGTTCGGTTGGCGGCGATAAATAATCTGGCAAATATATCGGTTTTGCGTCGCGTTCATGATGCTCGCCACACCGATGTTAACGTCACACAGGCCATAGAAAATCGCATTGCGAATTTGTTGGTCGAAAGCAGTATCAGTGAAAAAGAGGCAGATGAATTACTGGAAAGTCAGTCTGTTTTGTACGCGCCACTACTTGCTATTAACAGTACAGACGAATCCATACGAAACCGATCGCTTGATAAAATCACCGACGAAGCTGCACTGGTGTCAGTGCTTGAGCAAACCCGTTTTCACGATGTACGCATGGCTTGTGCTAACCGGCTTACTGACGACGAAAAAATAAAAACCGCTCTAACGGCGTGTCGTTCACGGGATAAAGCGGTTGCAAAGATGTTGCAAAATCGCGTGAATGAAAAAGAAAACGCGGCGGCTGCAGAGCTTGCTGAAGCCGAAGCCGTGTCGAGCACTCTTGCGGCAATGCAATCGCTGTCAAGTAGTGTCTGGTCCCCTCAGCATTCAGGTCGACTGGAGGCGCTGACTATTAAGTGGAACGCGCTGAGCGCGAATCACCGTAGTGGCTCAGAGGCTGAATTCAAACTCGCCAGCGATCAAGTTCGATCGATTGTCGATGAGCACAAGCAGCCGGAAGCCACTATGGCAAGCGCGGATGTAGCAGACTCCAGCACCGATCAATCTTCAGATCAGCCAGACTCGGTCGTTGTCTCTTCTGTGGCTGATGTTGCAGCAGCGGACCCGGCAAGAGATGCACTGCTCGATCGGTTGAAGCCGTTGTCACTGACCGAGCTTGATAACTTTGCACCGGATGTCACTATTGAGCCCGGTTCGCAGAGTGAAAAACTTCTGGCACACGCTCAGTCTGTTGGCGTCCTGTTTAATCCACCATACGATCTGGCGAAAGGTCGACCCGGTGCGATTAGCGAACGAATAAAACGTGTCAATGCTCTGCTAAAAACTGAAACTATCTTGCCTGGTGTCAAATTGGGCGAGTGCACTTACATGGCAGAGCTTAAATCACATGCCGACGCACTTGATAACCGTCTTGGCAAAGCGAAGCAGGAATCGCTTGATCGTGCTAAAGCGACTAATCGTCAGTTTGCCGCCCTTGGCGCGACAGTTGCCGACGGTAAGTGGGGCCCTGCAAGCAGTATGTTCCGGCGATTGCAGAAAAAAGTTGAAAGCATGGAACCAGCCGAGCGTGCGCAGTTTAATGACAAGCTGACCAGAGCTGAGAAACAACTCGATGAAATGGCGGACTGGCAAGACTTCGCGGCCAGACCCAAGCTTGAGGCGCTGTGCGATTCAATGGAAGCTTTGCCTGCCAAGGAATTGAAGCCCGAATCTTTGGCAAAAGAAATTAAAACGTTGCAAGCGCAATGGAAGTCGCTTGGTGCCAGTCGTGCATCTAATGAGCTATGGACGCGATTCAAAACCGCCGGTGACGCCGCTTATGAACCGTGCAAAGCTTTTTTCGATGAGAAGCAACAAGCCCGGCAAGCAAAACATGATGCAAAGCTTGCTCTGTGTGAAAAACTTGAGGCCAACTACAAAACCATCGATTGGGAAGCACCGGACTGGAAAGCCATTGCTCGCGAAGTCAGTAATGCCAAGCGTGATTGGAGCCGCAATCGTATTCAGGACAGAAAGCCTGACAGGGCGCTTGAACAACGCTTTTCCGATGTGCTTAAACCCTACGATGAGAAGCTCTCAGAACAATACGATGCCAACGTACTTGAAAAGCGGGAACTGATTGAGAAAATTCAAAAGCTGGCTGAAGCCGATATCAATCAACACTCAGTTAATCAGGCAAAGCGTTTGCAAAGTGCCTGGAAACAGGTTGGTCTGGTACGGCGCAAAGATGATCAGGCGCTGTGGGAAGAATTCAACGGGCATTGCAAAGTTATTTATAAACATCAGCACGAGGCGAAGCGTGAGCAGTATCAAGCCAGCATGGGCCATGTCTTTCGTGCGCGAGACATCATCAAAACGTTGCGAAAAATATCCAAAGGACAGGATGTTGGAAAATTAAACGAGGAATCTAAAGGCCCCGAAACTCAGGAACAGCAAATTCAGGCTCTGCAATCCGAGTTCCAGGCTCTGGCAGAATTTCCTGAAAAGGAAAAAAAGTTTTTGTTGCGTGATTTTCGTGGAGCGATGGACGCTTGTTCAAAGTTGCAGGAAACGGCATCAAAAAAACGTGCCCAGGCTGAGACGGCTGAAATCAATCGACTGGTTGAGTTGTGCGAGCAGTTGGAAGCAGCAGTTGAGTCTGCCGAATTGAAAACCGATACCCTGCAAGACGATGTTTCCCATGCGTGGGACAATGCACAAGCCAGCGTGTCCAGAGAAACTCTGAACAAGCTTGTGGCGCGGCGTGATAGTGCGATCAAACACCTTACCGCCAACACCACTTATGACTACGATGCAAATGAAACCTTGCGTCGCCAGCTCCTGATTCAATTGGAGATTCTGGCTGACAAGGAAACACCGGCGGAAGACAAAGCGCTTCGTATGCAGTATCAACTCGAACACTTGCGTGAAGGCATGACCTCTTCGGCGGTGGTTGACAAACGAGAGGCGCTGGCAAAACTGGAAGCAAAATGGCAATCGGCCGGGCCGGTTAAACAAGCAATAAGGGACTCACTCCAATCTCGCTACCTTGCTGCAACTAACCGATAGCCGTGTCTATGCAATCAGGATTGACTCAACAGGCGCTAGAGCGAGCCATTGAGTACAACGAGCTCATTCTCTACTATCAGCCCAAAGTCAGTTTGCTCGATGGACGCGTAATTGGTGCAGAAGCACTGGTGAGATGGAATGTCGGGGAAGGCACGATACTATCACCCAGTGCTTTTATTCCACTGGCCGAAAGTAGTGGGCTTTTGCATGATTTGACCGTGCGATTACTCGATCAAGTCGTCGGCGCTGCCGTCACTGTGAAAGAAAAGATTCCTGACCTGGCTTTGTCGATGAATGTCGCACCTAACGATCTTCAGTCAAAGACCATCAGCAAACGGATTGAACATTTCCTTGATCAGAAGATCATAGATGCAGATGACTTGCAGATTGAAATAACCGAAAGTGCCGTAATGGGCAATTTTGAGCAAATTCGGGAAGATATTGTCCGGCTCACCGAGTTGGGAATAAAAGTACTAATGGATGATTTTGGAACGGGTTATTCTTCTATAGACAGGCTGAGCCAAATGCCTTTCTCTGCACTGAAGCTTGATCAGGGTGTTGTGCGAAGAATGGGGACGTCGCGACAGAACCTTAATGTGGTTAAATCGTCTATATCCATGGCGCGCGAGCTTCGAATGACATCTGTTGCTGAAGGTGTGGAGTCAGCTGCAACTTATCATTTTCTCATGGCAAATGGATGCGAAGAAGCTCAGGGCTTCTATATAAGCAAGCCGTTCGCGCTTGAGGATTTTATCTCCTTTGCTGAATCTGAGCATAGTTTTGATGGTTCGCAAATTGGGCGTATTCATCAGACAGTACATAATGTTTTGTACCATCGGAAGTGCTTGTTCGATGTCGTGTTCTGCGATCGAATTGGCGCGAAAGCGTGTTTACCGTCGGTTGTAGACCCGGATATTAACGAGGCCCTTGAACAATCCCGAATCGGCCTTTGGTATTTTGGGGTAGGCCAACAGTTAAGTGGTATGGCGCCATTCGATTCGCTTGAACAACCTATCCGCGACTTGCACAAACTCAGTCACGAAATACTCTATCGTGAGTATGGTGACAGCAATGGCGATAAGCAGGCGGCGGCGGTGTCGCGTATGAACAGCCTCGTTAATCAGGTGGTTTCGCTGCTGCACGATCTCGAAAGCGCCTTGCTACTTATGCCGGAAGACTCATCGTCTGGTTCTTTATAATAATCGACTATCGTTTTTACCCATATGCGGTTGTGGCCGCAGTTATTTGAGGAATACACAGTGCACGCAGACGATCTCCGCTATCGAAACGACAAAGCTCAGAGTGATGCCCTGCTTGAAGACAAGATGGTCAAGCGCGTTAATGATGCGCTGGCCGAGCATGAGGCTGACGGGCCAACAGGTTTAAGGCGCCGGTTGTTGTCCACGTCAGTACGCTTAAGTCGAAAAATGGCGCCGGACATCTATGCGCTTTCTGATGAATGTGTGGAACGGCTTTCAATGGATATCCCGCTGGAGTTGTATGTTTATGCAAGCCCATCGTTTAATGCCATGTGTTTTAAACCCGAAGAGGGCCGGTTATATGTCATGTTCTCTTCTGCCTTACTGGAGAGCTTTACCCCAAAAGAATTACAGTTTGTGATGGGCCATGAATTCGGCCATCACGTCTACGATCATCACGCTATTCCAATTGGATATATCGTTAAAGGGCGGAATAAACCGGACCCCAAACTTGCGTTGAAGTTATTTGCCTGGTCGAGAAATGCCGAGATATCAGCTGATCGTGCTGGTGCGTATTGTGCGCAGGATTTTCCCAGTGTTGCCAGTGCCTTGTTCAAACTTGCATCCGGTCTTACCGGTGATACAGTCAAGTTTGATCTGGATGAATTTCTTCGGCAGGTTGATGACATGCAGGCTGTTGATGAGGAGCCTGGCCAGGGTGCCAGTGAAGGCGACTGGTTTTCCACACACCCGTTCAGTCCACTGCGTGTGAAGGCGCTGCGTTTGTTTTTTGCATCCCACCTTATGGATGAAAAAGGCACGTCCCTGGATGAACTTGACGTTGGTGTGCAGCGCATTATGAGTTTGATGGAGCCAAGCTACCTAGATGCGAAAACTGAATCAGCAAACGCAATGCGGCAGTTACTGTTTGCCGGTGCAGTCGTCGTAGCCAATGCAGCGAATGGTGTGTCTGATAAGGAAATTGAAGCTTTCGAGAAGTATTTTGAGAAAGGCGAATACAGCGACAAACTAAACCCTGAGCGAATCAAAGAGGGGCTGCCGCAGCGTATACAACGTGCGAAGGATAACTGTACCGACACGCAGGGTATGCAGGTAATACGGGATATTTGCGTTATTGCCTCGGCAGACGGGGAAGTCTTGTCTGAAGAGATCGATGTTCTCAACAGCATCGCTGACGGGTTAGGTGTGTCGCGCACCTTTGTGACTCAAACCATCGAGCAAGATCTCGAACCTGATTAAATCAGTTGCACGAATATGGTGCATGCGCCCTGATTTGCGGCGGTATTTGCGTGCCATAACTTGCATGCTTTTTTTATAAATATCAATTTGTGCATCATCCTGGATGACTTTGCTACTATCGCGCCCTAAATCAGGGCTCGATTTTCGAGCATTTCAACTTCTCGAGAGGTCATTCATTTCATGGAAGCACTACAAACAAGCAGTAGCACCCTGTTCGTGCTGTTGGGCGCCATTCTGGTTTTATTCATGCACGCAGGATTTGCCTTTCTCGAGGTGGGTACGGTTCGCGAGAAGAATCAGGTTAATGCCTTATCAAAAATCTTTGCAGACTTTGGTATTTCAACCATTGCGTATTTTTTTATTGGATATCAAATCGCCTACGGCATGGACTTTTTTGCTGCGGCAAGTGAGCTCACTGTCAACAGTGGCTTCGAGCTGGTCAAGTTTTTCTTTCTGCTGACCTTCGCTGCAGCGATTCCAGCGATTATTTCAGGTGGCATTGCTGAGCGTGCCCGCTTTTATCCCCAGCTTATTGCTTCGTTTATCATAGTTGCGTTGGCTTATCCGTTTTTTGAAGGCGTCATCTGGGCCGGTAACTTTGGCTATCAGGATTGGCTGACCGAATTTGCCGGGGCCAGTTTCCACGACTTCGCAGGTTCTGTTGTTGTGCACGGTATGGGCGGCTGGATAGCGCTGGGAGCTGTTGTGATGCTCGGTGCGCGACAAGGCCGGTATCGCAGCGATGGTTCAATTGGGGCGGCCTTCGCGCCTTCGAGCATACCGTTTCTTGCACTGGGTGCATGGATACTCACGGTTGGTTGGTTTGGTTTTAACGTCATGTCGGCTCAGGCTATTGAAGGTATCAGTGGCCTGGTTGCGATGAATTCACTGATGGCTATGGTCGGTGGTCTGCTGGCAGCGCTGGTTGCCGGTAAAAATGACCCGGGCTTTCTTCACAATGGGCCCCTGGCCGGTCTGGTTGCGGTTTGTGCAGGCTCAGATGTTATGCATCCAATGGGTTCACTGATTGTTGGCGCGGTTGCAGGTGTGTTGTTTGTCTGGTTCTTTACACTTGCGCAGAATCGCTGGAAAATTGATGACGTGCTGGGTGTTTGGCCGTTACACGGCATTTGTGGTGCATGGGGTGGTATCGCATGTGGTATTTTTGGACAGGAGATGTTCAAAGGGCTTGGTGGTGTTACTTTTATGGCTCAGGTCATTGGAACAATAACCGGAATTGTATTTGCAACGATTGTTGGGTTTGTCGTATACGGCGTGTTAAAAGCCACTTCGGGTATCCGACTAACAGAAGAAGAAGAGCATCAGGGTGCAGATCTGTCTATTCATCAGATTTCTGCCACACCGAAGTAACGGACGTCAGTCAACTGAATAAACTGAGGAATAAACAGTGAAACGCATAACCGCAATTATCAAACCGTTTAAGCTTGATGCCGTCCGGGAAGAATTAGCCACTGCCGGGGTTGCAGGCATTACCGTAACCGAGGTTAAAGGATTCGGTCGACAGAAGGGACACACAGAGCTTTATCGTGGTGCCGAATATGTCATCGATTTCATTCCCAAGGTGAAGCTGGAAGTGGTTGTGGCCGACGATATTCTCGAAGCATGTATTGATGGCATTATCCGTTCGGCCAATACCGGTAAAATTGGTGACGGTAAAATCTTTGTCGATGATGTACAACGCGTTATCAGAATAAGAACGCAGGAAGAGGGAGACGCTGCACTTTAAACGTTGCGATTTGACGCTGCACTTCAATGTGCAGCGCAAAAATGTGCAGCGCAAAATTCGCAGATTAACACCCGTTTTATCCCTGTTCCCAAGGCGGGTGCGGCGTAAACTTACTGACCATAAAGTCGGTGAATACCCGCACCTTGTTACTCAAGTGCCGACGATGCGGATACACCAACTGTATCGATGAGGTATCTACCGCATGATCGGAAAGTAAAGGCACCACCAGTTTTTTCTCCAGTGAAGGCTGCACCACGTAGCTTGCCAGACGAGCAATACCAATCCCGGACTTAACCGCCTCATGCAGAGCAGATGCGCTGTTGGTATGAAAGTTACCCTTCACTCTTTGCGAGCGAATACCATCGGGCGTCTGAAATTCCCAATCGTTGAAATGCATAATCGACGAGTGCGTGAGGCAATTATGATTCATCAGATCTTCGGGTGACTTGGGTGTACCGTGTTTAGCAAGGTAATCAGGTGATGCACAGATAACGCGTTTGTTTACTGCCAGGCGACGCGCAACCAGTGACTCATCGGTTAAGCCATCACTAAGCACTATGGCCACATCGACCCCTTCACCAACAAGATCAACTTCGCGCTCACTGAGTTCGAGTTCGACCCGCAATTCCGGAAAGTTGGCCATGAACTCCGGCATCAATTTGATCATTTGAATACGCGCAAATGCTGAGATGGTGGTTATGCGCAATGTGCCGGTTACCCGGTCGTGCAAAGCCATAACTGCATCTTCGGCTTGTTGTATCTCTTGCAAAATGGCGCCGCAGCGATCTTGAAAAGCGTGGCCCTCAGCGGTGAGACTCAACTTGCGAGTCGTACGCTGAAACAGTCGGGCACCAAGCCGATCTTCCAGTCGAGTGATAAGCTTGCTGACAGCAGAGGGTGTCAGGTCGAGTTCTCGGGCGGCAGCTGAAAAACTGCCCATATCGGCAGCTTTTGAGAACACCAGCATTTCTGTGTATTTGTCCATGTTATTAGTGCTATCGCTTCACTATTAATGGATGTGCAGCATATATTATAGGACTTACAATAACAAATAAATTGACGCAACTTGTCTCACAAACTGGCCTTTCAGACTTGATTTTTGAGTATTTGATCGAATTGCACAGTAAATTAACGGGGTAATCCCGTCGTCGTCAATCGAGATTGCTCTTTCGGCCTGTCGCCGTGTGTACAGGCGATCACGAACGTTCGCACAGGCTAAAACACTATTAATGGCGTCTCTATACGCATTTTTTGAAAACCTGATTAATCCGCTGCCTGAAGAGCCGGTTGAGCGCCCACCTTTGCGACCATTGGCGTTTATCTGGCACTACGTCAGGCCGATCAGAAAATTGGTATTACTGACTCTATTGCTGTCTGGCATTACCGGCATTTGTGAGATTTTTCTGTACGTCTTCATCGGTTATCTGGTTGACTGGATGAATACGACTCCACCTGCCGAATTTTTACAAACATATAGTTGGGCCATCATCGGCATGATAGTGGTGGCGTTTGTTATTCGTCCAATCAGCATGATTGCGACTCGTTGTCTGATTAACTTCTCGCTGGCTCCCGGTATTGTTGCATCAACCCGATGGCAGAATCATCGGTATGTGTTGCGCCAAAGCATGAATTTTTTTCAGAACGATTTTGCCGGTCGCGTCGCTCAGAAGGTTATGCAAACCGGACATTCGGTTCGTGAAGTGATAATCAACGTGGTCGATGGTGTCTGGTTGCTGATTATTTATGTTGCCGGTATTGGTTTGTTACTCATCGACATCAAACCCCTGCTGTTGTTACCGATTGGTATCTGGCTAGTCGGTTATTGCGCCATCATCGTGTTTATGGTTCCTCAGGTTCGTGTTAAATCTGCCCGGGTGTCTGAAGCCAATTCCGCTCTTACCGGCCGAGTTGTCGATAGCTATACCAATATTCAGTCGGTCAAGTTGTTTGCGCATAACAAACTGGAAGAACGCTTTGCTGCTGATGCGATTCGTCACCATGTACGCTCGTTTGTGGCCCTGATGGGTGCAATCATGAACATGACGATCACCATGACGCTGATGAACACGGCCCTAATGTTCTGCACAGCCGCGATTTCGATTTGGCTTTGGATGAACAGCGCTATTACTGTTGGTGAACTAGCCATTGCTAACGGGCTGGTGTTGCGTATTAACCAGATGTCAGGTTGGATTTTGCGCACAATAACATCCTTGTTTGAGCACATTGGAACGGTTGAAAACGGAATTGAAACTATCTGCATGCCAACCAATATTGTGGATGTTGAGCATGCGGTCGAATTGAAAGTGAACGCTGGTCAAATTGCGTTTAATGAAGTTTCGTTTAACTACGATAAATTCATTTCTGAGCAAAATGCTGAGTTACCCATAATTGATAACTGCCAATTAACGCTGTCACCCGGAGAAAAAGTGGGATTGGTCGGTCGTTCAGGTGCCGGCAAGTCTACGTTGATAAATCTGCTGATGCGATTTCATGACATCGAACACGGCAGCATAGCCATCGATGGACAAGACATTAGTAAAGTGACTCAGGAGAGTTTGCGTAGCCAGATCGCTGTGGTCACCCAGGACACCTCTCTGTTGCATCGGAGCGTAAGAGATAACATCCGGTATGGTCTTGCTGATGCCGACGATGAACAAATTATTCAAGCCGCCACAATGGCTGAAGCGATGCACTTCATTCCTGATCTGGTCGACTTGCAAGGTCGTAGCGGACTTGATGCAACCGTGGGCGAACGCGGGGTTAAACTTTCCGGAGGCCAGCGGCAGCGCATCGCCATTGCTCGGGTCATTTTGAAAGATGCCCCGATTCTTATCCTGGATGAAGCAACGTCAGCACTGGATTCGGAAGTTGAGTCAGCCATACAGGGGCAGTTGAACAACTTAATGCAGGGTAAAACCGTGCTAGCGGTCGCTCACCGGCTGTCCACCATCGCAGCGCTTGACCGGCTCGTTGTGCTCGATGGTGGCAAGATCGTGGAGACGGGCTCGCACGCTGAACTGCTGCAGAAAAAAGGCCTCTATGCCAGTCTGTGGGAACGCCAGTCAGGCGGTTTTCTGGGCGTATAGACGCGCTTCAGCCGGTAATAGTCCCATCCATTTCCCTCAGCCCGGTCCTCCCTGCTATAAATAATGTGAAGCGTTTCACTGGTACTGCGGCCTTGTCTGCTGAGACCGGTCAAACGGACGCTAAATCTTATGGAAGAGAGCGCGCAGGATCGACCTGTGCTGACAACTGGAGATCAGGAGTTTCGATGAAAATTCTGGCTACATCTGCATACGAAACACACGAAATACTCGACGCCTTTGTTGCTACAGCCGCGAAGGATCAGTTTGGCAAACACACGCTGTGTGATTCGCCGGAAGAAGCTGACGTGATCATCTTCATTGAAAATACTCATTTCGATGATTACTTGTATAAACGTGTGCGCGAGCATGACCTGGTGCGTCGATATCGTGAAAAAACGTTTATGTACAATGAAGCCGACAAGCCATGGTCAGCTCTACCTGGTTTGTATTGCTCGATGCCCCGTCGGTTTTTTCAGCACAGTAAGCAAATCGCATTCCCATATATTTGCACACCGAATGAGTTCATAAAGGACGTACACACCTGGGATGTTGAAAAACGCTGGCTGTTTTCGTTTGTTGGTTCTACCAGCCATCGTTGTCGGCATGAAGTCATTGCGCTGTCTCAGGCCAGTAAAGGTGTTCAGGATACGTCTGAATTCAATGTTTGGGATTGCACCAAAGATACCAAGGCATCGCAGGGAATGAACTTCGCTCACACCATGGCGGAGAGTCATTTTATGTTGTGCCCGAGAGGGATAGGCACATCATCGTATCGGTTGTTTGAAACACTGGAAGCGGGGCGAGCACCGGTGATCATCTCAAACCAGTGGGTTCCCACACCGCACATTAACTGGGATTTTGCCGTTCGTGTTGACGAGCGGGATATCAAGTCGATTCCGACGCTGTTGCGATCCATCGAGAACGAAGCGGCAGACCGGGGAAAAGCAGCCAGAGCGGCATGGGAATCAGCTTATTCTCCCGATGTCATGTTTGACACCGTAGCTGAGTCACTGGAATGGTTGCTTGAAGAGCGGCGCTACATGGAAGCAAACCATCCGGTTCGTAAACTGAGAAAAGCGGCTATTGCTACCGATCTGGCTGTAACAAACATTGCACGCGGTCTACGTCGACAATGGGAGCAGGTTCTATTCTGAGGTTTTAGCGCTTGTTATTACTTTTCCAGTTAACCTTGTTCAATTTATGTGTTATACAAGGTGTGGAGGTCGAAAAAGACAAGCAATAAAAGCGTCATGAATGCCAAAGTATTACGTCTGAACAAGGCCGGTACGCCCATTGCCTGGTTGAGCTGGCAGGAAACTGCAACGCTCATGGTCAAGGATCAGGTGATTTGGAGTCTCGGTGAAGTTATCCATACTATCCATGGTGGCTACAACAGTGCAGGACTGCGCTCGCGTCTTGAACTTCCCAGTATTATTGCTTGCGACGGACGTGTAGACAGCACGGCGTTTACACCACCGTTAACCAATTCCTTACTGTTTGCACGCGACCAGCAGGTGTGTATGTACTGCGGTGTCGACTTCCCTGTAAAGGATTTGTCTCGAGATCATGTAATCCCGACTTCACGAGGTGGTCGTGATTTGTGGACCAACTGTGTCACCGCGTGTCGTCGGTGCAATAATCGAAAGGGTAGCAAAACCCCTGAAGAAGCGAACATGCAACTGCTTGCAGTTCCGTTTGCGCCCAACCGGTACGAGTTTTTCTACCTGTCTAATCGTGATGTTCTGGCGGACCAAATGGATTTTTTAAAAACCCGATTTTCCAAGCGAGTCAGCTGGAGCTAGCTGATTGGTTGGCTAGTGTGATTCGTTGGCCAGTTAAAGCGATGCCCGATGAATGGCAGATAGCTTAACCAGTAGCTGGTCGATATAGTCAACAAACAAACCTTCGTTTTCCCCCAGTCCGGAAATTTGCACCACGTGCAAACCACTAACACCAATAAGTGTGTAGTAGGTCAAGCCATTCTCGCTGGCTTCTTTGGTCATATACAAGAGCGCGGGTTCCAGTGAACCTGCGTTATTGGCCACTTTCACCAGATCGTCTGCTCGTTGTAAATGAGCACCTTTTAGTCTTGTGTTTTCGTGCAGGGTTTTTCCGAACAGCTTCGCTGTTGCAACAGATTCTGTTTTGAGCACAGTTAATTCGATTGGTGCAAAGCTTGGCTCAGACTGGTTATACAGTTGCATTGCAACCATTGAGGTTATCAATCGTGTGAATCCGTCAACCGCCGCGTTACGTCTGGTGGGGTCGGTTCGCAGGTTTACGCCTTTCAATGGAGAGGTTTGCACGCTGGTCCAGGGCGAATCCAACCATGGGTGATTCAGACTTTTACTGGCGGAGAGCAGTTGTTGATTGCGCTGTTCGCGTTCAGTGTTTGGGTAACTGGCCGGGTCCAGGATTTGAATCGGATCCTGCGGTGGGTTGCTGAGTAAGTCATTAATCAGCTTCGCACCGTTTGGACGTTGAGCCAGATTAGTGATGAATCGCTCGCCTTCAACGTAAGAATATTCCAGCACGTTTCGACTGATTGCTTGTACAGGCTGGGTCAACTTGTTTGGCGGGTTTCGGCGACCAAACATGAACTCGTCAAGTGCTTCAAGGCCGGAAAGACAATTTGCTTTGCCACAGATGTTGCGCGTGACCCATTGTGCATGCCCTTCAAATGCAGCAGATTGCGCGAACGATGCGCGAAAATTTAAATCACGGTTTTCGTGAATACGGTATCGCTTGTCATCGGCTGCATGCACAAGCTCGTGTATTAGCAGTGCCAGTATGGCTGATTCCTGTACTTCGCCTTCGTTAGGTAACGAGCGCTGGTAGCTTTGCATCAGTGGCTGGCTCACCATGACTTCACCTGTACGAGTTGCATAGAGTGCTGCATACGTACCTTTTTGGCCACTCATGACTGAGTCCAAAAACTTATTGGCAAAGTTGCGGTTATTGAACTGGCTGTTTACTAGTCTTTTTGTCTCGTGACTAACTTCGGCTGTAATGGATCGGTCGTTCGCAATGTTCAGCTTCACATCAGATAAGTCGACACCGGTTTCCCGTTCAACCAATGATCTTGCCTGAGAGAAAAGTGGTTGCATGCGTTCACGCCAGTTCGCCCAATCTGCATTGTTCGACTGTTCGTACTTTTTAATAACGAGAGGTTGGCTTTGTGCCGGAGCCAGTAAATTCTGTGGTTTGGAGCGTGGTTCTGTACTGGTCTGACAGCCGGCCAGAACGATCAGAGCAAGCACTGCACTCAGGCCTCGAGTATCCATAGTAAAGCGAGTTAATGCTCTACTTTGGTTTGATGAAATAGCAGTGGTGTCTGACATGGCTCGGCCGCGTGGCAATAATGTATGCCTGGCAGTCTACCGAGCTTGAGAATCAACGGGGGTAGCGCGTAATCAAAATGACGTCCAGTCGGACAAAAAAAAGGCGGCTTCGTGAGCCGCCTCGTGATTCAGGAAAATGTGATGAACTTCGCGCTTGGGCTAATTCTTCTGATAGGCCCTGATGTAGTCGATTTGGTAGCGCGCGGGGAACGATGTGTTTCCATCCGGGTCGCCGGGCCACCACCCACCGACGGCGAGGTTAACCAGTAAATACATGTCTTCCCATGAAACATTGCCATCATTGTGTACATTGCGCTCGACGCCATCTACGTACCAGGTTATTTTGCCTGGTTCCCATCTCATCCCATAGGTATGGAAGTTTTGTGAGAAATCCTCGCCAGGCACCTCGTACGACGGTGTAGATCGCAAGTTCCAGTTTTCGTAGTAGTGATAGGTGTTGTATATGGTGTTGGGCTTGTCACCAATGTACTCCATGACATCGATTTCCGGCCGACGATCGTTATCGTTCTGATGCAGCAACCAGAAGGCGGACCATAAGCCGCGACCCTTTGGCAGCTTTGCGCGCATTTCGACGTAGCCATAACGCATCTTGAATTTGTTGTAAGTGGTCAGCGCACCAGACAGATAAGGCTGCCAATTTGCGCTTGATCTCAAATGGTCGGGTGTGCGAATGGCAGAAATGGTCATGTGGTTGCCATCGAATTCGAACGGCGAGTGGCCAAAGTCCGGATTGTTTATGCGATCTACGTAGTACTGTTTTTCACCGTTGATTATCCAGCCTGGTCCCCAGCGATACGATGAATTCCATTTGCTTGTATCGAGCGAGTAACTATTGAACTCATCTGAAAAAACCAGATTGTAGCCATCAGGAACTGAACTGTTCGCTGAAATTGCATCGTCTTGTGGAACAGAACGTTGTTCGTTAACAGATTCAACACTTGTGGTGTTGCTGTTGTCGGTGGTGCTTGAGGAGCCGTTTGCGGTATTGACCGTCAGAATGTCGGATTTTTCGGAGAACGTATCAGTCTGGTTGTAGGCAATGACCATGTAGTTGTAGTCTTCACCCCAGTTCATTGACTGGTCCCGGTACTCGGGAGATGCAACACTTGCCATGTAACCGCCGTTGCGGAAGACGTTATAGCCTTTGATATCTCCGGCCGGTGCGCGCCACTTAATGATTGCTTCGTTTCCGTTCTGAATTTCGGCAAACAGTCCTTCCGGGCGATTCACTGCTGCGTTGTTGGCAGGTGCCGGCGCAGGCGGTGGTGGTGCCGCTTCATTTGAGCCGCCGGTTGCAACCGTTACTTCGCTAGAAATAGTGCTGAAATTTTTCGCCCTGTCGAAGCCGACAACGCCATACCGGTATTCGCTGTTCGCAGCGACGTCACGATCAACAAAGTTGGTGTCGAATGTGGTGGCGTAGTACGAACCGTTGCGATACACGTTGTAACCGTAAACCCCGACATCGTCCCAAGGCTTGTGCCAAGTAACTCGGACAGTCGTGTCCCCAATGGCGGTTACGGTAACGCCATTAATGACCGAAGGCGGCTGATTATCCGCATAAGCGGGAATGGTGTAGACAGTGAACAGACAGGTAAGCAGGCAAGCTTTTAGACAACGGGCGTTATCAGTGAATCTCATTTTTATCTCAGTTTGTAACAGCTGGTTGTCTTGGCCAGCCCCGAACGACATTGAGCGGGGGGTGCTCAGTCTTGGCACGAAAATTTACAGTGCGTCGACGGAAGCTAATCCTAGCCTGACAACCTGAATTGAACCTTAAATTTGTGGACAAATTCTCATTTTTTGGCGTTTGACAAGTACCCGTAACGATTAAGTCTTGAGAACAGTCATAAACGCCTGAAAGTCCTGATACTTATAGCCAGAATCGGACCCAATGGAAGAACACGAACGTTATTTTAGTTACCCTTTTGCAAGTCGCACGGATTACTTTTCCGTGGTAGAAGGAACCGCGTCTTTTCATCCGACCTTGACGACAGTTCTGCCCTGAATTTGACCACCAAGGATGACTGGCCCCAAAGCAGGCACTTCACTCAGCGACACTTCATTGATCATTGAGTCGAGTTTGTCCTTGGGCAGATCGGTATGAAGGCGCTGCCAGGCGCGTTGTCGCGTTTCGGCAGGGCACATAACCGAATCTATACCAAGCAAATTCACGCCGCGTAGCAAAAACGGGATGACCGTGGTTTCCAAAGCTGCCCCTCCAGCCAAACCGATTGCGGCAACAGACGAGCCGTATTTCATCTGGGTCAGTATGTTGGATAACATGGCCCCGCCGACCGAATCGACACAGCCCGCCCATTTTTCCTTGTTCAATGGCTTGCCATTGGGTGTTTCAAGCTCACTGCGTGGGGTTATGGTGGTGACCCCGAGGCTGCGTAAGTGGTCAGCGCTGGATTCCCTGCCAGTAACTGCTTCCACTTCATAGCCTGTTGCAGCAAGCAGCGCACAGGCGATCGATCCGACACCGCCAGCTGCGCCGGTTACCAGAACCGGGCCGTTGTTTTTATCCATACCGGCATCTTCAAGAGCCAGAACTCCCAGCATGGCAGCCATGCCGGCGGTACCAATCGCCATAGCCTGGCGTGTGGTCAAGCCGTCGGGCAGCGGGACAAGCCAATCGGACTTAACGCGCGCCTGCTCGGCATATCCACCCCAGTGAGATTCGCCGACACGCCAACCAGTCAACACCACCTTGTCACCTGCCTTGAATTGATCGCTTTGACTTTCCAGCACCGTGCCAGCGAAATCGATACCTGGTACATGCGGGTAATTTCGCACCAGACCACCAAGCCCGCCAAGCACAAGTCCGTCTTTGTAGTTGATGGTTGAGTAGTCCACCGATACGGTGACATCGCCTTCAGGCAGTGAGGCCGGATCGAGATCGACAAGGCTTGCGCTCACCTTGCCTTGATCATTTTTATCGACTTGAATTGCTTTCATGGTTTGTTCCTGCAGGAATGGGGTGATTGGTGCACTGACTAATTATTATTCGGCTTGGTTAGTCATTGTTAGTCATCAATCAGGAAATTAAGGCTAGTCGGACAAACGGAGCAACCATCGCGTACACCACAAAGAGACAAAATAGAAAAATGCCCAGTGTGACCAGCGGTCGACGCTTGATGCTGTCGACAAGGCCGGGAGCGCGACCTTCGCGTCGATCGGCTTCATAGTTTGTTCGCGCAGAAATCGCTCGTTGTTGCTGGTATTCGTTTATCAGTTCTTTTGCGCGTGGCAAATCGTCATCGTTCTCAGCCCAGATCCCGGGCATGGAAATGCCCCAGTTGCCTGCGCTGGTTTCATAGTTGGCGATGTGATGCTGTTTTAACAAAGCACGAATGTCTTCTGCCTCGTCTTCCGGCACATTGCGCAATCTGAACAGTAATGCGGCCATGAATGAATGCCGGTTTGAGTATGCCTTTACGTGGGTGCATTATACCTTGATATAGCCTAAATTAGGTCGGAGTAGAGCTGCTCTAGTTCGAGCGCAAAAATCTCGTTGCCGCGTTTTTTCGCACCCGTTTGCAGAATCTCGAACTTCTTTTTGAAAACGGCTTCGGCGAGCTCGGTTTGTACCCTTGTCAGTTCGTTGCTGCGCAGCAGCTTCGCTAATGCCTGCAGCCGGAAGCGGTCCATACCCCAGTATTTTCTCGACAACTGGTCTTTATGCCCACCGGTTTTTTCCAACAGCGCCTGGTCTACAAACAGCACCGGAAAGCGCGCGCATATGCGTAACCATAAATCATAGTCTTCACACGCAGGGAGTGATTCATCAAACAGGCCGACAGACTTAAACAGCGAGCGATGGATCATCACAGCCGAAGGTGAGATGGCGCACAACGGCAGACAGTATTCGAAAATGTCTCCACCGCGCTTCTGATGCTTGTTCATGGGATTCACGCGCTTACCGTTACGAATCCAGTGTTCATCGCAGTGACATAATTTGATTTCCGGCCGTTCGTTTATCGCCTGCATTTGCACTGCGAGCTTTTTCGGAAACCAGCGATCATCCGAATCGAGAAATCCTAACCACGAGTAGTTCGCTATCTGCACACCCTGATTGCGAGCATGTGAAACGCCGTGATTCGTTTGACTGATCAGTTTTACGGTTGGAAAGCGTTCGGCAATGTGCGCAGCGGTATCATCTTCTGAACCATCATCCACAACAATAATTTCGTTTGCCGGTAGTGTTTGGTTCAGGACAGATTCAATTGCCTCACAGACAGCGCTGCATCGATTGTAGGTTGGGATAATTACACTGATGCCGGTCTGCGTCATGCTAGAAAATCGAGCAGGTGATCGAGCGTGAATAAATGTGGATAAATCTGTGCATTGTTCTTGTCACTAGTGAATTTTCCATTGACTGCCCATACTATCGCTATTCAACACATGGTGAGGGAATCGTTTTGGACTCTAAAGTCATTCTTGATAACTTATTGGAAAAATCTCAACAGGCAACAAAAGCCGGTATTGAGATGGCAGAAGAAAAGCTTGGTGTACCCGAGTCGGGCGAACAACGCGATGCCATGCTTAATGGCATGGGCAAAGGTGCGCTTGCCGCAGGTGCTGTGGCACTGCTGCTCGGCACCAAAGGTGGTCGCCAGCTAACTGAAACTGCGTTAAAAGTGGGTGGGCTCGCTGCAGCTGGTGGTCTTGCCTATACGGCATACAACAGATGGCAGCAACAACAGGGTGGCCAGATTCAACACACCGGCACGCCCATTGTTGAGCTCAACAATACCGAGGCTGATACTCGAAGCGAGGCGATAGTAAAAGCCATGATCAGCGCGGCAAAGTCCGATGGTCATGTCGATATCGAAGAACAAAAACTGATTAGCGCGAAAATCGAAAGTCTGGGGTTGGAGCAGGAGATTACTTCATTCATGATGCGCGAACTGAACAAGCCACTGGATGTTGCCGAAGTGGTGGCATCGGCCGATTCACCGGAAGCTGCTGCAGAAATCTATTTGGCGTCTGCGATGGTTGTCGATCTGGATTCGCCTGATGAAAGAAAGTATATGGACTCTCTGGCTGCGGGTCTGAAGCTTGATGCCGAGATTGTGAAAGAGCTTGAGTCAGGTGTGAGTTAATTGCCTGAGTTGCTGGCAGGGTAAATCTGTGTTGGTTATCGCTGCACCTCATCTGCAACGATAGCCACACAATCACCTTGTTCGATTAACCCTCTGTGATGGTGTGACATCAAAATTCCGTTTCTATCGGCTTTAATAACAACCGTGTCGGGTCCGGTGTTTCCATGTTGAATTATTTTTGCGAGCGGGCTGCCCATATACACATCGTCACCGACTTCCTTGCACATCTCAAGTAAGCCGGCGTTGGGTGCAATGACGTAGTTTTTGTGTGAGCTTACTTCGAGCATGCGAGTTGCGCGAAGCACCAGTTCCTGATTCAGAACGCCAGCCTGTACCAACACATTCCGACAACCAATGTGCGCAATATCAATGCTATGCGCACTGACGCTGCCACCGCCACCCAGGCGCACTGCAACAAAATCTTTTTCATCCATCTGCACCGCATTAGCCAGACTGCCACGGTGGCCGGGTAATAGTCTTGCGCTGTAGGGTGCGCCAAAGGCAATCATATTTTGTTCGGCGCTTTTTTGAAGTTCGTGATTGCTTTCGTTGAAGTGCACAGCGGCAAGCGAGGTAAAACGTGCAGATGCGCCACCGGATTGAATTTCAATGACCAGTGATGCTGGTTTGACCACAGTGTCGTAAATGAGTGCCGCCATCTGTTCGGTGATTGAACCATCTTGATCACCCGGGAAGGCTTCATCCAGATCTTTGCCATCAACGGGTGTGTATCGGGACTGGGCCGAGGTGGCCAGTGGATTCATGTTAGGCACGACGATAAGGCAACCACTGATATCCTCAACTTGAGTGGTCTCAATGAGCCGGTGCAGCGTTACCTGGCCATCAAATTCATCACCATGAGCACCTGCCATTAGCGTGATCGTGGGGCCGTCACCATTGCGCATAACGCAGACTGGAATTTGTACGGTTCCGAATGCCGAGCGTTCGCTGGCACACGGCAAGCTCAGGAATCCGTGTTGCTTGCCTTCCACATTAATATCGATTGTGCAGTCGGCAACGCGTGCCTGTTGACTGGAAATGCTCATGATAGTGCACTATATGTCAGGTTTTGTGTCTATTCCTATCTACAACTGAACAGACCTTCGCTCCCTAGTAGAATGCAAAAGCCGTGCAACCGCTTCGGCGGTGTCGAGTTAACGATTTATAGAAACCATGACAACAGAACAGACTCTGATCAGTGCGATTTTGTGTGGGGCCATGCTGATGTTCGGCTGGGGGCGTTGGCGGTACGATTTGGTCGCCATGTCCGCGTTGGTAGCATGCATACTGTTCAAGCTGGTTGAACCGGATAAAGCGTTTTTGGGTTTTGGTCATCCGGCCGTCATTACCGTGGCAGCGGTTTTGATCATTAGCAGCGCGCTGAAAAATGCTGGCGTAGTTGATGAGATTGCCAGTCGCATTAGTCATCTGACAGAAACACCGATCATGCATATTGCAGCGCTGACGGCTGTTATTACACTCGCCTCAGCGTTCATGAATAACGTAGGTGCGCTTGCCTTGCTGCTACCCATTGCACTTTCCACCTGCGATGAGCGAAATCGATCTCCAGCACTTATCTTGATGCCGCTGGCCTTTGGTAGTTTGCTCGGCGGCATGATGACGTTGATCGGAACTCCACCGAACATTATTGTTGCCAGTATTCGAGCCGAGCACACAGGCGAAGCCTTCGGCATGTTTTCGTTTACACCGGTTGGGTTGCCGATTGCCATTATTGGCGGGCTGTTCATTACATTTATCGGCTGGCGATTGATACCCAAAGAACGTATGCAATCAAACAGTGCCAACAAACTGTTCGAGGTAGGGCAATACTTAACCGAGGCGAAGGTTCCGAGCGATTCACCATTGGTGGGTAAAACGCTTGGCGAAACCGATGTTGGTGACACGGATGGTGAAGGTGTTGAGATTATCGGTGTTGCTGGTAAACGGCGTTTTGCTCGTGCAGTGCGAGCCAGTTATGTCATAGCCGAAGAAGATATTCTAATCGTTCGAGCAAATCCAGATGACTTACGTGAGTTTCTGGACAAACATTCGCTCGAACTACTTAGCTCGGCAACGCCTGCGTTTGTTCAACCTGATCCTCAGAACGAAACCATGGTTGAAGGTGTAATTAATAATGAGTCGGAACTCATCGGCAAGGGCGTTGAATTCATCCGCCATGAAACCGGTCGTACGGTTGCGCTGGTGGGACTTGCGCGTAACGGGCGACCTGTTACGCAGCGATTACGTCAGCAGGTTTTCCGTGCAGGCGATGTGTTGTTATTGAAAGGAGACACCGACACGATCGATGAGCAGTTCCGAAAGCTTGGCATGTGGCCATTGGCTAATCGGCCCATCGACTTGAACCGCACAAAGCGGGTAGCCGTTGCCTCAGCGATATTTGCTGTGGCGATACTGCTTGGTATTGTTGGTCTGGTTTCATTAACGACTGCATTTTTACTGGCCATCATGGCTTATGCGCTGTTCGGCATTTTGTCACCAAGGCAGATCTACGATGACATAGATTGGCCAGTCATTGTTTTACTTGCTGCAATGATTCCTGTGGGCAATGCGTTAACAACCACAGGTACCACACAGTTGGTGGCTGATTCATTAATAGAGTGGACTAGCGGTTTACCGATACCCATCGTTTTGACTTTGCTGCTGGTCGTGACCATGTTGTTGTCGGATGTCATCAATAATGCTGCCACTGCGCTGGTGATGGCACCGTTGGGAATCGCTATGGCAGGTGCGTTAAATGTTAACGCTGATCCGTTTTTAATGAGTGTGGCGGTTGGTGCGTCTTGCGCGTTCTTAACGCCAATCGGTCATCAGTGCAACACGCTGGTCATGGGACCAGGTGGGTATAAGTTCAGTGATTACTGGCGAATGGGCTTACCGCTCGAGATTATTATTGTTGCGATCAGTGTGCCTTTGATTCTGTTTTTCTTTCCGTTGAATTGATAGCGGAAGCTCGGCTGTGGACCGGTCAGGCCCACAGCCCAAAACGAAACTAGGGCAATATGTTTAATAAAGTTTCGCAACAATCAAGCGTAGTCGTAAGTTTGATGCGATAGTTCAGCCAGCCTTACAAGTGTTGCCAGCATTTCATTCAGCGGTGCTGCCATGCCTGCTTTGTTAGCAGCATTGACCACCGCACCATTAAGCGCATCGACTTCAGTTTTACGTTTGGCCAAAAGATCTTGCAGCATGGATGGGATATGGTCGCCGTGTTGGGTGCACGACAATTCGATCATGGACAGTACATTTTGAATATCAATATCGATTCTTTGGCTTTTGGCCACCTCAGACACTTCTTTAGCGACATCTTCTGCAAGAGCGCGAGCACCGGGTGATTGTCCAATAGTTGCTGGTCGACCAAAGGACAAAGCTGACAGTGCGTTCATGCCTGCGTTGAATGCCACTTTTTCCCAAATGCGTTCATGCACGTTGTTTACATGTTCCAGGGCTATACCTGTCGGAGCAAATGCCTTAGCGATTTTTTTTACCATGGGCTGGTCGTCACTGCCACCGGCGTTGCCGAAATAGCTGATTCCGGTACCTTTGCCGGCAACCACTCCAGGTTTGATTTTATCAATTGGCATCATTGATA